>QIBC01000053.1 GCA_003225215.1 Acidobacteriota bacterium
CACTGGGACATCATGCGCAGCGATGATGCCGGGGACTCGTGGAAAGAGGTGAGCGGAAACGTGCCTACGGATTTTGGCTTCGTAATCGACATTCACGCGCACGAACCCGACACCATCTATGTAGTCCCGATCAAGAGCGACTCAGAGCACTTCGTGCCGGAAGGAAAGCTGCGCGTGTACCGCAGCCGCACCGGCGGAAACGAATGGGAGGCACTCACCAAAGGCCTGCCGCAAAAGGATTGCTACGTGAACGTGCTGCGCGATGCAATGGCCGTCGATTCACTCGATAAATGCGGAATCTACTTCGGCACCACCGGCGGGCAGGTGTATGCATCGGCCGACGCCGGAGATTCTTGGGCGCCGATCGTTCGAGATCTTCCGGCAGTGTATTCAGTGGAAGTGCAGACGCTGTCGTGACCATCCGAGTCGAACTCCCCCAGCATCTGCGCACGCTTGCGCAAGTGGGCCGCGAAGTACAGCTCGAGGTCCAGCCTCCGGTTACGGTGCGCTCGGTGCTCGACGCGCTCGAAGCGAGATATCCGATGTTGCGTGGCACGATTCGCGATCATGACACGCAACAGCGGCGGGCATTCCTGCGCTTCTTTGCCTGCGAGGAGGATCTTTCTCACCAGTCGCCAGACTCCCCACTGCCGGATGCGGTTACGTCCGGAAAGGAACCATTGCTGATCATCGGCGCGATCGCAGGGGGATGATGGGTTAGCCGCATGGTAGAGACGCAGCATGCTGCGTCTCTACGAGAATGCCGAGGCCTAAAATATTTTGACCGAACTGTCGATTCTCAGTGCCGGCATTCGCCGTGTGAGTAGAGGGCAGGAAAAACCGGCGAGACGTTCGGAGTTCCACCTCAAATCACGAAAGCAATCTAACAGAAGGAGAAGTTAGCCATGCCTCGATTTCTATCAATCTACAAATCTGTTGAGAGAACCTCGCCTCCACCGCCGGAAGAAATGGCGCGTATGGGGAAGCTTGTTGAGGACGGCTTCAAGAGTGGTTATCTGCTCGCAACCGAAGGATGCCTGCCGACCGCACTAGGCGCTCGGATCAGGCAATCGCAAGGTAAAGTCACCGTCACCGACGGACCCTTCACGGAAGCAAAAGAGGTGGTCGCCGGCTTCGCCATCCTGAACGCAAGTTCGAAAGAAGAAGCTATCAAACTCGCCAAGGACTTCCTCCAGGTGGCCGGTGAGGGCGAGTGCGAGATTCGCCAGATCTTTGAAGCCGGCCAGGGCTGCCCAGGGTTGGCAACTAATACCGCCGAAAGCAAGAAGGAAGCCGCGCTCGCGAGCTGAGATGAGTAGAGACGCAGCATGCTGCGTCTTTACCACGCCGTTTGGAGCGCCGGGGAAACCGCGCTTAGGCGTGCTTCATGGTGGAGACGCAGCATGCTGCGTCTCTACCTTAGCCGGCTTGCGCCTTCGGTGCTGAAGATGGTCTGATGGGTAGCTGTGACGGCTACGGATACCCATCGCGCCATCGACGCGGTCTGGCGGATTGAATCGGCGAGGCTCATCGCCGGTCTCACGCGAATTGTGCGCGATGTTGGCATTGCTGAGGATCTCGCGCATGATGCTCTCGTCGCGGCGCTCGAGCGCTGGCCGGAATCAGGCATTCCCGAAAATCCTGGCGCCTGGCTGATGGCCGCTGCCAAGCACCGAGCGATTGACTTCTTCCGCAGAAACAAGCTGCTGGACCGCAAGCACGAAGAGCTTGGTCGCGAGCTTGAGGCGCAGGAGATGGCCGTGCCCGATCTCAATGCCGCCATCGACGACAACGTGGGCGACGACCTGCTACGTCTGATGTTCATCTCCTGTCATCCGGTTCTCTCCACGGAAGCTCGCGCTGCACTTACGCTGCGTCTCCTCGGCGGGCTCACGACGGACGAGATTGCGCGCGCATTCCTGGTTCCGGAACCAACCGTCGCGCAGCGAATCGTTCGCGCCAAGCGGACTCTTGCCGAGGCGCACGTTCCTTTTGAGGTGCCACGCGGAGCCGAACTTGCTTCGCGGCTCTCGTCGGTGCTCGAAGTCATTTATCTCATCTTCAACGAGGGCTATTCGGCTACGGCTGGCGACGACTGGATGCGGCCTGCGCTCTGCGACGACGCGCTGCGTCTTGGACGCATTCTTGCCGAGCTTGCTCCGAGCGAGCCTGAAGTCCATGGTCTGGTTGCACTGATGGAGATTCAGGCGTCGCGCTCGCGCGCGCGAGTGGGGCCTGCGGGAGAGCCCATTCTGCTGCTCGATCAGGACCGCGGACGCTGGGATCAGCTCCTCATTCGTCGTGGGCTCGCAGCGCTCGATCGCGCCGACAAGCTTGGCGGAGGTGGACCATACGTGCTGCAAGCCGCGATCGCGGCATGTCACGCGGGTGCCCGTACCAACGATGAGACGGATTGGCAGCGCATCGCTGCGCTCTACGCGCGGCTCGCCCTGCTGACTCCCTCTCCAGTCGTGGAACTGAACCGCGCGGTCGCACTCTCGTTTGCTTCCGGACCAGCAGCCGGTCTGGAAGTTGTGGACAAACTCACGTCAGAACCCTCGCTCAAGACCTATCACCTCTTGCCAAGCGTCCGTGGCGATTTGCTGAAGAAGCTCGGACGTTTAGACGAAGCTCGCATCGAGTTTGAGCGCGCGGCCTCGCTCACGCGCAACTCGCGTGAGCGCAAACTGCTACTCGACCGCGCAGCGGCCTGCGGAGCTTAAAAACCAGCCAAACAAGAATATGAGCCTCCTGCTTGCTTTTTTTCGTCAACCTGCGGAGCAAAGGATCTAGCTCTTGTCATGATTTGCGTTTACTTACTTCTGATTAAGGGTTTCCTCTTCGCGACCGGAAACCTAGTAATATCCAAGGCGTGCACACAGGGCTCTCCGCCTGTAATCGCCCTCTAACTTCCCAATTTGGCAAATTGTCTAGGGTGATTCACCCCATTACGGTAGGCCAATCCCCCCTTGTGAGTTCCGGGTTTTTCGGAGTATAAATTTCCACTTGTCCCACCTTTCGTGGGACTGCTTTCCCCAGTATTTCCCGAGGTTCATGGAAATGAATATTGCGCCTTTGTGCCCATCTTGGCCGGCCAGGTTCGCATTGCTCGTTGTGTTTGCCCTCACTTGCCGCAGTTTTGCCTTTGAGGATTGGCGGGCCATTTCGCCGGACGAGCTCAAGATGACCAGTGACCCACAGGCGCCGGGAGCCCCTGCGGTTATCTTGTGGCGCCAGGTGGATCGCGACGACCGCGGCCTTACTGCTCACGAGGTTAACTACGTCCGAATCAAGATCCTTACCGAGGAAGGCCGAAAGTACGCAGACGTGGAGATCCCCTTCTCAAAGAGCATTGGGAATAATGTTGTGCATATCAATGCCCGGACTATCGGACCAGACGGGTCGATCACAAGCTACGACGGAAAAGTATTCGAGAAGTACATTGTGAAGGCCAAGGGCGTGAAGTATATGGCGAAGACCTTCACGCTTCCTAACGTTCAAGTTGGAAGCATCATTGAGTACTCCTACACCGTTGATCTGAGCGAGTACAAGATATTCGACTCGCATTGGATCCTGAGCGATGACCTGTTCACGAAGGCCGCCAACTTCACGCTAAAGCCTTATACCAGCAGCTATATCCCGATCAATGTCCGCTGGAGCTGGCAGGGATTGCCTGCAGGAACGGAGCCGCCCAAGCAAGGTCCGGACCACATCGTTCGGTTGCAGGTGCAGAACATACCTGCGTTTCACACCGAAGACTATATGCCGCCTGAAAACGAGTTGAAGGCCCGCGTGGACTTCACTTACAGCGACGAGCTTCCCGAGAGAGATGCCAACCAGTTCTGGAAGAAGAAGGGCAAGAAGCTGAACGACTCGGTGGAAAGCTTCATCGGGAAACGGAAAGCGATGGAGCAGGCGGTAGCCCAGATTGTCTCTCCGAATGATTCTCCCGAAGTGAAACTGCGGAAGATCTATGCCCGAGTACAGCAACTCCGAAACACCTCCTACGAGGTTCGCAAGACTGAACAGCAACAGAAGCGGGAGAAAGAAAAAGAGGCTTCGAACGTAGAAGACGTCTGGAAGAGGGGCTACGGCGACGGCGCACAGCTCACCTGGCTTTTTCTGGCACTCACACGTGCGGCCGGTATCGAATCGTATGGCGTGATGGCATCCGATCGCCGCAATTACTTTTTCAATCCCATTGTGATGGACGCATACAAGCTCGACGCGAACGTCGTGCTGGTAAAGCTTAACGGCAAAGAAATGTATTTCGATCCGGGAGCTGCGTTCACACCGTTTGGCATGCTCGCATGGTCGGAAACCGGTGTTCAGGGACTGCGTCTCGATAAAGATGGTGGTACGTGGGTCCGCACGACTTTACCGGAGAGTTCAGACTCACGAATTGAGCGCAACGCCGCTTTGAATCTCTCCGAAACCGGCGACCTGGAAGGCAAGTTGACGATCACATTTGTCGGCCTGGAGGCCATGCAGCGCCGCGTCGAAGAACGAAATGAGGATGAGTCGGAGCGGCGCAAATTTCTCGAGGACGAGGCCAAGGAATACATTTCCGCCGCCAGCGAAGTTGATTTAGCCAATAAGCCGGACTGGAGCAGCTCTTCGACGCCTCTGGTTGCAGAATACAAGCTGAAGATTCCCGGATGGGTCTCTGGAGCCGGACGCAGAGCCATGCTTCCGGTTGGCATCTTTACTGCGTCAGAGAAGCGCGTCTTTGAACATGCTCAGCGAGTGCATCCGATCTATTTCGAATACCCCTTCGAAAAGATGGACGATGTAACCATCAGTCTGCCGGTGGGCTGGCAAGTAAGCAGCCTTCCGCCTGCCAAGAGTCAGGATGGCAAAGTTGTTCTGTACACGCTGAAAGCAGAGAACGACAAGAGCACGATTCATCTAAGTCGCAAGCTGAAAGTGGATCTGTTGTTGCTGGAGCCGAAGTACTACCCGGCATTACGGAATTTTTTTCAGGTAGTGAGGTCGGGAGATGAAGAACAAGTTGTTTTGCAGCCGGTGGGCGCCAGTGCCAGTAACTAAGCGTAGGCCTTTCGCAGTTCTGTTTTGGGTCGCAGCCTGTGTCCTCACGTTTGTGCCGCGGCTTGCGGCGTCGGGGGATGCTCCTTCGTGGATGCATGCGCAGGTTAGCGCGCCATTGCCTGCGCACGATGAGAAGACCGACGCCGTGTTGCTCTACTCGGAGACAAACGTCAACGTCATATCTGCCGACAAGATCAGGACTACAGTCCGCAGAGCTTACAAGATCCTGCGGCCCAGTGGACGTGAGTACGGCACCGTCATCGTCTTCCTCAATTCCAACCGGAAGATCACGAGCCTGCACGGCTGGTGTATCCCGGCGCAGGGCAAAGATTATGAGGTGAAGGACAAAGACGGCGCTGAGGTATCGCCTCCTAAGATCGAAGGCAGCGAGCTTATCGCCGATGTGAAAGCGAAAGTTCTTCAGATACCAGCTCCCGATCCGGGAAATATCGTCGGATATGAATATGAGATTGAGGAACATCCTCTGGTGCTGCAGAGGAGTTGGGGCTTTCAAGAGGAGAATCCTGTCCGGGAAATCCGCTACTCACTCCAGTTACCCATGGGCTGGGAATTGAAATCATCGTGGCTCAACTATCCCGAGGTGAAACCAACGCAGTCGGGATCCAATCAGTGGCAGTGGGTTCTTAGCGATCTGAAAGGCGTCCGGAAAGAGGACGACATGCCGCCTTTTGCGGGACTCCTCGGTCAGATGATCGTCTCGTTTTACCCACCTGGGGGCGCCGGAATGAACGGCTTCTCTAACTGGCAACAGATGGGGACCTGGTACGCAAACTTAACCAGCGGTCGGCGCGATGCATCCGATGCGATCAAACAGCAAGTTACTAGTTTAACCACACAAGCGCCGACTCAGCTCGACAAGATGAAGACCATCGCAAGGTTCGTACAGCACGAGATTCGCTACGTGGCAATCGAGCTCGGCATCGGCGGCTACCAGCCCCACCCAGCGGCCGACGTATTCGCCCATCGCTATGGCGACTGCAAGGACAAGGCAACGCTAATGAGTTCCATGCTGAGCGCGATCGGTGTCGACTCTTACTATGTCGTGATCAATACCGAGCGTGGATCGATCACGGCGGATACGCCGGCGCACAACGGTTTTGACCACGTGATTCTTGCCATTAAATTGCCCGACAGCGCTACCGGACCGACGTTAATCTCAACGTTGCAGCATCCCAAACTGGGAAGACTGTTATTCTTCGATCCCACGAACGAGCTCACTCCATTTGGCCAAATCGGTGGCTACCTGCAAGCTAACTACGGCTTGCTGGTCACGCCCGATGGCGGCGAACTGGTTGAACTGCCGAAGCAGCCCTCCTCGATGAACAGTATCCAGCGAACGGCAAAGCTCACGTTGGATCCTACAGGCAAGCTGGAAGGCACGGTTGAGGAAGTGCGCGTCGGCGACCGGGCGTGGACGCAGCGCTACGCGTTGCGCAGCGTAACGAGCAACGCCGAGAAGCTCAAGCCCATCGAGAACCTGCTCGCGGGCTCGCTGTCGAACTTTCGGATTACCAAGGCGTCGGTCGTGAATCTCAATCTCAGCGACCAGCCTTTCCGGTTTAACTATGCCTTCGAGGCTGATAACTACGCCAAGAATGCCGGCAGCTTGCTCCTGGTAAGACCGCGTGTCTTCGGCAGTAAAACCAGGGGCATATTGGAGACCAAAGAGCCTCGCCGGTTCCCGATTGAATTCGAAGGCCCAGTACAGGATACGGACAACTTTGAAATCACTTTACCTCCGGGCTACGCCGTTGATGAACTGCCTCCTCCGGTCGATGCCGACTTTAGTTTTGCAAGCTACCATTCCAAGACCGAGGTGAAAGGCAACGTAATCGGGTACACCCGCACGTTCGAAGTAAAAGAGCTGAGCGTACCTGTAAGCAAGGCAGAAGAGCTCAAGAGATTCTATAGAATCATTGCCAGCGACGAGCGCAATACAGCCGTTCTAAAGCCGGCTCAGTAGGGACTGTCGCTGTGGGCTTTTGCTGTTGTTTCGATATGAAACTCGGGAAGTCGCTGCAACCGGACTGTCATCCTTCGAGCTGCCTTGTTGCCGAACGGTGCGTCAGAGCTGATGCGGCGCGAGGGACTACAGTCTCCAACAAGCGATAATTCCTGCGTAGCTCTTCGCCCTTCGAATGTTGCTCCTGCCAACCTTCGTAGTTAGCAATCGCGGCGTTTTTCGCTACACTGTCGAACAGCACAGGTGAACTGACTCATGCGAGTTGCCGTCTTACGCGAAACGCTGCCCGGTGAGGCTCGGGTGGCATTGGTTCCTGAATCCATTAAGAAATTGACTGCGGCCAAGAACGAAGTGTGGGTTGAGTCTGCCGCAGGCGAAGCAGCAGGAGTGAACGACAGCGACTACGAAGCTGCCGGCGCCAAGGTGACCTCGGATCGTACGCAACTGCTGCCTGCGGCCGACGTCTTGGTCTGCGTGCAGCGTCCTGCACCTTCCTATATGGCGGCTATGCGTCCAGGATCGGTAGTGCTTGGCTTCCTGCGTCCACTGGATGAACCCGGCGCGCTTGAGCCTGCAGTTGGACTCAAGCTCACCACCTTCGCCGTCGAGTTAATACCGCGCATTACGCGCGCCCAGGCCATGGACGCCCTCTCGTCAATGGCAACCGTCGTTGGCTACAAAGCGGTTTTGCTGGCGGCGTCGCATCTTCCGCGAATGTTTCCTATGCTGATGACGGCGGCAGGAACTGTGGCTCCGGCAAAGGTACTGGTGTTAGGAGCCGGCGTCGCCGGTCTGCAAGCGATCGCAACTGCGAAGCGGCTCGGTGCAGTCGTTGAGGCCTATGATGTTCGCGCTGCTGCGGGCGAGCAGGTGAAATCGCTCGGAGCAACCTTCCTCGAAGTCGATCTCGGGGGGATAGCCACAGAAGACGCGGGAGGATACGCGCGAGAACTCAGCCCCGAAGCTCTTAAGCGAGGGCGAGACTTGATTGCGAAACAAGCCCGGAACGCCGACGTAATCGTGACGACAGCGGCCGTTCCCGGCAAGCGTGCTCCCCTCATGATGGAGGACGAAGCGGTGCTTGCGATGAAGCGAGGATCGGTAATCGTCGATTTGGCAGCTTCCACGGGAGGAAACGTTTCGCTGAGTCGTCCCGACGAAGTAGTAGTTACCTCAAATGGCGTATCCATTTTCGCGCCCCTGAATCTGGCGGCAACAGTTCCCTATCATGCCAGCCAGCTCTTTTCCCGCAACATGACTTCGTTCCTTCAGTTATTGAATAAAGACGGACAGTTGACGATCGACATGCGCGACGATGTGGTTGGCCCCTCTTGCGTGACTCACCAGGGACAGGTAGTGAATGCCCGTGTAGCCGCTCTATTGGGCGAACCCGTAACCAGATAATCGGAGGAGATGAATGGAGCAATTGGTGTTTGATCCGCGAATTCTGATGGCCTCGCTGTATGTATTTGCCTTGGCGGCGTTCCTGGGCTACCAGATCATTTCGCGTGTCCCGCCGCTGCTGCACACGCCGCTGATGTCGGCGACGAATGCGCTCTCTGCCATATCGGTGGTCGGGGCGATTGTTGTGGCCGGCCGACATAATGAGAGCTCCATCAGCACCTGGCTGGGGTTCATCGCGGTGATTTCCGCCTCGATCAACGTAATTGGCGGTTTCTTGATTACTGACCGGATGCTGAAGATGTTCAAGCGGGAAATACCCGCCAAACCTGGCGACAAGAAAGGGAACTCGAAGTGAATATCTATATCGAGTTCTGTTATCTGGCGGCTTCCATCCTGTTTGTCTTCGGACTCAAGGGGCTTACGCATCCCGATTCCGCGCGACGAGGCATGCTGCTTGCCGCCGCGGGAATGACCGCAGCGATTGTTGGCACGCTGTTCAATCCCGAGATCGTCACCCGCGAGTGGATTTGGATCGGACTGCTCATCGGCGGCTCCATCGGCGCGGTGATGTCGATCTGGATGCCGATGACTGCGATGCCAGAACGAACTGCGCTTTCGCATGCCTTTGGCGCTCTGGCCGCGGCTTTGGTCGGCATCGCCGAATACGCGAATCACGGTGCCCAGATGGGCACGCTCAAGGTGGGAGCACTCGGATTTGAAATTCTGCTGGGCTGCATCACATTCACCGGCAGCTTGATCGCCTTCGGAAAACTTTACGGCGTGGTGAAAGGCACTCCGATCACGTTCAAAGGTCAGAACATCTTCAACATGACCTTGTTGGCCGTGATGCTGGGATGCTTCGTTTACCTGGTCTACGACGCGAGCGCAGCGGCAGCTTTTTACATCATGATGACGCTGGCCTTCTGCTTCGGCGTGCTCCTGGTAATTCCCATCGGCTCTGCCGACATGCCGGTCGTGATGTCCCTGCTGAACTCCTACGCCGGGCTCGCTGCGGCGGCCACCGGTTTCGTTCTAGGCAATAACGTCCTGATTATCGCCGGAACGCTCGACGGTTTCTCGGGATTCATTCTTTCCGTGCTGATGTGCCGTGCTATGAATCGATCGATGAAGAACGTTCTATTCGGCGCATTTGGAGCCGTATCTGAAACGGCAGTAGGCGCCGTGACGGGAACGATGCGCGAGGTATCGCTGGAAGACGTTGCCACGCAACTCGCCTATGCGAAGCATGTGGTCTTCGTTCCCGGATACGGAATGGCTACGGCACAAGCTCAATACGCTGTGCGCGAATTGGCCAATCTGCTGGAAGGGCGCGGCGTAGGCGTAAAGTTTGGTATCCATCCCGTGGCAGGGCGGATGCCGGGGCACATGAACGTCCTGCTGGCAGAGGCGAACGTTCCCTACTCGCTGCTCTATGAAATGGACCAGATCAATCCCGATCTGCCACAAACCGACGTCGCGGTAGTTATCGGCGCGAACGACGTAGTGAATCCGGATGCCCGCGATAATCCGAGAAGTCCAATTGCTGGAATGCCGATTATCGAAGTCGACCGGGCAAGGTCAGTAGTGGTGCTCAAGCGCGGTAATGGGAAAGGCTTCTCGGGCTTGGACAATCCGCTCTTCTTCAAACCCGTCACTGGCATGCTGTACGGCGACGCGAAATCCTCGCTGACCAGTCTCACTCAAGCCGTGCAGGAAGTCTGAAGGGCGCAATAGGTACTCCGACCTTATTTCAAGCAAGCTGGCACAAACGCGACACGAGGAATACATTGTTGGCCGGGGATCATTCCCTGAGACGGGGTTTCCATGCTTACCCGACGGAGCTTTCTGCAATCTCTTGGAGTAGGGGCGGCCGCTGGAGCGGCGCTTGCTACATCGCCGTTCCCGCTTGGTGCCTTCGAGCCTTCTCGCCATGGGCAGGCGGTAGGTGCCAAGACGGCACTCGGCGCGACGCGGGCCAATGCGATTCTGCTTAACAGCAATGAAAACGCATATGGCCCGTTGCCAAAGACTATGGCTGCGATGCAGGAGGCGATTGGATGGGCAAACCGTTATCCAGACTTCGACTACGACGCCTTGATCTGGACCATCTCTGATCTGCACAAGATAAAGCCGCAGCAGGTAGTCACTGGCTGCGGATCGACTGAGATCCTGCGGGTGGCCGTTGCGGCGTTTCTTGGTCCGGGCAAGAAATTGATTGTTCCGACTCCGACATTCGAAGCTGTCGGCGAATACGCGGCAGCCACAGGAGCGGAGATTGAGAAAATCCCCCTCACCAGCAGCTACGCGCATGATCTGGATGCGATGTTGGCGAAGGCAGCATCCATGCCCTCGCTCATCTACATCTGCAATCCCAATAATCCTACGGCAAGCCTCACGCCTCGGAAGGACCTTGATGGTTTCGTCAGCCAGCTGCCCGCGAACAGTTACGTGTTGATCGATGAGGCGTACCATCACTTCGCTACGGACTCTTCCGATTACGCCTCTTTCCTCGATCGGCCGGTTGATAATTCGCGCGTGATCGTCGCGCGAACGTTTTCGAAAATTTACGGAATGGCAGGTATGCGCCTGGGTTATGGCGTAAGCACGATCGAGAATACGCAGCGCATGCGCAGCTTTCAGACCCAGGACAATGTCAACATGGTCGCCGCGCAAGCCGCGGTTGCCGCGTTGCAGGATACCGCCGAGATGCAGACAGCTACACGGCGCAATGCGGCCGATCGGCAGGAGTTCTTCACGCAGGCCGGCAAACGAGGTTTGAAGCCGATTCCCTCATTCGCGAACTTCGCGATGATGGATGCAGGACGGCCAGCAACTCAGGTTATGACTCACTTCAAACAGAATGGCATTCTCATCGGCCGACGCTTTCCCGGGATGGACAATTTCGTCCGCATCTCGTTCGGCAAGCCCGCGGAAATGCAGAAGTTCTGGGCGGTTTGGGATCGACTCGGCGCGTCATCCTGAGCTACCGGCGCATGAGCCAATGGAAAGTAATGATGGCGCTGGAAACCTGAGTTGTACCCCATTTCTCTTTGGTTTTGCCTCAAAATGTGGCAAAAAACGCCAATCCCGGAAGGGTGCTCTCAAAGAGAAGGACAGCTTCCGAGTTCCGCGAATTGCCTTGACGGCAGGCACTATCCGCGTCATCCTCATAGGGTCCCCGCGCGAGGTTAACTCCTATGGCAACATCATCAGCCACGAAGACCGAGCAGAGAACCAGCCGTCGATTCGCGCTGAAGCTTCCGGTTTCTATCCGCTGCGAGAACGGAGAGATCACGGAAGTGCCGGCGGAAACGCGTGACGTAAGTGCACAGGGCGTTTTTTTCTACACCGGCTCCAGACTGTCGAAGGGCTCAAAGGTGGAATTCACACTTACATTGCCTCCGGAGATCACGCTTACGGAGAGCATCCGCGTTCGCTGCCGCGGGCGAATCGTTCGCATCGACGACGCACGTCCGCACCAGACCGGTATCGCTGCCATAATTGAGCAGTATGATTTCGTGCCGGAGACTGCAGACGCGTAGATTTTTGCTTCAAACCCTGCATTACCCTCCCAAGTCGAAGACCCTGCGCCACGGGCGCGGGGTCTTTCTTTTTGCGATGTGTTTTTTGGCTGGCGCGGCTGGAGCGCAGCGCATCGGCGACATCTACGCCTCAGACGCGACAGTAAAGGGCAGCGTACGCTACACCGCCACCGGGCTCGAAGTCGGCAATGGATCGGTAATCACTGCGGGCCAGCACTCCGCTTCCGTGCGTCTGGCACGCGGCGGCCAAGTGCGTATCTGCCCCGGCACGAACCTCACAGTCAATAGCTCTCCCAAGGGGCAGGAGCTCATGTTCGCTATGAGCGCGGGATCACTGGAAGGCGAATACGATTTGCCTGCTACAGCCGATGCCATACTTACGCCGGACTTTCGGATTCTCATTTCGGGACCTGCAAAAGTCGATGTCTCCATCAGCGCCCAAGCGAACGGCGATGCTTGCGTGCGCTCGCGTGGAGAAGACTCTTACGTCATCGTCTCTGAGCTGATGGGCGATGATTTCTATCGCGTGAAGCCCAACGAGCAAGCGATCTTTCATCCTGGAAATGTAAAACGGCCTGACTCGAACGATACGGCGAGTTGCGGATGTCCAGCTCCGCCGCCGGTCAAGACCGCTGAAGTACCTCCTGCAGCCCCCAATCCTCCGGCACCGACTCCACCGACGCCCTCACCAACTGCTCCATCAGTCGCCAGTCCTGCACCACAAAGTCCGCGGGCACCAACGCCCGAACAGAAGGCGGCTGCTCTTGCCGCCGTCCAGAGTGAGCCCGCCGTGGCCGCTGCGGCCAACGCAGCAGCCTCACTTCCGCAAGAGCCTGCAGCGCAGGTTCAGGTCCAAGTGGACGCCCCAATGGTTTTTCGCGGTGCGGGAACTTCCACAGATGCTGATGTGACTGCAACCCTCGCACGTGTTCACATCGAACGTTTGCCCTGGCCCGAGACACCAACGATCGCTCCACAGCCGCCCTCCCCGACGAAGGCAAAAACACAGACTGGCAACGAAAAAAAGGGATTCTTCCATAGGCTAGCAAGGGCTTTGTTTGGCTAGTACTTTTCTGAGTTGCTGAGACATCATCCGCCAATCCAGAGACATCGCATATCAGGCGCCACTCTGAATCTGAGGGAGGACAGGCATGAGCCTTCGAAGACGGAGTTTCGTCTCGGCGGTCTTCATTTTCATTTCCTGTTTTAGTCTTGCCCAATCGCCTACAGCGCGCGGAGGGTTCTCTTACCATCCCTACGAAGCGTCCGCAACGTTTGCTCATCTGGCTACTGATGGAAGCTTTGGGGCGGGTGTCGGTTTGAACGGTTTTACAGCCTCAATCAGTGCGGGAGTAATGCCTTCCGTGCAGGCGACAGGAGAAGTTGGCGGCTACTATGGCCACGGAGTCTCGTTGATGTCGTTTCTTGGCGGACCGCAGGTTGGATTTCACCTATACCGGTTTCAGCCTTTTCTCCGGGGACTCTTTGGGATCTCTCACACGAATATTAACTCACGCGCTTTCGGCAACAGTTTCACGATCGCTGCCGGAGGCGGTTTGAATTATCCTTTGACCGACCAGCTTGCAATTCGGGCGCTTCAAGTTGACTACTTCCGGCCGTATGGCGGCGGATATCGCGCCGCTGATTTTCTGCGCGTGGGTTTCGGGATCAGCTACGAGTTCGGAACGCGGTAGATTTCTTCGCAGCGTTCAGACCCTTGCGAATCACGCCGCGCGTCTCTGGTGTGATCCCCAAGATTTGTAGATCGTCGAATGTCGCCCAGCGCATCTCGCTCACATCGCTGCCAGGACACGACTCGCCCGAAATAATGCGGCATAGATAGTCGATGACCACAAAGTGATACTGCACGCGGGAATCCGCATCGTGCAGGATACGCTCGAAGACTTCGATAAACTCGACTGGTTCGACGGTGAGACCAGTCTCTTCGCGAATCTCGCGAACTAACGCCTCTCTCGTGGTTTCGCCGGTCTCCACCAGCCCGCCGGGAATGGACCACTCTCCTTTCAATGGAGGATTCGCTCGACGCACCACCAGGACTTGTTCGTTTCGAACGATAACGGCGCCAACGCCAAGCAGGGGACGGTCGGGATAGTCGCGTTTCAAGGAAGCTTCAATCAACTTAGAACGTGTTTGATGAGAAGAAACTACGAGGCTGCAAATCGACGATCTTCCAGGTTTTATTGCCGCGTTCCATTTCGAAACGAATCTGATCGCGCCTACGAATTGGTTGCGCGTTTGCAGAACGGGGAATCTCTTCCATTTCGATGTCCGCTAGCACCACGCCCTTGCTCGCTTCGGTCGTGGCCTGCGAGATTCGGAAGTGGACGCGGAAGGAATCGTAGCGCTCGAAGAGAGCCGCAATCTGACCCTCGAAGTTAAGGTATCCGTCCATCTTGTTGGCGTCGAACGCCGCGAGCATGAGCCGATCGTTGTGCCCTTCCAGCGCCTCGGTCAGCTGCTGCAGCACGCTCTGAGCAACCGCGTCGGAGAAGGTAGCCAGAGCGGTTACGTCGTCAACGGAGCCTTTCTCCTTTTTCTTCTTCTTCTCTTTCTTGGATTTGCCTTTATCGTTCTGATTCTGCGATTGGTCTTGCTGATCCTGTGCGCTGTTCGTGCGTTGCCCATCAGACGAGACAGAGCTTGAGGTTTGATCCTGACAGAGAAGCCGGGGTACGCAGAGAGCGAAGGCAACGAGGAAACTCGCGAGTCTTTTCATGAGAGACGTTCCGACCGTGAAAATACTAAAGCTAATTGCAACTGCTGTATGTAAAGTACCGGGCGGCATTAGAGATCCCTTCCCGGATCGGGAACGTCCGGAGCCATTACTTGGTCTTCATCGCATAGACGCCATCCCAATCAGATTCCGGGGGGGCTTCCATCAGCTCGTGGGAACGGTGAATAAATGTCTCTGCAGGGCCGTCGTCGGGAAACTTAGCCTTGATCTTGCTGAACAATTCGATGGCATCGCGCCACTGCTGGCGACGATAAGATGTAAGCGCCTCGGAGAAGCGCACGATGCGCTCGGTGTAGAGCGAGTCGTTGCGTCCCCAGTCGAGCAGTTCATAGATCGTCACGGGAAGTGTCTTACCCTTCACCTTGATGCGGTCGATTTCGCGGAAAACGTATTGATCTCTGGCAGTGCGATAGGTCGCTTCAGACACCACACATTGCACATGATATTCCTTTGTGATTCCCTCGAGACGGGAAGCCAGGTTCACGTTGTCTCCCATTACGGTCCAGGCAAATCGTTTGGACGAACCCATGTTGCCGACATTCACTTCGCCGGTATTGATTCCCACTCCGATGGCAAGCTGCTTGCGGCCTTCAGCCTCCCACTTCATGTTCAGTTCCTGAAGACGAACGCGCATGTCGAGCGCGCATGCGCAGGCCCGAAGCGCATGATCATTCTGCGGAAACGGCGATCCCCAAAATCCCATAATGGCATCGCCGATGTACTTGTCGAGCGTGCCCCAACGCCGGAAAAGAATATCGGTCATCTCGCCGAGATACTCATTGAGCAAACGAACGAGTTCGTCGGGCGTAAGTCCTTCGGAAATTGTCGTGAACGAGCGGATGTCGCTGAACATCACCGTCAGCTCTTTGGACTCGCCGCCCTGCTTGAAGTATTTCTTCGGATCTTTCTCCAGTAACGCAATCACGCCCGGTGAGACGTAGCGCTCGAAGGTCTTCCGCACCTTTCGTTTTTCGCGCTCTTCGAAGATCATGCGGAAGCTGGTGATAGTGGCGTAATTTGCGACGAGCGTCCCGGAAGGAATCACGAAACTCAGCCACATTCCGTAATGGGAAAAGGCAAGGTAAACGACCGACGCGAAGATCCCCAGGGCAGCGATCACGCTGAACGTGGACCATAAGGGTCTAGCCCGACTAAACCAGTATCCGAGCCCGAGGCCGAAAGCGAGGATGAAGAAGAGATCGATCATCTCTTCTTTGTAGCTACGAGCAATAAATCCACGGCCTGACTCGGCGGAATGAAGGATGTTGTCAATGACGTTAGCGTGAATCTCCACCCCCATGTAATCGGCATCATGGAAAGGCGTGGTACGCAGATCGCCGACAGCGACGGCGGTTGCGCCAAAAACGACCAGCTTCTTCGTGAATGTTCCCCAGGGAAAGCGCCCGTCTATTACGTCGATCATCGGATAGTGCTTGTAAGTCTTGTAATGACCGGCGTAGTTCACCAAGACCGTACCGTCGTGGCCGGGGCGTAAGTTATACGGATCTAGCTCGATGCGATCAATACCGTTTTCCGCAAAGTACGCAGCGACGTTCTGTTCGTCGATCTTCTGGTACTGACGTACGGCTTCAAGATCGAGCGACGGATAAAATTGTTCGTCGTAGTCTCCATGCCGGTAGCTGATCAGGAGTGGTGACCGGCGGAAAGTACCGTCCGCATCCGGAGTTTCATTGAAAAAACCGAACGATCGAGCCGCATCGGCGAGTATGCCCAGATTCGCATAGACGCCGCTCGCATTCAGATCGCCGTATTCGTGCGCTTCTTGAGTAACCTGTTTCCATACTTGAATTGGCGAAACTCCGCCTATGGCAATGAGCTGCGGCAAAGGGTGACGGGACAAAGCGCCGAAGTACTCCTTTGCTCCAGCAGCATCGACGGATCCTGCGCGATCAGCATCGAGAAAAAGATGGCCGAGAACCACATTTCCGGCTTTTTTCAAAGAGGCGGCCAGGATCTTATCGTTGTCGCTCGTCTCTTCAATTTCACGAATCTTTTGGATTATGGCGGGGCTCGCCCTGCCCTGAACGCTCACCTCCAGTTGCTTCAATGCCTCTACGGCCGAGTTCTTTTCCGGAAGGGGAAAGTTGAAATCGAATACGATCAGCGTTGCGCCGTCTTTCGCGAGCTGGTCGACCATCTTCGCGTAAGCATTACGGGGAATCGGAAACGCGCCTACCTTCTGCAGTGTTGTCTCTTCCAGGCCGACGATGACGATGTTTTCATCATGCGGTCGCGTTCCGCGCAGATTGAAACGGGCATCCAGCGAGCGCGCCTCAATGTTTTCGATGAAGCGCAGACCGGCTGCATTGCGACCGCTGAGCTCTGTGTAGGCGTAAATAAAGAATGCCACCAAGGTAACCAGGATCGCCAAGCCAAAGTCGATGCGCTTAAGCACCTTCGTTCCGGAAGCTGCGCTGATTTTTCCGAATACTTGCTGGAACTTTTCCTTCATGAGGGTTACTTGTTACTGGTCCTCTCTTCCCCTTGCTCTACTCGACGGCTTAGTAGTCTGCATTATGCATTGGCTGGGCTATAGCGCGAACGGATTTCCGAATCGTTCCGAAAAGATGACACGCTCGGCTGGAAATCGGCCGCCATAGCGCTTGTCTTCCCCTTCCCGATGACCAATCGCCAGCAGACATACGACCTCCATCCGCTCGGGAGCCCCCACCGCTTCCCGCACCTTCCGGTCGTCAAACCCCTCCATCAATGCGGTGTCATACCCCAGAGCCTCGGCCATTAGCATCATCGTAGTAAGTGCGATCATTACCTGGCGGTTCAGCCACATCGGCATGTTGCCATGCTCGCTAAAGTATCGATGAATCATCTGCCGCATCTCGCCCGACTTTGACGGATGAGAATATCCATGCTCCGCGCCAATCCTGATCATGGCATCCAAGTCTCCCTCACGCCATCCTTCGCGGCGACGGCTGCGGAGGCAAAGCGAGGCGTCGATCGTCGCTCGGTTATCACGGCGCTGATTGTTTTCTCGGGGCTTGGCTGAGTCACCTTCATCTCCATTTCTTTAATTGGACCGCAACCGGCATTCCAGTGCTAGAGTGGGCTCCTGCTCGACGCTATACTTCGTGGGACGAATCCGGAGGTGCGGTGTGGGCCGACGGGTATTCCTCGCTGTTCGCAGTGCCTTGTACATAACGGGATTTGCGCTGCTCTGGCTGTGGCTGATGCCTCAGTGGCTCAACCTTCGTACCTCGACCAGTCTCCCTTCACAAGCTCCGGCACGATGGCTCGGACTGATTCCCTTGCTACTGGGTGGAGCGCTTGCGTTCAATTGCTTTGCCAGATTTCTGTTTGCCGGGAGAGGGACTCCCGCTCCTTTTGACGCGCCTCGGCTGCTCGTGATCAGCGGACCTTATCGCTACGTCCGCAATCCGATGTACCTTGGCGCCGGTCTCGTTCTCGCCGGGTGCGCAATCCTCTTCGCCGAATTCTCCGCCTGGCTGGCGGCGTATGTAGTTGCAATCGTCGTCGTCGTGAACCTTTTCATTTTGTTCTATGAAGAACCGACATTGCGGGAAAAGTTTGGCGATGACTACGACGAGTACCGCAAGAACGTAGGACGATGGATTCCACGGGCGACTGCGTGGTCGCCGAGTCAGAAGCACGCTGGGGCATGAGGATGAATGTACTAAAACGGTAGAGGATCTTTCTCGTCTCCTTCAATCTCCTTCTGGGCAGCTAGAAATTCCTCGCTCCAAGGCTTGCCGTTACATTTTGGGCACTCATCCACGATTCCGCCAACGCTGAAGCAGTGATAGCACTCATTACCCGACGCGTCAGCGGGGAACTTACCGCATTTCGGACACAAATCATAGAACTCTCTTTCGAGTGCCTGATGGTCATTAAACAACTGCAGCTCACATAGCATGCACATGTGCCGGCTCCAGAAATGCGCCGAGCATTTTCGCACAGAGTTGGCGTGGCGCGCACCAGTAGAGGAGAAGCACGCTACGTCCTCACCCTGCCCTTACGTAGCCCAGCGCCCTCCCGGCTCTCACGCTGCATGGCAGCATGCTGCGTCTCTACCATTGTGGGAGTGTGCAAAAAAGAAGAAGGGCGCGGAGTGGTATCCGCGCCCTCACTTTTAGTATTTTCGACTACTCGGACTTGTTTTCACCTTCGCCTGCCGCAGGACCGCCGCTGGCTTCGAGATTAGCTTGCTGTTCCTGCATCGACTTCTCGATCTCCTCTCGGCGCTTCGCCCGCACTTCAGCGCGCTTCTCACGACGTTCGTCGAGAATCTTCTCCGAGCCAATGAGTTCGATAAATGCCTTCTCGCCACCGTCGCCCTTCCGGAAACCGGTCCGGACGATGCGAAGATAGCCGCCGTTGCGATCGCCATAACGCGGTCCTACCTCGCCGAAGAGGCGATCGACCGCCTCACGAGAAGTGAGAAACGATGCGGCAAGGCGTCGTGCAGCGACGTCTCCGCGCTTGCCGAAGGTGATCATTTTCTCGACATGAGGACGCATCGCCTTGGCCTTCGCCACCGTAGTTTCAATGCGCTCTTCGAGAATGAGAGAACTCACCAGGTTGCGCAGCAAAGCGCGCCGATGGCTGGTATTACGTCCTAATTTCCAAGTTGCTTTCAGGTGACGCATGTCTATTCCTAACTTGCAGTAATTGTCACGCGAGCATTCTCGCGTCTTGAATCAAGCACTCGGCATTCAGCAGTCAGCATTCAGCCATGAAACTGCATTGTCCAAATACAAAAAACCCGATTGCCGCCATGCACTCAGCATGGCTGAATGCTGAGTGCTGACGGCTGAGTGCTTTCTTCTAGAACCCGCCCGCCGGTTCTTCTTCGTCGAGTTCGTCTTCCGGAGTCGAATAGGCACCGGCCAATACAGCCGACGGTGACTGGCTGGTTGGACCGGGGACCGCATTTCCGTGCTCGTCGATCTTCATTCCCAGACTGAGGCCCATCTGAGCCAGGATCTCTTTGATTTCATTCAACGACTTGCGTCCGAAGTTCTTGGTCTTCAACATCTCGGCTTCGGACTTCTGGACCAACTCGCCGATGGTCTGAATGTTCGCGTTCTTCAAGCAGTTGTAGCTGCGGACCGAGAGCTCCAACTCTTCGACTGAGCGGTTGAGGTTCTCGTTCCGGATCTCCGGCTTGCGATCTTCCGCCCCTTCGGCTTCGTGCTCTTCCTCAAAGTTGATGAAGATGCTCATATGATCCTTCACCAGCTTTGCCGCCAAACCGATTGCGTCGGCCGGCACTACTGCGCCGTTCGTCCAGACTTCCAGAGTGAGCTTGTCATAGTCGGTGATCTGTCCCAGACGAGCCGCTTCCACCGTGTAATTGCACTTTCGAACGGGCGAGTGCACGGAGTCGATGGGAATGAATCCGAGCCCGAGATCCTCGTCGAAATTCTTGTCTGCGGAAACATAGCCGCGCCCGCGCTTCAGGCGCATTTCCATGTCGAGCTTTCCACCTTCGCTCACTGTGGCGATGTAGATATCTTTGTCGAGAATCTCCACGTCGCCGTCGGCTTCGATCATGCCGGAGGTGATCACACCTGGCTGGTCCGTCTTCAGGTAGATCGCTTTGGGATTGTCACTGTTTAACTTAAACGGAATCTGCTTGAGATTCAGAATGATGTCCGTGGCGTCTTCCACCACGCCGGGAATCGACTGGAACTCATGCAGAACGCCCTCAATACGAACCGCGGTAATGGCCGCACCTTCGATGGATGAGAGCAGAACGCGGCGAAGTGCGTTTCCAATTGTGGTTCCGAAACCACGCTCAAACGGCTGCGCATAAAACTTGCCGTATTTATCAGTGAGCGTGTCGGTGTCAGCGGCGAGCCGCTTCGGTTTTTGAAATCCCTTCCAGAGCATGTTCGTTTGTCCTTTTCCTTTAATTCAGTGAGCTGAAGTTTCCTGCGCGGCTAGTGACGTCGCGAAGCATTTTGCAACGGCCGCGCCGATTTACCCTTTCGAGTTTGGTTTTGTTACGACACCCGGTTAACACGAAGGTCACGAAGGCCACTAAGGAAAAAACTCAAATCCTTTGTGCCCTTTGTGTCCTTCGTGTTCACCCCGGGACTTACTTTGAATACAATTCCACGATCAACTGTTCGTTGACCGGCAAATTGATGTCTTCACGCTTCGGCAGAGCGGTTACGCGTCCCTTGTAGTTGTCGCGATCAACTTCCAGCCAATTCACTGCCGGTTGGTGACTGGTGAACTCTTTCGAGGTCTCGAGGACAATCATCTTCTTGCTGTTATCCCGCACCGCGATCTCTTCTCCGACGGCAACCTGGTAGGAGGGAATGTTCACCTTCCGTCCGTTCACCGCCACGTGTCCGTGACGAACCAGCTGGCGCGCCTGACGGCGCGAGATTGCAAAACCAAGACGATAAACCACGTTGTCCAAACGGCGCTCCAGCTGCTGCAGGAGCTTCTCGCCCGTAACGCCTTTGGCGCGCGCCGCCTTCTCAAAATAGTTACGGAACTGCTTCTCGAGCGTGAAGTAGATGCGCTTGGCCTTTTGCTTCTCGCGGAGCTGCAAACCGTATCCAACTATTTTGGCCTTACGGTCTTTGCCATGCTGTCCGGGAGCGAAGTTGCGCTTCTCGACCGGGCACTTATCGCTGAAACACTTCGTGCCCTTCAGGAATAACTTCATGCCTTCGCGTCGGCAAAGGCGGCAAACTGGTCCTTTATATCGTGCCATTTATTCTCCAAACTTCGGGTTATTGCGATCGGTTTACAGGCGGCAAGCCCTTCGTCCCGATCAAGCTGCTGGCCACTAGCTGCTAGCTACTAGCCAAAATGTCTTCACGCTGCGTTCTGGCAAGCAGCCAGTAGCTAGCAGCTGGAAGCTTTCTCAGACGCGCCGCCGCTTCGGCGGACGGCATCCGTTGTGCGGAATCGGCGTTACGTCGCGAATCACACGCACTTCCAAACCCGCAGCTGCGAGCGCTCGGATCGCCGACTCTCGTCCCGATCCGGGACCACTCACGCGAACGTCCACGGATCGCATGCCATGATCGCGCGCCTGGTTGGCGGCGTTCATCGCCGCCTGTTGGGCTGCAAACGGAGTTCCCTTTCGGGAGCCACGGAATCCGAGGGAGCCGGAGCTCTTCCACGACACCACTTTGCCCTCGTTATCCGAGATCGTGATGATGGTGTTGTTGAACGAGGCTTGAATGTGCGCCAATCCGAACGGCACATTCTTGCGCTCTTTCTTCTTAAACTGCTTCTTCTTGCCTTTTTTCTCGGGCGCTGCAGCGCCGCCTGCTGTTGCTGCCGGTTTCGCCATGGTTATGTCTTAGCCGCCGCTTTCTTCTTGTTCGCCACTGTTCCCTTGCGTGGACCCTTACGAGTCCGGGCATTCGTATGAGTCCGTTGTCCCCGAACGGGAAGGTTGCGTCGATGACGGAATCCGCGATAGGAACCGATTTCGATCAGTCGCTTGATGTGCATCGAGGTATCTTTGCGAAGGTCGCCTTCGACGTTCCCCTCGCTCTCGATCACCTGACGGATGCGGTTAACTTCATCCTCATTCAGGTCCTGCACCTTCTTGTCTGGATCCACTTTGGCCGAGGCCACAATGCGCGACGAACGTGGATTGCCGATACCATAGATGTATGTGAGCGCGATGACCACGTGTTTGTTGCGCGGAAGATCGACGCCTGCAATGCGTGCCATATCTGTTCCTTATCCCTGCCGCTGCTTGTGCTTAGAGTTCTCGCAGATCACCCGCACCACGCCACGGCGGTGGATGACCTTACACTTATCGCAAATCTTCTTTACTGAGGCTCTGACTTTCATGACTCCCCTGAACTGCTAACTCGTTACTTGTATCGATACACGATTCGGCCTCGGTTCAGGTCGTAGGGTGAAAGCTCCACCGCCACACGGTCACCGGGCAAAATCTTGATGAAATTCTTGCGCATACGTCCGGACACATGAGCGAGAACCTGATGTTTATTCTCCAGCTCTACCCGAAACATTGCATTCGGCAGCGGTTCAAGAACCACCGCCATTACTTCAATCGCGTCTTCTTTGCTCAAATTAGCTGCTGGCTACTAGCTGCTTGCTACTAGCCTTCTTTCCCTTGTTTCGCCTCGAACTGCCGGCTGCCAGTTCGTACGAAGAATGTTTTTCAACTGCTGTCGGCGCTAGATAAACGGGCAGCGAAAACTAAGCTTAGCTAGAAGCTAGTAGCCAGAAGCTAGCAGCTAGGCTGTTAAAACCACCGGCCCATCTTTTGTCACAGCCACCGAGTGCTCGAAATGGGCACTCAAACTTCCATCAACGGTCACCGCTGTCCACTTATTATCAAGCAGCCTGGTATCAGGCTTGCCGATATTCACCATCGGCTCGATCGCCAGCACCATTCCCTCGCGCAGCCGCGGACCGTGTCCTCGGGTTCCATAATTGGGAACCTGCGGCTCTTCGTGCAGCCGTGTACCGATTCCGTGTCCCACGAACTCTCGAACTACGCTGAAGCCATTCGCTTCAACCATTTCCTGCACTGCCGCGCCAACATCGCCTACTGTACTGCCGATTCGCGCTGTTTGAATCGCTCGTTCCAGCGAAGCCTTCGTCACATCAAGCAGCTTCTTGATCTCCGGCTTCACATGATTGCCCACGGGGACCGTCACAGCTGAGTCCGCGTAGTACCCGTCCAAAACCACGCCACAGTCGATGGAAACGATATCGCCTTCCTTTAGCACATGCTTCGGGGAAGGAATGCCGTGCACGATCTCCTGATTCACCGAGGTGCACAGCACACACGGATAATCGTAGTAGCCCTTAAACGCCGGTTTAGCTCCCAGCTCGTCGATCTTGGCGGCGGCCACCGCCTCGAGATCCATCGTCGTGATGCCCGGCTTGACGGCTGCTACCGTGGCATCGAGCACTTGGCGGACGATTCGTCCGCTGCGCCGCATCTTCTCAATCTCACCCGCCGACTTACACATGATGGCCATCAGGCCACGCTCTCGCAAAACACAGAATTCCGCGCAGGCTCGTTTCCTCGTCGGAGAACGGCATCGGAACCTTCAGGCGTGAGATGAACGTTGCTGCCGCGGGCGGGACAAGGATGACGTCCGGAGAGCCGTTGCAATCTCTGATTATAGCTTATGCGGTCGGAAAGCTGCCAGCTTCCAACTACCGGCTTCCAGCTAAGACCTACAGCAATTCGGGCCCCGCCATTACCAGAACCTGAGAGGGGCTGGAAGCTGGTAGCAGATAGCTGGAGGTTGCTGTTTACCATCGCCGCCCGCGAATCCGGCCACTTTTGGGAGTGAAGCCCTCGTAGTGACGCATTACCAGCTGCGCCTCGATCTGGTTGACAGTATCCATCGCGACTCCTACAACGATCAGCAGCGAGGTTCCCCCAAAGTAAAAGGTGACGCCCAAGCCATTGGTAAACCAAGTCGGGAATCGCTCGAAGAAGTTTCCGAGGACGCCCGGCAAATGGTTCAAGTGGATGCCGCCAATCATCCACTGGGGGATGATCGACACGATGCAGAGGTAAAGACCTCCTACGAGCGTAAGTCGGGTAAGAATGCTGTTTACATATTCCTGTGTCCGCTTGCCGGGACGAATGCCAGGAATGAACCCACCATAGCGGCGCATATCGTCGGCCACACGTGCTGGATCGAAGATGATCGAAACATAAAAGTAAGCAAAGAAGATGATGCCAATGACGTAGAGGAACTCGTACAGCGGCTCGCCGCCACGCAACTGGTCAAAAATCCAGCTAATGCCGCGAGCGTTCTTGAAGTATTGAGCGAGAAACAGCGGAGCGCTCAGGATCGATGAGGCAAAGATGACCGGCATCACTCCGCCCGCATTGACGCGGAACGGCATGTACGTGCTCTGGCCACCCATCATTTTTCTTCCAACAATGCGCTTCGCGTACTGCACCGGAATGCGCCGCTCGCTGCGTTCGACAAAGACGATGAACGCGACGACGACGATCATCACCGCCATCAGCAGCACCATAGCCGGCACCGTGAATCCACCCCAGGCCTGCGTCTTTACCTTCTCGTACAAATCAGCAATGCCGCGGGGCAGGCCCACAACGATTCCGGCAAAGATCAACAGCGACATTCCGTTGCCAATGCCGCGTTCGGTAATCTGCTCACCCAACCACATGATGAAAGCAGTTCCCGCAGTCAGCGTGATCACCGTCATGAAAATGAAGCCCGGACCGGGGTTCGTAACGAACTGCACGCCGCCGGAATTCTTCTCCAGAGTTATGGCGATGCCGAACGACTGTAGAGCGCCGAGGATCACGGTGAGATAGCGCGTCCACTGCGTGATCTTCTTGCGTCCGAGCTCGCCTTCTTTCTGCAGCTTGGCCAGTGGTTCATACACCACCGTCAGCAACTGCAGAATGATCGATGCAGTGATGTACGGCATGATACCGAGCGCGAAGATAGTCAAGCGCTTCAGGTTGCCGCCGCTGAACAAATCCACGAATCCGAGCACGGTCCCACGCTGCTGATCGAAGAATTGGGCCAGCAAATCCGCGTTAATGCCAGGCGTAGGAATGTGACCACCCAGTCGGTATACCGCCAGCATCGCCAGGGTGAACAGAACGCGCGTCCGCAGATCCGGAACGCGAAAGATGTTCGCTAACTTCTCAAACATAGTGGACCAACATTCTTAAGCAGCGCCGATGACTTCCGCCTTGCCGCCGGCCTTGGTGATCTTTTCCTGCGCAGACTTGGAGAACTTGTGAGCCTGCACGTTGACCTTCTTCTTGAGTTCGCCATCGCCCAAAATTTTTACCAGGTCTCCGTTCCTCGCGAGACCGGCCTTGACCAGGGTATCGAATGTCACATCGCC
>QIBC01000229.1 GCA_003225215.1 Acidobacteriota bacterium
GCAAGACGTTTTTCTTCGCCGCCGCTCAATGGGACCGCGAGTTCGGGAAAGCTACCACCAATGTCCGGATTCCTACCGATGATCCGACGCTAGGGGTTGCTGCAGTGTTGCAACCGTTGGCAGCAAGCTGTCCAAATGTTGCGCTTTATCTAAAAGCTCTCGGTTCGGTGCGCGGCGCTACATCGCTTTCCAACATCAGTATTCAAGCTCCGAGTGCTACAGGCACTTGCAATGGCTCGGCGCGCACAGGGCAAAATATTCAAACCGGCCTTTTCGTTCGCGTGGCCTCCGCTGCGATTCCGGACAACAATCATCAGATTCGAATTGATCACATCGCCTCGGACAGACAGTCGCTCAGCTTCCGCTGGCTTTACGACAGCAACACGAATGATCCTGGATTCAACCAGAACGGCCTTGTCCCCGGCGTGCTGCCCGGCTTTGACAACAGCTTCACCGGCATCACGCTGGGAGGAACCTTCAGCGACACTTACACGTTTAGTCCGACTGTAACGAACGAATTTCGTTTTAACTACGGTCGTATTGGTTTCAATTTTCCTCCTGCCTCGACTGACGCTTTTCACAACAACCTGCAAAGCTATGCCATCAGCGGCATTGCCGGCTTCGGCCTCGCCACTAATATCCCGCAGTTCCGTTTCGCCAATAACTGGCAGTATGCCGACGCGGTAACCGTTGTTCGCGGCAAGCACAGCTTCAAGTTTGGTGGGGACTTCCTTCGGCAGCTTGCGCGCCAGCATCCACCGTTCAACGAGCGCGGCTCGCTCACATACGGCCCCAGCACGGGAGCCACTGCCTTCGGCAATTTCATCGACGATTTCGGAGGCAGCAGCGGCAGCCTGAATCGGCTCTTTGGCAATTCCGTTTATTATCCGAACCTATTTCGCCAGTCGTACTTCTTCCAGGACTCTTGGAAAGTAACCACAGACCTGACTCTGAACCTGGGGCTGCGCTACGAGAACTACGGCACTCCGGCGAACATCTTCACCATCGCGGCGTTCACCAATTATGATCCGGTGAATTTTGCCACTCCTCACAAGGTTGATGCCGACAACAACAACTTTGCCCCAACCGTCGGCTTCGCCTGGAGCCCGAGCAACGGGTTGTTTGGAGAGCACAAGACCGTAATTCGTGGCGGCTTCCAGACGACTTACGATTCGCAGTTCAACAACCTGCTTTCAAACATCGCGGGATCGACTCCGAATGCCATCGGCGGCACGATTACTTCATCGGTGACGACCGCAGCGACTCGAGGGACTCCGAACTTCAGCGGGCTCTTTCCCAGCATTCAGCCAACGCCGCTCACGAAAGCGACAGCTCAATCCAATCTGTTCCCCAAAAAGCTGGTGAACCCGTATACCGATCGCTGGTCACTGGGTGTGCAACGCGAGCTGCCGGCGGGCTTGATTCTGGACGTTTCCTACGTTGGATCGATCTCCAAAAAGCAGTATCGGACGATTGACGTCAACCCTGTAGTGAATGCGGCCACGGGCGACCGCTTGCATCCGGAGCTGCAGATTACGGCTCCCACATCCGCGGCAAATATTGCCATCCGCCAGGGCGAGGGCATCCGCACCATTCGAGCTTCATCGGCGAATGGCAATTACAACGGACTGCAGACTGAGGTGCGTCGTAACTTCTCTTCGACTCCGCTTGGCAATTTCCTGCTAAGTGCGAACTACACCTACGGGCATTCGCTGGACGAGATCAGCGATGTCTTCAATCAGCTGTCGAACGCGAGCTCGTTCCAGTCGGTCTCTGAGGTTCTAGGCGTGAGCCCACGGATTGACTATGCCGACTCCGACTTCGACTTCCGCCACAGCTCAGTGATCAGTTGGGTGTGGGATCTTCGCGGTCCGAAGACGGGCGTGCTTGGTCAGATTCTCGGCGGTTGGACGCTGGCGGGCATCGAGCGCTTCGAAAGCGGATTCCCCTACACTGTCCACAACGGAACCGACCGAAACAAAGATGGCCAGGCTGCTCCCGACCGGCCAGACATCGGCAACTTGTCCGCCCCACTCAACACTCGGGCGGTCATCAGCTCCACCTGCGTCACGGGCTATGCCAATCCTGATGCGGGCAACGCTTGCGTAGCCGCAAGCGCGGTCCACTTCATTGAGGCCACTGGTTTACCTACGGGGAATACAGTCCGTCGCAATTCGGTGCACGGCAAGGGTCTTGACCGGCTCGACTTGAACATCCGCAAGACATTCCCGGTTACGGAACGATTCAAGCTGCAGTATGCCGTGGAGATGCTCAATGCGATGAACACAGTGAACCTGACGAGCGTGCCAAACCGGACCGTGAACGGCTCCAGCGCAGGCACTTTCCTTGACGTTACGCAACTGAACTCCCTTGGACGTTCCATGCGTATGTCATTGAAACTCGCCTGGTAGTCGCGCAGGAAGTGTTTTCATGTTAAGGCCAGCCGGAGAGGCTGGCCTTTTTTTGCGACGGTTGGAGAGCCGCAGCATGCTTTGCCTGAATGAAATTTCCTGGAGCAACGGATTGCGCAAATATTTTTTCTTTGGCTTGTAAGTCGTTGCTGCGTCTGGATGAGAAACTTGTGCGAGCAACGGATGAAGCTTGCCTTCTGAGCCCGGTTAGCGCCATTATGCGAAGAGCGATGTTGCGCGAGTTTTCCATTTCGGGAACGGCGAGTGTGTGCTCAAGGGAAGCACAATCCTGTACCACCACCCTCGGCTATGGCTTTGCCTTCTCTGAGCGCGGCTTTGCCACTTTTCCTCGCCACGACATGCGGGTGAGCGGAGTTGCTCGCAGCGCGAGAGTGATCCCTGCGAGATCCCATGTTGAGGTTGTGGGATATCCCACCTCGATCCCACCAAGGTTTCTGGGATATCCCACCGAGATCCCAGGAGGCTGGTGGGATATCCCATGGGATCTCGTGGGACCTCGCGATGTAAGTCCTTTAGATTTGGGGATCACGTCGAAAATGCCTTTTTTCTGGACGGACTGAGCTCTTAGGAACTCGCTGATAGGTATTCGCTCATGTTAATGCGCGCTCAATGGCAGAAAGGGGCGGGACTGGCAAATCTGAGAACCCGCGCCCAACTAGATTCCCTGTTAATTCCCTGTTATTCCCTGGGCGGATTCGTTTTGTCCAGTATCTATGGGGGTTTGCGCTTCCAAGAAAAAATTCCCTGGTTTATTCCCTGCTATTTTCCCTGTTCCGAGACTCAGTAGGGAAAACCAGGGAATTTGGCTGACGCACATCTGGCGCGGGCGGCCTAGGAATAGAACTCTGCTATGGCGTCCACTACAGTCCGCAATTCGTCGTCTCGAAGCTCAGCGAACATCGGCAAGGCGAGCACCTCGCGGGCTGCAGCCTCAGCAATCGGCAAGGAGCCTTCGCCGTATCCCAGGTAATCAAACGCTTTCTGGCGATGCAGGGGTACGGGGTAGAAGACCTCCGAACCGATTTCACGATCTGTGAGAAATCGGCGAAGCTCGTCGCGTCGTTGCGCGCGGATTACGTATTGGTGGTAGATGTGGGAAGTGTTCGGATCCGTTTCGGGCAAACGGACTGGCGAATCGGGATGACCCAATCCTGCTTTTCGGAAGAGCTTTGCGTACGTTTCCGCGTGCTGCTGCCGCTGCCGGTTCCATTTCTCCAAATACTTCAGCTTCACCGAAAGAACGGCAGCCTGAACCGAATCGAGCCGGCTGTTCCAGCCGATCTCTTCGTGATAGTAGCGCTGGCGGCTTCCATGTGCTCGAAGCAATCGAACCCTTGCGGCTAGATCTTCATCGTTCGTCGTTACGGCGCCGGCATCGCCAAACGCATTCAGGTTCTTTGTGGGATAGAAGCTGAAGCTTGCCAGTTGCCCGAGAGTTCCAGCACGTCGTCCACGCCAAGTCGCTCCGAACGCCTGCGCCGCGTCTTCCACTACAACTAGCCCGGATTGCTCTGCAATATTGACGAGCGCATCCATGTCGGCGCATTGGCCATAGAGATGGACTGGAAGGATTGCCTTCACCCGCACGCGGTGCTCGATCAGTCTCTGTACCGAATTGGGATCGAGATTGAAGGTATTGGGATCGATGTCGGCGAACACTGGCCGCGCTCCGATTCGCGTAATCGAGCTCGCCGTGGCGAAGAAGCTGAAAGGAGTAGTGACAACTTCATCGCCAGGTCCAATGCCGGCGGCAGCCAACGCCAGAAAGATTGCGTCAGTCCCCGAGGCGCACCCAATGCAGAAATTTGCTCCGAGAAACTTGGCTGCTCGCGTCTCAAAGTCGGTGACGGCGAGGCCCAGGATGTACTGCTGGGAATCGCAAACCGCTTCGACGGCGGCCAGCACTTCGGTCCGCAAAGTCGCGTATTGGCGCGATAAATCAAGTAGCGGAACGCCTTTGCGAAGCACTGAGCGCGAAATTCTTTCAACCGGGATTGGCTTGGTATTCACAGCAAAGGCCGATTCTACATCGCTCTGACTGGGCACTGAGGCGGCTTCCCTTGAGACGAGTCGTGGAGGAGTCAGCGGGCTGCTATTGGCAGCCAGATTTTCCTGCATGGGATGGACGGGTGTTGATTAGGGCGCTATGACGGGTTTGAGGGGACATGCGGAGAGAAATCCCGAATTTAGAAGCTCCTCACGAATTCTCCGCAAAAACATATCCACAGCGGGACGAGGCGGCGTGGATTAGGGACGCAAGTAGCTGATTCTTATAGCTTAACAAGATTTTACGAGTTGGTAACCAGACTGCTTCACATGCGGACGTCGTTTTCCCTTTTGGGAACTAGGAGGCTGCGAGTTCCCTTGCTCGCACCGGCTACAACCCCCAGCGTAGCTCTTAAAGCTTTCCCATCGGGGCAAATCAAAAAAGCTTGTCCAGGAGGCAGCATGCAGAGAGTTCGCCTTACCGGCTGGAGCCCTGTCCGACGATTGGCAGCGCTTTTCAGCATCGTGTTCCTTACTACCGCCGCATTATTCGCCCAGTCGGCTGCTCGTATTGAAGGTACAGTGCAGGATCCCAATGGCGCGGTCATTGCCAACGCCAAGATTTCTGCTCTAAACGTAAAGACCCAGGCCCACTTTGAAGCCACTGCGAGCGATCGCGGCCAGTTCATTCTTCCATCCCTCCCCCCTGGTATCTACTCGCTCACCATCGAGTCCCCGGGCTTTGAGAAACAGGTTTTGCAGAACGTGGAAGTCAACGTTGGGGCCGTGGTTCCGGAAATCGTCCACCTGAAGGTCGGCCAGGTTCTGAATACAGTTACGGTCGAAGCGAATGCGCTTACTGTCCAGAGCACCTCTTCTGAAATCTCGCGCCAGATCACGATTCGCGACATCGATACTCTTCCGCAGCTTGGCAGAACTCCGATCACGCTCGCAGCCTTTCAGCCGGGCGTTCAGCTTAATGCGGGCGACGTCAGCTTCTCTCACGTTAACGGACTAAGAGGTGGGAGCAACAACTCATCGCTCGATGGAATCGACGTGAACGATTCGCTCGTGCCGCGCCTTGGTTTGTCTCTAACCGCGAACAATACCGATTCCGTCGGTGAGTTCCGCATCGTTACCGAAGGCGGCAAGGCAGAATACGGCCGCAGCGCCGGCGCGCAAGTCGATTTGGTCACCCGAAGTGGAACTAACAGCTATCACGGCGATGCGTTCGACTATTTGCGCAACACCGATCTGAACGCCAACGATTACTTCAGCAACCTGTCTGGTACACCACGTCCAAAATTTATCCAGAACATCTTTGGCGGATCGTTCGGTGGCCCCATCAAGCACGACAAGACTTTTATCTTCGGCAACTATCAGGGGCGCCGGACCAAGCAGGAAATTGTGCGCAACCGGCAGGTTCTTAGCACACTCGCTAGACAGGGAATTTTCCAGTGGAGGGATTCGAGCGGTCTCCACAGCTATAACATCGCAGCTAACGATCCGCGCCACGTCGGAGTGGATCCCGCGATGGCGAAGTTGTTTGCGCTCGTACCTGCGCCTAACAACCTGGATACCGGCGATGGGCTTAACACTGTGGGATTCCGCTTTAACAATCCCAACGACAGCATCGAGGATCAGTTCACCATCAGGGGCGATCACAACATCACCAATAACCTCAAGGCCTTTCTGCGTTGGAGCTGGCAGCGGAATTCCGCGATCGATAGTCTCAACAACGCCGATGCAACTTATCCTGGACAACCCCAGGGCACACAGGGGGGAC
>QIBC01000230.1 GCA_003225215.1 Acidobacteriota bacterium
GATTCCCAGAATGAAACTCGCTACAGCGAGGTCATGGTCGGACGCTTCAACTCCACCAAGGTCGCCGACTTCCTCGCACACATGGCGAAATCGCGCGAGAGCTACCGCGCCCACGAGATCTTTCTCATCCCCTATGAGGACCGCATCGTCCGCGTAACCGTACTCAGCCTCGACATGGTTGCGGTGTCAAACACCGGAGACGCAGCCCAAATCAACCACATCATCGACGAATACCGCCGCTCCGCCTTCGCCTCCAGCGGCCCGCGCCTGCTCGGTAAGTACTATCGCCATGTCCCGTTCACCAGCCTGGCCTGGCTGATCACCGAAGTAGCCCCGCCCGAGGCGATCAGCCTCGGCGGCATCAGTCCCCTGCCGTTCATCCGCCAACTCTTCGGCGGAGGCGTAGTCGTAGGCTCCGCCCGCTACAACGGCAACGTCCTACTGCGCGCCGAAGACTTCCTTAAAGACGAAGCCGCCGCCAAAGACCGCGCCGAGCAACTCCAGAACTTCCTGACGTTATATAAGACCAGCGAAAACCAAACCCGCCCCGACCACCCCGATCCCGATATGGAATCCACGCTCAACAGCCTGAAGGTGGAGCAAAAAGGCGAGCGCGTCCAGGTAAACGCCTCGATTCCCAAGGGCTTAATAGAGAAGATGTTCGAAACGCCGACAGAACCAGAGCCGGAAGCGAAGCCAGCGCCCGCGAAGCCGCAGCGGCATCACAAGCGGAGCCGCCCGCAGTAGCGGGTGGGTGAGTCAACGAGATCGGGTGATCGGGCCATCGGGTGAAGTAGATTCGAGGGTTGCTTCGGAGAATAGCGTGCGCTGTCCAGCAGGATACGGTGATCGATTCCTTGCCGCGTTCATCGATGCTTGTGTTCTGTTCCCTGCTTGTTTCGTCGTGGCAGATCTAATCGCGCTCTCAACGGAATCGCATTCGACTGGCACTGTCGAATTGCGAGGCGCCCCCGCATTCGCCTTCTCCTGTTCAGTCTTTTTGTTATGGGTTGGCTATCGCATCATCTTTGAAATGCTTAGTGGTGCTACCATCGGCAAACAATTGGTCAGCATAGCTGTGCTCCAGGCGAATTCCGACATTTGCACTCCGTCCCAAGCGATTGTTCGTAACCTGTTATGTGTAGTCGATTTCTTCCCTCCTATTCTTCCCGGCATTTTCGTAATGTTCATACTCCGCTCCAGACAACGGTTAGGAGATCTAGTCGCAGATACCGTTGTTAGCGTGACTGACAACTCTCAAAGATTGAGGGCATCCCTCATAGGACTTGCTATCGGCGTCGGGTTCACCGTTGTCCACTTCGCGCTTCAGCTGACCGTCATGCGATAACTGAGGACTAACGTTGAATCTGAGCGGTAGAAATCAGCATTTATCCGAGGGCGCTTAGCGATGCTGCGCGCCGGCCTTCGGCAGAGAGAAATTTAGGATCTGTCGCACTGGAAACGCGGGCTTGGAATGGCCTGCTCCACTTCTACAGCAAAAGACGTGCTCCGGTTCTGCGGATTAGGTTATTGGGTGCACGGAGAACGCGCGCGCCAGCACCCACAAGAAGTCTTTTCTCTGTGCCCTCTGTGGCCTCTGTGGTTGAAAGCAATCTTTGACGCGCAAGGGATGTAGCGGTATTGTAGCCATAACAGCTACACATTAGGAGCATCTCGTGAAGTTTGTCAGCACGCGCGATCTGCGCAACCGGCCTGGTTTTGTTCGCGATCTCGCGCGAAAAGAAGACCTCGTACTCACGACGAACGGCAAGCCAATTGCCCTTCTTCTTGGCGTGGAGGAGGAAGAACTGGAAGAAACTGCGCAGGCGATCCGGCAGGCCAGGGCCCAGCGCGCGCTCTCGCGTATGCGCGGCGATGCAGCGCGTCGAGGCGTTGACAAGAGTTCGCCCTCGGTTGTCGCCGCCGAGATTCGCGCAGTTCGTTCCCAACGAAAATCGAAATGAGAGTGGTGATCGACACCAACATACTGGTGTCCGCCGCGATCAATCCTCACGGCTCCCCCGCTCGCGTGGTTGATGCCGTGCTCGCTGAATCACTCACCGTGCTCCACGACGACCGCATCCTGAGTGAATATCGCGAAGTGCTGATGCGGCCAATCTTTGGCTTTAATCATTCCGATATCGACACTCTCCTGGGCTTCATTGAATTCACGGGAGAGCACGTTTCAAGCAGGGAACTTGGCGTAATCCTTCCCGATCCTTCCGATCTGCCGTTTCTGGAAGTCGCAGCCGCCGACAACGCCGAAGCTCTCATTACCGGCAACCTAGGGCACTTCAAGGCAAAGCGCGGCAGGCACGACGTCTTCATCTGTACCCCCGCCGAATTTCTTAAACGATTAAGTTGAACCGAGAGCAGCGTCAAAACACAACATGGGTAACACGGTCTGCGTTCGAACATTCCCTTTACTCCGTGTCCTCCGTGGCTCCGTGGTGAACCGGTTTTTGAGTCAGTGCAATCCGTCAGTTCGTTCCGGCAGCGCAGTCGAAACTCTCTGCCCGTTTTGGATCGCCAGTGCCTTTGTACTTCACGGCTTGCGGATACCGACATAGTGGCCGCGTCATGCCCGCATCATGGGAGGAAGCCGGGCCTGCAGAGTTCGTCGTCGCAACTATCTTCGACGGAGCGACCCCCTTCTCCACCCAATCTTCGAGCGCGAGCTGAGCATCGCGGGCGCTGAACAAGGATGCTCCCGGGCCGCCGCCGCAGTGCTGCATTCCCGGCACCATGAACAGGCGAAGAAATGATTCTGCGTTCTGTGCTCCCATTTTTTTGACGACCTGGTTGTAGTAATCGATCGAGTTGATTGCAGAGATCGCGGGATCGTTCCAGCCGTGGTAGATGATCAGCTTGCCGCCTCGGCTCTTCAATCTTGCGAGATCGGGATTGGTGGCATTCAGAATTTTTGCGCCTTGGGCGTCGGAAGCCTTCGTGGCCTGACTAATATCTGCGGTCTTGTAGTCCCAATCGGCTTTGTTATAAATCATGTTTGAGAAATAGCCATTACCGAACAAGAAGAGCAACGCGCGTCCCGGAGCGGAACCGGTGATCCACGTTGACCATCCACCTTCGCCTTCTTCGGCTCCCGGCACGAATCCGGGAAAGATCTGACCATTGCTGTCGTGCGGGCCCTGATAGAGCTGCTTCAGTGCAGTGACCTGCGCGGTGGTCAGACACTTATCGGTCTCACTCTCTTTGCAAGTGAGTACCGCAGGATCAAAATGGCACTGCCGGGGATCGTTCAAGATTCCATCGGCCACCCCATCCTGCCGGTCGCAGGCCTGGTTCACAGCTGAGGCGATTGCCGGCAGTTTCGATGAGGGTATGTAACTGGCCGGATCCTGCGTCGTCGCCTGCTCGTCCCACAGCGCACTGGCGAGAAGATGCGTCCAGTAATTTGCCGGAGCTCCAGCCAGGATTCCGTCATAGTCTTCGGGGAAACGTTGCGCTTCTATCAAAGCCTGCCGGCCGCCATTCGAGCAGCTCCCAAAATAGGAATACTTCGGATTGCTCCGGTAGAACGCTTTGATCGTAGTCTTGGCGAGCCGAGTCATCTCATGGATTCCGCGATAACCGAAGTCCACGATCTTCTCCGGATGTCCGAGCGCCCAGGTCGCGTCGGTCGCATTTCCGGAGTGTCCAGTGTCAGTGGCGGCGGTCGCATAGCCGCGGCTGAGCGCCGTCGCCATGCCCCGATAGTCCATCTGTCCGGCGAAGCCGCCGTTTCCCTGTCCCTGAAACTTGCCGCTCCATCCGCTGACCGGGCATCCAGATTTCGACCTTGATATCTGAATCGGCGCTGGGATGCGCCTCTGCCCTGACCCGGCAAAATGCCGGAAGCGACTTGAAAAGAGACTTAGCTCCGGCGAGGTACGCAGGCAGGTTAGCCGGAACAGGAAACGCTCCGGCAGCCACCACCTCCGCGGAAGTGACATTCGCCTGTGGCAGCTTCAGCGCTGCCAGTCGCTCGCAGGAAGTTGTCTCCGGATATGCCGCAGCTGATAACAGAACCACCCACAGTACCGCCGTCAGTTTTTGCATGCATGGCATTATGCCGCAGCGCGGGCAGTGCCGGGTTCTATAAAAGGCGATGTCAAGAACAAACACTTCTCCCGATCAGATCGGAGAGGATTGTTCGACATCGAGCCCTCTGTGGGATCTGCAGACTGTCGATGCGAGCTTTGACCGAGACTGCGAACATTCCCATTCTAGTTCTATCGTTCTGAGGCCACACAAGCCCGCTTGGGTTGGTTGGCAACCATGGTTCTATCTGAGACTCAAAGGCCTATGGCTTGGTTGGGTTGTCCGAGGGGGCATATGGTGCCCCGTGAGACTTAGCGCCGTAGCGCATCGCCTAACCCGGCTAAGGATACTCACCCTCGAACCCGAGCGCTCAGAGACTGACGAACCGAGACATAGTTCGGAAATGGTTCACAGTATCCTGTGCGCTCAAGCTGCTTGTGCTTTCAGCTGTTCCGGATCGAAACGTTCTCCCTTCTTCCAGACGATCAAACTGATGGCCGCGATCTTGCGCGCCAGGGTCAGCCTGGCCATCTCCGGCTTCATCCCCTTTCCCAGCAGGGTTTCGTAGTAATCACGAAACGGTCCGGGAGAGCCACTGGCGGTGGTGGCGGCGGCTTTGAAGATGTTTTTCAGATCGTGATTGTGATTCTGGTTTAGTCCCCGAATGAAGAGCGGCTTCTGGGCGCGGCGCAGCTCGCCTTCGACCAAGCGATAGTCGGCGCTGCTGCGCGTTTCCAGCGCCAGCCCACAATAAGCCCAGAACTGGCGCTTGCCGCGGAAGCGAAACGAAGTTTGCACGCGAGCGATCAGCAAGGCAGCGCGAATCGGTCCCAGAAAGGGAATACTGGTCAGCACCGCCTAACCAAAAAGTGGAAAGGATGTGTCGAGACAAAGTGGAAAGCATGTCCCGGTACTAGACAAAAACCACGCAGAGTGCGGCACCCGCTGTTTGACAGTTTCAAACAGAAGGCGGAGGAAGGTCGGCCACCTGCCCAACTCGATTTTGCTGCTGGGTGGGGAGGTGCAGCACCCGCCCCCCGCACCGGATTTCATGTGTTCATGGGAAAGGTATATATACCCTTCCAATGAAGCTGTGAAATCCTTTGCTGCATCCCTGCTAAGTGCTTGATTCCAGGATGCCTTACAAGTTGGGGAATAGCTGAGGTATATATACCACAGCGATTTCCGTGATTGCAGCCAAGGCCTGCTGTGGTATATATACCTCAGCAGGATGCCCCGGCAACCCACAAAAATCGTGGCCGCGTATCCAAGGATTCGTGCCGACTATGACAGCTTTAAGCGCCGTGTTTATACGCGTGCGCAGCTTCTTCAGGTGATGTACGAACGCCGGGAATCCTGGAATTTAGCAAAAAACACCACGACTGACCGTTTCATTTCTTACCTGCTTGATCAGGGTGATCTCAAAGAGATTACGTTGTCCAGCGAAAAGTATGGACGCTCGTTTCTTCGCTACGTTTGGCAAGAAGCTTCGGAATTCGAGGCTGCAACATCGGTCAAGAGCGGTTCCTATCTGAGTCACGGCACCGCTGTTTTCCTGCACGGACTAACCGAGCAAGTACCTGCCACAATTTACGTCAACAAGGAGCAAAGCGAAAAACCTCGGCCGAAAGGAATCCTGTCACAAGACGCACTCAAGCTTGCATTCTCTAATCCGCAACGCGTCTCCAAGTACATCCTGAACTATGGTGATCGGCACGTGCTGTTGTTGAGTGGGAAGCACACGGCCAATCTCGAAGTGGGTTCTATTCCAGACACATTCGAAATTCCCGTGCCGGTGACGAAACTTGAGAGAACGCTGATAGATATCACCGTGCGACCAAATTACGCAGGTGGCGTCTACCAAGTGTTGCAAGCTTTCAAAACCGCGAAGGATCGTATTTCGACGGGAGTATTAATCGCGACTCTTAAGAAGCTTGACTATGTTTATCCGTATCATCAGGCAATCGGATTGTACATGGAGCGTGCAGGGTACGAACCTTCTAAACTGGATCGATTGCGGGCGCTGGGCTTCGATTTCGATTTCTACTTGGCTCATGGTCTACGTGAAACGCAATACGTACAGCAGTGGCGACTATTCGTTCCCAAAGGCTTCTAGCTTGTTAAGTTCGTTTACAAGGAAATCGAAGTAAAAATCGAACGCCTCAACTTCCCCAGCAACGCTGTCGCGAACGGCAGGCCAGTCTGGGCGATGAAACTCGCGCGTCTCGTTGACTTTCCCCATGAGCTTGAGGGGAACTTCTTTAGCAGCGAAGATGTTCTTGATCAACGTGATGTTATTGGCTAACACGACTCCAGCCTTTGAGATCAGGATGTAAATGTCATAAAAATCCCTAGCTCGTGCGGCTTGCTGCCTCCATATCGCTGTTGATCCGCCTGAAAGTCGCATCATCCATCAGCTTGAATTCGATTCTGTAGCCGCCGAATCGGGTGAATTCGGGATTTTCGCTGGGTGGCCGTTTGACGAAGGTCTTATCGAATACGACGTACCCGGCCGACCCGAATCGATCATCTAGGGCTTTGAAGATTCGGGCCTCTACATCTGTGATCTCTTCCAGATCTCCGTGCACAGAAAAATCCACGTCGATAGAACTTCGGGAACCGAGTCCATAAACAAGGCTGATCGCGTTACCGCCCTTTAAGACGATTCGGTCAAAAAGCACATCGTCGGAAAACATGGAAATAATAGCCAATTTCCGGACTTCGTTCAGATCGATCGCCATCTGTCACCGACGGGCGGCCCGCCCTTTCCCATTATAGAACGTGGGGCTGTTGACTGGCTTCCTTCCAGGAAGTGGGTGTCCCCATTCCTTCGCGGCGGTTGACGGGTAGCGCACCCTTCGATTACCTGTTTGTTGGCTTAGTTGGCAGTACCAAACTGCGGGTGCCGCACTCTGCATGGTTTTTGCAGGGTGCGCTTCACGATGCGGCGTGAGACATCCATATCCCCACGCTGTCCTTCTTTCTGTGCTGGTGTGCTCCTGTAGGTTTACAAACCCCGAAGTCCTCTTCTGGTAGCGCCACCAGCATAGTAAACACGCACGCTTCGAAACACGAAGGGTGCGGCACCCACATTGTGGAATCCCACAAATAAAACAGACCCAGGAGAAAGGGTGCGCCACCCACCCGTCGTGCGGGTGCTGCGCAAGTGCAGCCTTCAGGATTCTTATCTGCTCAACCCATGCGTCACTCTGTGATCGCTCCAGGGTGGCACCGTCGAGATTGCTGCCTCGCACGAGGCCGCCGAGAATCTCATCGGTTGACTTCTCCAGAAATGCGCCGATCGCGTCAGAGTAATAGTGGCGCTTCATTCAGAGATATCGAGTCATCGCTGCGAACGCTGCGACACAAAATAGTAACCGCAATTCGCTCGTTAGTGGATTGATTTGTGAAATTGGAACTGCCGGAGAAAATCGAGATGATATCTTGTTGCGCTACTGCGTGAGGAAATCGATACAGCATGGGCCGAACAGGCAAGAAGATCCTGAAACTCAAGCCACTCGATGAAGAACGGCGAGAATTTTTGAGAACGCGGACGGAGAGGGCTCTGAGCGAGAGCCCCTATCTGAAAAGGCTGCACGACCTTCTAGTAGAAATCGGGGGTGAGGCGGTAGTCCTTTGGAACGGAAGCAATCGTGAGCGCTTGGTCAATGACCTCATCGGGCTTGGTAAGGCCGAATCCGCTCACCGCGTCCGGATGCAGCCGGGAGAGCCGGGAAACTGTCATGAGAACTCTCGGCGTCTAGCTTCGGAGCGTCCCCAGCAGTATCTTCTGTGCACCGGATACGCACTAAGTAAGGATAGCGTGTGGCGTCCACACAGCTGGGTGTGGGACGTAGAAACGAGCAGCATCGTTGAAACGACTGAGGAACGAATCGTTTACTTTGGTTTGATCGAACTGAGTCGCTGAAAGAGTACCCTGCTTCGCTCAGAGCAGGCTCTTCGGCTCCGGTCTCCACGGGGCGGGTGGCCAGCCTTCCCGTTTTGGTGTTTGCATCGGACTCTCAGACAATGGGTGCCGCACCCTTCGTGTTTTTGAAGGGTGCGGGAACCGGAACTGATGGAACAACTGATTTTAATTTTGTTTCCGCTTCGAGTCGTGCATCGTGCTTTCAATGGCAAGTCGGAGCGACTGCGTGCATCGTCAGCGCACCCTTTTTGAAAACCGCAAAGGATGCAGCACCCAGTTCTTCGGTATCGCAAGCAAGAAAATCAAGAAGCAGCGAAGGCTCCGCCACCCGTCCTGAACAGCCTGAAAGTGGAGCAAAAAGGCGAGCGCGTCCAGGTAAACGCGTCCATTCCCAGGGGACTAATAGAGAAGATGTTTGAAACACCGATAGAACCAGAGCCGACGCCGCAGCGCGTGTGGCCCAGCCTTGGTTTTTCCTGTTTTCGTTTGGAACTTCTCGCGCGTGAGTTGGTGAAGTTTTGTATTGACCTCAGTTAATGGCAACTCAGAGATGCAATTCAGCAACTCAGCTCTTTGGGTTGCACTCTGTGAGAGGTCCATCGTGTTTGCGCGCGCTTCTTTCGTCATCCTCTGCATTAGCCTCGTTTCCACATTCGTCAAAGCAGACCAGGTCATCCTAAAAAACGGAGACCGTCTCAGCGGTACGATCACCACGGCCGACGGCAAGAGTCTGAACCTCAAGACAGACTATGCCGGTGATGTGAGCATCAAGTGGGACGCCATCCAGTCCTTTTCTTCGGATCAGCCGCTGTACGTGACGCCTAAGACTGGAGCTATGGTGGTTGGAACTGTTACCAGTAGCGACGGAAATCTCGAAGTCGCCACGAAGGATGCGGGGACTGTCACTGTCGACAAAGTCGCGGTGAAGAATGTTCGTTCCGAATCGGAACAGCGTGCTTATGGCGCATGGGGAGGGTTCCTCGACTCAGGACTGAGCCTTGCTCGCGGCAACGCGGATACAACCAACTTCACGCTCGGGGCAACTGCCTCCCAGATTACGGAGAAAAGTAAAGCCAGTGCCTTCATTAACTCGATTTACTCAACCGGAACGACGAATGGAGTTTCACTGACTACTGCAAGCGCTACCCATGCTGGCCTGCGTTACGATTTCAACCTTACGGCCAAAACATTTGTTTTCGTCTTTTCCGATTTCGATCATGACCGCTTCCAGCAACTCGATCTTCGCAACGTAATCGGCGGCGGCCTCGGTTATCACTTGGTGAAAACCGATGCGACGAACTTCGACATTTTTGGCGGCGGATCGTTCAACCAGGAGTACTTCACCACGCTCACTCGACGGACAGGAGAAGCTTTGGTCGGGGAGTCGTTCGATCACAAGCTTTCAGCCGCATTTTCCATTAACGAGCGATTGGAGTTTTACCCGGATTTGAGCAGCCTCGGGGATTATCGTGTGGTCTTCGATACTGCCGCTATCACGAAGATCAACAAGGTGCTGAGTTGGGAGATTCATGCCAGCGATCGCTACATCACCGATCCGGTGAATGGCTTGAAAGGCAATGACCTTCTGTTGACCACTGGCGTTCGGTTCGCTTTCGGTGCGAATAAGGGACTATAAGCGCCAGGTGCCCTGAAACGAAAACCCGAACTGCGTCATTTGTTTTGCGCTCAAAAAATGGGGCTCCGATCCCATCAGCGGTATCCTCACGACCAGTCACTGTCGAAGTTAACAGTTGTTAGAACTTCTTCCCGCCCTCACTATCGCCTGTAGTTCTCAATTGTGTCTATCGATGGCCGCGCCAATCCTTGTTAGACAGCCTGCTAAACCCGCGCAGCAAGCCGCCAAGTTAAAGACAACCGCGGCCAATTCGCTCCCGCCGAAGCGTGATGAGCTTTATCAAATGGGCAAGGCTCTGCGCGACAAGTGTCCGCGCAAATCCCACGCCACCTGGAAGCCTCCGGCCGAGAGGCCGGATGCCGTTGAGCTCGTATTGCGTGCAGAAAAAGGACGCATGACCGAGCTCCTTCCTTTGCGCCACGGCCGTATGGTGCGTTCCGCATTCACGTTCTACCGTGGAGCAGCACTCACCATGGCGTGCGATCTGGCGTCCACTTCGAACACTGGAGTTTCCGTGCAGTGCTGCGGCGATGCTCACCTATGCAACTTTGGCGGCTTTGCCACACCCGAGCGAAGAGTCATATTTTCAGTCAACGATCTCGATGAAACTCTGCCCGCTCCATGGGAATGGGACATCAAGCGCCTCGCGGCGAGTTTCCTGATTGCCTGCCGAGACAATGGAATCAGTGACAGCCTGGGGAAGGATGTCGTCGAAACCTGCGTCCGCTCCTATCGCGAGTCGATGGCCGAATTCAGCCAGATCAGAACACTGGAACTTTGGTATGAATCCATGGGTGCAGACGAGTTGGTGGCCAACATCAAGGATCCCAACTTCCGTCAGCGTGCTCTGAAGCGGCTGCAGAAAGAGAAGGGTCGCCACGCTGCCGACGACATTTTCCCGAAACTGGTCGAACACAAGGCAGAACTTCCGTGCATCAAAGATCAGCTTCCCACAATCTTTCACGCGCGCGGACACTCTCCCGGGCAGGTCGAGAAGGTAGTCCGCGACACGTTTGCGGGATACCGTGAAACTTTGTCACCTGCCGTTCAGTCTCTGCTCGATCGGTACCAACTCCGCGATGCCGCCATTAAAGTCGTAGGCGTGGGCAGTGTAGGCACGCGGTGCTGGGTCCTGCTGTTCATGGCCGCTGAAGGCGACCCACTGTTTCTGCAGGTGAAAGAGGCTCGTCCTTCGGTGCTGGCGTCCTGTGCCGGGAAGAGCGTTTTCGTGAATGAGGGAGAGCGCATTGTCAACGGCTACCGCCTGATGCAACCGGCGACCGACATCTTCCTGGGTTGGACCAAGGGCACATTGGCCGGACACCACTACTTCGTTCGCCAGTTGCGGGACATTAAGATCAGCGTTCGCGTTGAGACCTTCGGCGCAGCCGAGATGGATCTTTACGCAACCTGGTGTGGCCGAGCGCTCGCGCTCGCACATGCGCGCTCAGGACGCTCGAGTACGCTGAGCGGCTATATGGGGAAGAGTGACACATTCGATCGCGCATTAGCCGACTTTTCCGTTGCCTACGCGGATCAGAACGAGCGGGATCATGCCGCCCTGGCAAAGGCTGTGCGCGCTGGCAAGGTAAAGGCTGAATTCGAAACAACACGGTGAGTTGCCTGTAGGCTAAAGGTCCCAACCGGTGCAGCGCGACTAGGCGACGACTGAGCAACAGCATCGCGGAATATTCCATTACGGTCTTCGCTTCGTCCACCCAATCAAAGGATATGGTTCCACGTTCCTTGCCCTGAAGCGCAGGAACATAAACTCATCGAACTTCGGCTGGCCTTTTCACGCAGGCGGTTTACCGCGTTGAATATTTCGAGCCGCACCCTTTCACCTCTGTCCTTCTAATGTTTGCCATGCTCTTTCTTTTCAGGGGCTGCCCAATGTGCTGGCTCATGGACTTGATCGAGACTATCCGGTCATGAAAACCCTTTGTGCTCAAACCCGAATTTTGGATGTGCATCGATTCCCCTGGCTGTATGCCGCTGGCTACAAGAATTCCGAACTTCGGGTTACAGCACTCTGGGAACAAGTGAGGGTCTGCGGCTCCGCGCTGAGGCGGGTTTAGGGCAGCTACAATCATCGGCATGTTCGATCGCTACACCGAGAAGGCACGACGGGTTCTCTTCTTTGCTCGTTACGAAGCCAGCCAGTTTGGCGCACACCAAATTGAAACTGAACATCTCCTGCTTGGGCTGCTGCGCGAAGATCCGTCTGTGTTGTGGCACCTGATGCCGAGGGGCTGGACCGCGAAGTCTATCCGGCGCGAGATTGAGTCTAGTACGTTGGCGCGGGAAAAGATTCCCACGTCAGTCGATATGCCGCTCAGCACTGAATCGAAAAACGTGTTGACTTACGCGACGGAAGAAGCGGACTCACTCGGCGACAAGAATGTGGATACGAAACATTTGTTGCTCGGAATCTTGCGAGAAGAGAAATGTTTCGCCGCTGGCCTGCTACGCGAAGGGGGGCTACGACTGTCGTCAGTGCGAGAGATACTGGCCAACCTGCAACACGCGATTGACGAGGGTGTTGGCTCGGGAGTAGGAATCGGATCCGGTGGCGGATTCGACTTGAGCGGAACCGCTGGGGGGACGCTTTTTGGGGATGGGACTATTGAATTTGTAAACGAAGTCGACGGCAAGCTCATAGGTATAAGCCCGAGAACTCCGGTGCCCTACATTGGCACGGAGGTCGTCCTCGGAGGCGTGAGAGCCCGCGTGACCAGAGTTGCTTATCGCTACGAAAGAATGACGCCGCCGAAGGACATCACCGTTGAAGGCGACCGACTTGTTCCTCAGAAGATTGTCGTGAGTCTGCAACTGCTTCCTCAGTGAAGCACTGGATCCAAGCTTGAGGACAGCATTTGTTTTGTCTGCCCATCGCCGATGTCCTAGCCCAGGTGCTATGCTTGCGCCTCGCTGTCGCGCGGATTCCCATATACGGAACAGATAACCGATGAAATTGCTACGAGGCGCGCTTATCTCCCTTCTCATCTCAGTGCTCCCTGTGTTCTCCATGCCGAGTGCAAGTCCGTTAGAGCCGGACAGTCAGTCCGCGGCAGACCCTACCGGCAACGCCACGACTTCCCCTCAGAACACGGCGAGTCCTGCTCCGGCCAGTCCCATCTATCGCGTTCCGTCCGAGTATGCGTACTTCACTGCCGTGACAAAACCGATGCCGTCATATCCCCAGGAGGCTCTCGACAAGGAAATGGGAGGAGACGTAATTCTGAGCGTCGAATACTCAACGGATGGAAGCGTGACCGACGTGCAACGCATCGTCGGAGATCCGGTCCTGGCCAAGGCCAGCATGGAAGCAGCCTCGAATTGGAAGTTTCTCCCGATCGTAGACAAAGGCCAGAAGTCCCGGGGCGTTAGCTATCTCGGCTTCCGTTTCCTGGTTAAGGATCACTCTGTAGGCAGCTCTTTCCCATTCGGGAAGTGGCAGGAAACACCGCGAGACTCAGCAACAGCAGATCCGAAAGCGAGGCCTGGACGCGTGCGCATCAGCTCAGGAGTAGCTGCGGGCAACAAGATTGGAGGCTCGAATCCCAGGTATCCGGAGTCTGCAAAGGACAACCTTGTTGAAGGCGAAGTCGATCTCCGGGCGGTGATCGACAAGCAAGGAGGTATCTCTCTGCTGGAGATTGTGAAGACGCCGTCACAAGATCTGGCGATCTCTGCGATCGAAGCAGTTAAGACATGGCGATACAAGCCTTACATCCTCAACGGAGAGCCCGTGGAAGTGGAAACCGTGATTGTGGTGCGCTACACGTTGTCGTTCCGATGATGTTCGCGCAAGCCTTTCCCCTATACCTGCTACAGGGTTACGACTTCGTTGATTTGCACGATGCTCTCGCCGCTAAAGTACTTTCGCTGGTCGGCGATTAAGTCTTGGGCTATGTGACTGGCACTCTGCGATCAGCACCGACCCTCCTGCTCCTCCACCCCAGCAACCGCAAACAGCCGGAACCAAACACAGGATCCTTCGGCAGGCTCAGGATGACAGGCGCTCACCGCCATCCCATTGGTTACTGCAGGCGGTTGCGCACGGCGTGGTGGGCTAGTTGGTTGGCCTCGCTGTTGTGTTCGCGTTCGATATGGAAGATGGAGAAGTCAAACGAGCGGGCTAATTTGCGGCAGGTCCAGTGAAGGGAGTAGAGGCGTGGGCTGCGACAGGCGTACTCGCCGGTCATTTGGCGAACCACCACTTGCGAGTCGGAGAAGACGCGCAGCACCTTGGCTTTGAGTCGGAGGGCGTGCTGCAGGGCTTCGAGCAGGGCGACGTACTCGGCTACGTTGTTGTCCTGGTGCCCAATCCACTTCGAGATCCGGATCTTCTCACCCTGGGGATCCTGGATGACGACACCGATCCCCGATGGTCCAGGACTGCCATGCGAGCCGCCATCAACGTGGGCAACAAATACTGACATCTGCTCTCGATCTACTCACACCATGCTTCAACTCTGCTCGGCGGTCAAGAAAATCCTTGAGAGCTGCGGGATTTTGCTGTTGTCGAGTTTTGTGGAAACTTTGTGAAAAAGGAGTACTCAATAAAAATCGTGATCGTAAGTTGGCGCTCGTCAGTCGCTTGCGATCTCACTTTTCCAGACGTTTTTAGAAGTGTGTGCACCAATCATTAGCGTTGACACTTTTGTTCTTGGTCTTTAGATTGGGTTTCGTCGACGGCTGAAAGGTTCAGTTTCAAATCAAGTTGCTGAACCGAAGTAGGCTGGGTGATCAACTCGGTGGAGTAATCCACAGGGTGACCAGACCCGAAAAAACCGGCGGACACTGCGAGGTGCAGCCGGGGTTTGGAACTGCGAAAGCAGTGATCGCATCAGGGGCTGTGACGGTACATGTATCCACGTTGTTGACTCCCTCGCAGGAGCCGGCAGCTGGAGCATAACCAATGTCGCAGCCCTTTAAATTTTCCCGCCCGTTTAGCTCAACCCTAAAAACTCAAGAAGGAATCCCGACTGCGGAACCGGTGCGTTGCTCCGCGCGTACATTTCTGCAAAGCCTAGTTCGCCTTGTGAGGTGATGAGATGAAGCGAAGCTCGACGCACAGGTTCTGGTTGCGTACTGAGATTCCGATATTCGTGTTTGCCGCGTTGGCGCTGGCAATCGCGCCCGGTGCAGTCGCTCAGATTGAGGAAGATTTTCATCAGCAGGTGTCCCTGATTTCCGGCGGATCCGTTCTGGTCGAGAACGGGCGCGGAGACGTTTCGATCGAGGGTTGGGAGAAGGCCGAAATGCAGGTGGACGCACACAAGATCTTCGAGGGCGATAGCGCCGATCGTGATCGATGGATGCGGGAAACCAAGATCCACGTGGAGGGCGACGAGCATCACCGGTCGGTGAGGGTTGAGTATCCAAACGATCTTCTCCACAGCTGGGGCGGGTGGAATGGACGGCGTGCGGTGAATCTGACCATCCATCTTCCACGACAGGTGAATGCCGAGCTGAAGACTGATCGCGGTCACGTGATCGTGCAGCGGATTGCAGGCAGGCTCGACATTGGTAGTGACCGTTGCGATGTTGACGTCAGTCGCCTGGATGGCGAGTTACGCGTGCATGCTGATCGCGGCGATGTGAAGGTGCGAGATTCAAGTATCCGCACAGGTATCCGGGTGAGCTTGGATCGTGGCTCGGCTCAGATCGCGCTGCAGCACCTGGGGGGTGACAGCGATCTCCAAGTCTCGCGTGGCGATATTTCTTTGACACTGCCGAAGAGCGCCGCGTTCGTGCTCGATGCTGAACGAACGCGCCGCAGCAGCTTCCGCACAGATTTTGCTGTGCTCGCACGCGGAAGCTTCGGCGGCAACAGTATTCGTGGCGATGTCAACGGCGGTGGTCCAACGCTTCGTCTCAGAGCGGATCGCGGTGGCGTGTGGTTACATGCGGCGGAGCAGGCCCAATAGAAGGCGGGGACAACGGAAGACGTTCTGCGAGGTTGCGAGAAAGCTGCTCTCGGAAGGGTCAAGAAAGATCCGACCAGCAGAACAAACGCTCAAAGATGTGCGACTTTCCTAAAATGGAAGACGCTATGAACGGTCATCCTGAGGCCCTTTTTTGGCCGAAGGATCTCCCGGAATATTTCAGACTTAGTTGGCCCTTCCTGGGACTTGGCCAGCATTCTCGTGAAAGAGCCTCGACAGCGCAATTAAGGATCGCCTTCGGTGCCGGCTTCGCGCTTGGCTGGATCGCCGAAGAGCCGCAGCAGTTCGGATTCGGTCATCCCTTTATGCAGACCGGCCGGCGCGGAAGTATCTTCTAACACTACAGAGCGCTGGGGCGGTGATGAACGTTCGTTCGCGTTAAAGTCGATCCAACTCTTGAGGGCAGACCTCACGTAGTCCGGATCTAAAGCACGTGCCGGCACGCCGCCGGGGAAGACAAGGTTGATGCGTGACGTTGTGCTGGTCCCGGAACGGTCTCCGCTGGTCGCAGAGAGTTGCGCGAGCGCAGCTTTGAGCCGGGCATCATCTTTCTGCCGCTGTTTCCGAAGAGTATCCAGCTCCTGCATCATCCTGGCTTGCTGCTCCGAATCGGTTTCGCGTTCAAGCTCCCGCTCCAGATTCCTTTCGCGCGGACTCTTCTCAACCGCCACCGACGCAGCAGGAGCACCGTCAGTTCCTTCCACTGCGGCACTAACTCCTAGCTGGAGCTCGATGCTCTTGTCTCTGACTCGCACGCTAGTCAAGGGAACGGATTCGTTACGCCGGATAGCGACTCCAAATTGCTTTATGCGCCGGTTGTAATCCGCAGGGTTGAACGTCGAGGCGGAGTCGGGATAAACGTCCATTCCCGTCTTGCTCGCGGGCAGGTCCTGTTTCACGACCACTGTCCTGCCCTCAAAATAATCGCGCAGCGCGTCCTCTGACTGGGCACAGAGATAGCTCGAGGCGCACAACAGCAAGGTCAAGACAACTCTGCTTTGCCGCATAGGTTTGGTTCGACGCAGGGGCAGTGTGATTTTATCGCGATTGCCGCTGTTGACAGCCACTTGTAAATCCGGTGACCTCCTAAGCACTGTGGCGCCATCACTTACGCCCGAGGAACCTGATCCTTGCGGTAAACGCGCGGCCGCCGAAGCCGCCATACTTCGCGTAATTGGGAGAATCGACATTGTTGTTCACGAAGGCAGGGTTCTTGCGGTCGCTTACGTTCTCGGCCACTCCGCGTAAGGCAAGGGCATATCCCCGAAAAGTGAAGCGCCATTCGAGTCCTGGGCTGAACGAGAAGAATGCCGGAAAACGCTGTGAGTAGGGCTGGCCGACGATCTGCTGATTTTGATTGACTGCGGTCCACGGAAACCCGGTGCGATAGTCGAGCGAGTAAACCAGGTCGATGCGCTTAAAGGGCGTCGGAAACCATCCCCAACTGATAATGCGATTGGGGACGTCCCAGGGCAACGGTCCACCCATCTGTGTGCTGAAGATCGGATTGGTCAACGAGTAATTCACCACGGCATTCGAATGCGCGTAGGAATGCGTGTAGGCGCCGTATACGTTGTAATCGCCGTGGAAGTGCTTGCGGGCGCTGACCTGCACGGAGCGGTAGCGATCCAGGCGATCGTTAGTGAGGATGTAAGTGCCGGAAAGGTCCGAAGTATTGTTGAGGTTTTGAAAGACGAATCCATCGTTGCCGCGCTTCTGTAAATACTCGACCGCGCCGTAAATGCCGGCTGGGAGTTTTTGCTCGATGGCAGCGCTCCAATTCAGGAACCGAGGCTCGTGCAGCAGCGCTTCATTTACCACGAAGGTGGTAGTGAGCGGAGGGCCTACGAGGGTAGTGCCGAGCGTGTCAAAGTAGTAATCGAGGCGCGGTCCGGTCATCGCGCGCGCGAGATAGTCGAGGTGAGTGCGCTCGTAATAGATTCCTACTCCCGCTGAGATCTTGGTGCTGTGACTCGGCCCGAGCACATACGTGCCCGCGATGCGCGGCGAAAATAAAGGACGCCGCACGATTTCGTCCCAATCGAAGCGAACTCCAGGTTGGAGCAGCAGCCGCTCTAAGGGCGACCAACGGTCTTCAATATAGGATCCGATCTCCAGATTATTGCGGTCGAGCGCGGTCGACGGCGGTAAAACACTGCGGCGATACAGCGTGCTGTCCGCCCTAAGCAGCAAAAACGGCTGATCCTGATACTGCTGCGTGAAATTGATTTGATCGATTTCAGTTCCGAACTTCACCTCGTGACGCCCGAACCTGGTGAACGGATTCAGGAAAAGATTGGCGATTCCCTGCGCCCGACGCGACGTGCCGTGAAACTTCTCAAAGTAGTTCCCTTGGCTGCCGTTGGGCGTGATTACAAACGGCTTCGGACCCTGCGGGTTGTATTCGTCGCGAAAGGCATTCCAGGCAAAGCCGGTTTCGAGCAGTGCTCCACCGGAGAAATAGTGCAGTTCCTTTACGGTACCCAAATACGCATTGAAATCACGCCTCACCGTCGCTGATGCCGGAGTCGTGAGCGAGAGCCCCTGGCGGTCTTCATCCTGCACGTTGTTCAGGAAACCAAAGCTGAGGATGTCGTTCGGGCGCAGATTGATCTGTACCTTCGCCAGATTGCTGCCGCGCAGAAACGGATCGCGATCGGAACCAGCGGGCAAATCCTTGAACACGTAGTTGTCATACTCGGCATCGGCAGAGTCGAAGAACCAGATTTTGCCTGGCTTAATCGGTCCAGAAACAGTTGCGCGCGGTACCCACTTATCGAAGCTGAAACCCTTGCCCTTCTTGTTTTGCCACGAAGGAATGAAATTGGTTGCGTCGAAGCGGAAGTGATCGTCGCCCATTCCAGTGTTGAAGTTGATGATTCCGCCTGATTCCTTCCCAAATTGGGTCGAGACCCGCGTGCTTTCCACGCTGACCTCGCGCACAGCGTCAGCGCTGAAACGCATGGAGATAGAGCCGCTTACGGGCGCCGTAATCTCGAAACCGTCGAGCACGTCGGTGGTCTCGTAGGTATCGGCTCCGGCAACGTGAACCTGCCCGGTAGAGTCCTGCACAACTTGCGGCAAAAACGGCAGGAGGTTGCGAATGTCGCGCGAGGTGGGATAGGGGATGTTGATGATCTCCGGAGTTCCAAGGGTCTTGGTGTCGGCGGTTTTGGCTGGATCGATCTCCTGAGTGGAGGCAGTTACGTTCACTGTTTCTTTCAGCTCCTGCACGTGAGGAATGACGATTTCCAGCGTTTGTGCTCCCGCGATTCTCAACTCTCCTTTGGTGATCGGATAGAAGTTGCCTTTCTCTGCCTTTAACGTGAAAACACCATCTGGATTCAGGTCGAGGAACCTTCCCCGACCGGCAGCATCAGTCTGAACGCGCATCACCTCGGCAGTTTGCGTGTCGGCAAGAGACACCATCGCATCGGGAACCACCACATTGTTTTCGTCGGTCACAACAATTGTCAGGGATGTCCCCGGACGCTTTGCCGGGGCAATGGGGATGGACGGCCGACGCGGATTCTGCGCCGGCATTGATGGCACGAGCAGCGCGGTGCACAAAAAAACTGACAGTACGCTCCGCATTCGCAAGTGTGAGTTGCTGTTTGTGAACTGCACCTAATACATATTCGCAGAACCGGGCGCAAGATGCCTTGCCATTCCCAGGCGGCGCGACTTTTCGCTCTGATTCTTGATGCTAGAACCAAATTTCACCACGGAGACACGGAGTCACCAGAGAAAGGCAAACTCCGGGGAGGGCTTGGTCCGGTGCGGCGGCAACGACACACCGCATCTTCGAACAGAAGGGGACGTTTCTATCGAGGTAAGCTGGGGAACATTTCTATCGAGCTACGACACACTGCATCTTCATGCTTGCAAGTTGTTGCGTTCTGTAGCAGAATTTTGGCCGCTTCGAGCTGCTTGATTCGGTTCACTTCTCATGGGCAGCTCAGGCCTTGGCACCGCGCGTTTGTTTTGGGATTAAGAGGCTCAGTGCAATTTGCACGGGCTCGCGGCCCCGAAC
>QIBC01000231.1 GCA_003225215.1 Acidobacteriota bacterium
ATTTAGAGCGGTTACGGCACGAGTAAACTCGATGCCCCGATACGTGTATGGCCAAGCAAAACAAACGCTTCAGCCTTGCTGGCCGACTCAAGCAACTCCCGCCACGGGGGCCGACGAAAATTGAAGTTACTGGACATATTCTCAGGCAACTGCGCGAGACACGTATCGGGGCATCGAGTTCACTCATAGAGTTCCCGAAATGGCATTGCTTTAACCACGGAGGCACCATTGCTGCCTATGCTCCTTGCGCTTTCGCCATATCTTCACCATCTACTTTTTCCTGCTACACCAGCGCGAAAACAGAGTCAAACGCGATCCGTCGTTCTAACTTGCGGAAATCTTGACGAGAAACCAATTACTTGCGAGCGCAAGACCGACGGTATGCAATGCGGCGATCGCCAAAAATCGCGACTTTGTGCGCGCGCTTGAAACCGCCTAAGTAAATGAAGGGCAAGAATTAAGCCATCGCAGAGTGCGTTGCGAAAGAAGACGAACGCCGGAATCGACGATGCATGTTTCTAAATTTATTTTTGGGCGGGGGCAAACCCGTCTGGCGCAAGTTCCATTATGGAACGAAAAATCCCTGCAAGATCCCTGATCTTTTTTGCGATATTCTGAGGAAGAACGTTAAAACCAGAAGAATGTGGAGGTTTCGCCGAAATCGACAGAAGTCCCTGTGGAATCCCTGCCTGGGAACGAAATCTACAAATTTTGGGCGAAATTCGCCGATCTACAACGTCATCGCGCAAAATCGCTGTAATTCTCGCTGTTCTTTCGGAATGTCTTTCATCTTCCCGGGCAAGCGCTTCGAGGGTGGGTCCGCTACGTTGTTGAAGAATTGGTGGACCTGGTCGGGATCGAACCGACGACCTCTTCCATGCCATGGAAGCGCGCTCCCAGCTGCGCCACAGGCCCACTGTGAGGAAGGACGACTAGACAGTTCTTATTCTCGCCTGCGGCGGGGGCTTCGGTCAATCAAGTAACTCCGTCGCGAGCCGCAGGTGGCTGGTGCGGAGTATCCTTATTAATGTGATGAAGCTCGGCCTTCTTTTTGCGACGATCGCAATCTGCGCTCCGTCTACAGCTCAAACCTCTTATCCACCCGGCAATCCGCCTATTTCTTCACAGCCGGGTTCCAAACCTTTGGCTGCACCGCCTGCAAGCAGAGCAATCGCGCCACCACCATCGAACCCCTCCGATCTTGGCGCGATCCTGCAGAGGATTGAGCAGGAGACAGGTGGACTCAACGCGGACGTCGGGAAGCTGCGCGTGGAGAAATGGAAGGTGGATTCTTCGACCAAACATCAGGCTTCGGAAAACATCGGCTCCATTCAGCGCAACGTAACCGCGGCTTTACCTGCACTGATTGCCGCGGTACACACAGCGCCACAAAGCCTGGCAGCCAACTTCAAACTCTATCGGAATCTGAACGCGCTTTATGACGTAGTTGCATCCGTCAGCGAGTCCGCGGGGGCGTTTGGCAAACGCGAGGAATATGATTTGATGGCCCCACATGCCTCCGCTCTCGATGAGTATCGGCGCAATTATGGTGAGTACCTGCAGCAGATGACCGTTAGCGCCGATGACCGCATCGCCGCTGCAGAACGGGAAAAGGCCGCAGCTCTTGCTGCCCAGCAACAGGCCCCCCCCAAAAAGATCGTCGTGGATGATGACGCACCAGCGCCGCCCCCAAAGAAGAAAAAGACAACCAAGAAAAGCGCTACAACTAGTTCAACCACAGGGGCTTCCGCCCCAAAGTGAAACTAAAGTAAGCTTGCAACCGCCGGCTAAATACGGTTCTCTATAACATCAGAGCTTTGGAAATTCCCGCGTTCTCGTATAGGGGAAGCGCGCAGCGTGGCTACCATGCAGCTTGTAGCCAGAGGGTAATCCGGGAACTTTCCTGGGTGCTCTGGGGTCTATCCGGACAGAGGTTGTCTATCGCGAAACCGGGGAGACCTGCTAATTTATGAGTAACGCCGTGAGAAGCATGGCGGGAGTTACTACGTTGGCAAACCTCGCAAGCGCGATATCGGCACGTTCCGAAGAGGCGTCGATTATCGCCGAGCTAAAGGCGGACTCGGAAGAGGCGTATGAGTGGCTGATCGCGCACTATCACCAGTCGGTGTATGGACTGGTGTATCGCATCCTGAACGATCCTGCCGACGCGGCAGACACAACTCAGGAAGTTTTTCTCAAGGTCTTCCGCGGCATAAAGCGGTTCCACGGTGAAGCGAGCCTCAAGACTTGGATCTATCGCATCGCGCTGCATGAGGCCTCGAACCAGCGCCGCTGGTGGTTCCGACACAAGCGTCGTGAGACCACGATGGAAGCGCCGATCGGTGAAGACGACGGTCAGGGATTCGCACTGAAAGAGACCTTGGTCGACGAACATGATTCGCCGTTCGACTGCGCGGCGCACGAAGAAATTCGCAGCAAGGTCGAGCAGGAGTTGGCGCAGGTTTCCGAGCCGTATCGCACAACTGTGGTGCTGCGGGATATCGAGGGCCTCTCTTATGAAGAGATCGCCGAGATCCTGCAGGTTTCGCTCGGCACGGTGAAGTCAAGATTAATGCGCGGGCGGTTTGCGTTAAAGAAGCGCCTGGAGGATTACGCCAGGCAAGCGGGCCGCGATCTGGGCCTCAAGGTTGCATGCCACGGCGCGCAAGTGGCGTCACTGGAGGTTGGAAGCGAGTAATGGACTGCAAACAAGCCAAGTCGATGTTGTCTACATATCTTGACGGGGCCGTGAGCGGTCATGAGATGCGCGGAATTTCCGCGCACCTGCAGAACTGTGGTCCCTGCAACAACAGCTATGCGTCTCTGCAGCGCACACAAGCTCTCTTGTCATCGATCGGGACGCGGAAGGCGCCCACCGATCTTCCGCTGAGATTGAAGATTGCGATTCAGCAGGAGCGCTCGCGCAGCGCCGCACGCACTCTGCAAAACATTGGGCTCCGAATCGAACACGCCATCAACAGTTTTATGCTGCCGGCAACTGCCGGTTTAACAACAGCAGTAATTATGTTCGGCGTACTCATCGGATTCTTCGCCCGTCCCGAAGTGGCAAACGATATCCCGACGTCGCTCTATACGCCACCGCGACTCTCGGCCGGACCCTATGAGATTCAAGGAATCGATGGCCCAGTGCTGATCGAAGCCAGCGTCGATTCCAGCGGACGCGTGCTCGATTACCGCATCCTCTCCGGCCATGACTCCGATGCCGTGCGCGTGAAGATCGATAACGCGCTGATCTTCACTACGTTCGAACCCGCGCGCGCCTTCGGCGCGCCTGCCAGCGGTCATGTCGTACTGGCATTCTCAACGGTGAATGTGAAGGGATAGCTGCTGGCTATTAGCTGCTCGCTACTGCTACCAAGCGCAGAACCGCCGCACTAGCGGCTCGGTCGAATTCCATTCGACGACGGTCAGGTGTGCTCGCAAAACGGGACTATCGACCGATTACCGCGCCGCTGAACAAGCCTACTTCGCTGGGCTAGGACGCCCGGCTCCCTTCCCTTCTGGCGCTCCGTTCTGTCTGATACATTTGTCCGCTCATTCAATTCACAGTCATAATCGAGGATCATCGAATGCGACTCTGCAGTTGTGTTGTATCGTTGCTGACCCTTCTTTCCTCATCTTCAGCGCTAGCGCAAACCGCGGCTTCAAATGTCATCCTTCTGCGATGCAGCAAGCTGCTCGATGTGCGTCAGGGCAGATATATCACTAATGCGGGAGTCCTCATTCAGAACGGCAAGATCGTTTCGGTCGAGTCCGGACACATTCTGTCTCCCGGAACACCCCGGATCATTGACGCACCCGGCACCTGCTTGCCCGGACTGATCGACGTCCACGTGCACCTCACCTCTGATCCCGAAGAAGGTGGATTCGGATACGCCGAGCTCGGCAACTCAATTCCCCGCGAAGCCATCTTTGGCGCCAAGAACGCGCGCAGGACGCTGATGTCAGGATTCACCACTGTCCGCAACGTAGGAGCGCGCGGCTACACCGACGTTGCCCTGCGCGATGGCATCAATGCCGGCGACATCCCCGGCCCTCGCATGCAGGTTTCGGGACCAGCTCTCACTATCACCGGGGGACACGGCGACGACAATCTGCTTCCCTACGAGTACCACCACTTCGGCCAGGGCGTCGCCAATGGACCATGGGCTGTCCGAGAAAAAGTAAGAGAAAACGTGAAGTTCGGCGCCGACCTGATCAAGGTGCTCGCCTCCGGTGGCGTGCTCTCGAAGGGAGACACGCCGGGGGCGCCGCAATACACGCTTGAGGAACTGAAGGCCATCGCCGACGAGGCCCACAAGCTCGGACGCAAAGTCGCAGCCCACGCTCACGGCACTCAATCGATTAAAGATGCAATCCTCGCCGGCATCGACACGATCGAGCACTCGAGCCTGATCGACGACGAAGGCATCGCGCTTGCCAAGCAGCACCATACCTATCTCGATTTCGATATCTATAACGATGACTACATCCTGGCTGAAGGCGCGAAGCATGGCATGCTGCCCGAATCGATCGAGAAGGAGAAAGGAGTCGGGCGCCTGCAGCGCGAGAACTTTCGCAAAGCATTCCAGGCAGGTGCGCTCATGGGATTCGCCACCGACGGCGGCGTCTATCCCCACGGCGACAACTGGAAGCAGTTTCCCAAAATGGTCGAATGGGGCATGAAGCCCATCGACGCTATTCGCGCCGCCACTCTGAACGGCGCCGACATTATGAGCTGGTCTGATCAGGTGGGCGCGATCGAGAAGGGTCACTTCGCCGACATCATTGCCATCGACGGTGATCCGCTGGCCGACGTCAACGCAATGGGTAAAGTAAAGTTCGTGATGAAGGGCGGTGAGGTGTACCGAAATGACTTCATTGCCGCTCGTCCAGAGTGAAAGATTCAAACCTTCTTCAGCTATCGATGTTCCATCGGCTGCCCAAAGATTTCCACCGCGAGCGACGGCACAAGGGTTGACATGCTGCCCATTGCGTCGTAGCAAGGAAGAATGGTTTTCACACCAGCGTACGTCGCACAGAACGAAACGACAGCAGCATGCACTCAGGTAGACAGCGTTCCATCGACAAGTTCCCTATGCCCCAGAAAACCAGACACTGCACAAACTAAACCCCGGGGTAACCCCATAGAAAATCGGGGTAACCCTGTGGATATTCCGGCGTTACCCTGTGGATATTCCGGCGTTACCCCGGGGTTGCCGACGCGGCAATTTCCTGGTTTGGGACGCACGAAACCGCAAGATGTTGCGCTTCGGCCACCCTCAAACCGGAAGATCTTGCGTTTCAAAAATGAGACAACGAGGCAAAGAGTTCAGCTAAGTCTCTTCATCACGGCGGATGTGCGCAAAAAAAAGGGGACGGACGGGGATGTAGGGCAGGAAAAATAGGCGACCCGCTGCGTCTCCTCGCGAAAAAAGCGCCTCGATAACCGAGGCGCTGTCTGGGGGAGAGGCTTTTTAGAACAGGTTCCAGAGGTACTGGTTGTAAACGTCATGGTGATACTGCACTTCCGGAGTCTTCACGAACGTGCCGAGCAAGCGCGGGCAGCGATCAGCGGACGCTTTCTTGAGATCCGCGTAGCGGGCCTTTACGTCTTCACCGAGAAGCGTAGTGGTCCACTCCGCCGTGAGAAAGTCGTCGATTGCGGTGTAGATGTTGTCCGGCAGGTAGCGTTCCGCCTGACGCAGGTTCTTGATCTTCGCGATCTCTCCCTGGATGCCGGTGCGGAAGACCGCGTACATCACCATGTACGGATTTGCGTCCGGGCTCACCGATCGCACTTCAACGCGCGATGTTTTCTCGTTGCCGATGGGAATGCGGATCATCGAGCCGCGATCCACCGGCGATGCCTTGATCTGGTTCGGAGCTTCAAAGTGCGGATCGAGCCTGCGATAGGCGTTTACGCTTGCGTTCAACAGCAGGCAGATATCGTTTCCGTGGCTCAGGATTCGATCCAGGAACGACCAGGCTACCTTCGCAAGCTTCTCCTCACCCTTGGGATCCCAGAACATGTTCTTGCCGTTCTTGCTGACCGAGACATTCGTATGCATGCCGCTGCCGTTCACGCCGACGACCGGTTTGGGAAGGAACGAGGCGGTGAATCCCATTTTCGTCGCGACCTGACGACAGATCAGCTTATAGAGCTGAATCTGATCGGCCGCAGCAACAGCTTCGCCGTAGCTGTAGTTGATTTCAAATTGGGAAGGAGCTACTTCAGGATGGTCCTTCTCATTCTGGAACCCCATCGCACGCTGAACTTCGGCGGTGGTGTCGATAAAAGTGCGAAGCGGATCTCCCGGCAA
>QIBC01000232.1 GCA_003225215.1 Acidobacteriota bacterium
CAGGAGTCGCGAGGAAGGATTGCATCGTTTCACCGCGCGGATTCTCGGTACCATTCGGCACAACTGAGGGAGCGAAAATAACCTTGAGCATCATACAGGCTTAAAGAGCGCTGACGTTGGTTGTGTTTGCCAACACGCGCGTAAAACGCTGCGAATAACCGCCTGAAGATCGGTCGCGCAAATGCACAACAGCTGTTCCGTTTGTGAAACATGTCAGCCGGACGTTTGTGATAAAACCCCGATAGTGCTCACGATCCAGAATCGGCCTTTCCGCGAACGAGTAGTCGGCTAACCGGAAGTTAGACCAATTCGGCGAAGTGCACTGGGTGTTAGTTTGGATCAGCGTCGACTGCCCCTGCCAACACTGTAATAATTCATCTGCACTTTCTGTCCATAATTTATCTAAACGGCGCTTGTGGTCGGCTAGCTCTGCAGGCCCATAACGGGAACTAATATGTGTAGATGATTTTGTAGGCACGAAAGCACTCTGAATCAACAACTTTCAACAAACTTCAATCAGCAGGCCGCAACTCATTCAATCCAAAGCAACAAATTTCAACAGAATTCAGCATGTTCCAATATGGATATGTACGCGGTTCGGGACCAGGGGATTGTGCAAGCAATAAGAAAAGTCGCTCGCGACACCAACCGTGTGCAAACTTTGCAGAGTTCAAGAATGCCGTGTTCACTTGTGCCATAAACGTGCCATGCGCTCCGCTAGGCGCCAATATGGGCTTTTTTTACTTCGAAGGCCCAATTTCGAAGGTCCAATAAGGGTCCAATAATTTCGACTACAACGGCGAATCAGTGATTTACGGTGCCATCCGCATTCGTCTAAGTTGTTGAAACGATTAATGTAGCCGCGCTCATAACCCAAAGGTCGGTGGTTCAAATCCACCCCCCGCAACCAAGACTCACCACTCCCGAGCTCACCGGCCTCAACTCACTTCTTGACTTCTTCATTTCGGCCAAGCTCGCAGTGCAATTTCGGCGATTTTCCGTAGCGCGGCACGGCTGGCGCCGCTGGCTGCTTGAACCGCTATTCCCTGGTTGACTGTGGCTACATATCGCGCAAGCACTACAGGGTCCGAATCGGGAGGCAAATCGCCTTCTAGTTTGGCGCGTTTGAGGCGTTGGCACAAGGCTCTTTCTCCGGCTTCACGCCTTGCAATCAGCTCTCGCTTTACCGTGCTGGCTTCGTCCCCGCATGCGAGTGCCCCCTGCACCAAGAGGCAGCCCCGCGGATTACGTACATCGCTCATCGCGTCTGCGGTGCCATAGAGAAGCCGCTCGACGGCGGCACGCGCTGTGGCCTCGTTCAATGCATCTCTCGTGTACGACGCCGGACCTTCGGCGTAGCGGTCAAGCGCCTTGCGAAATAGTCCTTGTTTATCCCCAAACGCCGCATAAAGACTAGGACGATTAATTCGCATCGCCCGGGTCAAATCTGATAGCGAGGCTCCCTCATAACCCTTGCGCCAGAAAACTTCGAGTGCACGATCCAATGCCCGGTCAGCATCGAAGGCGCGCGGTCTTCCAGGCGTCCTGGCTCGCCGCTGGATTTTCATATGTGATTCATAATACGCCGTTTTGTACTCAGCAGTACAATTTACGAACCTTTTCACAGGGCAGATACATCTGTACCGTGCAGTACAAAGTATCAAGATGGGAGAGAGGCTATGTCAGCAAAACTTGCAGGAAGGGTTGCAGTCGTTACTGGAGCGTCGAAAGGAATAGGCGCTTCTATCGCAAAACATTTGGCTGCTGAAGGTGCGGCGGTAGTGGTGAACTACGCGTCAAGCAAAGAGGGTGCGGAGCGCGTAGTGAAGGAAATCTCAAGCAAGGGCGGAAAGGCGGTCGCGGTACAGGCTGATGTGTCCAGGCAGCAAGAGATTGAGCGTCTTTTTTCTGAGGCAAAGAAGGCTTTTGGAAAGCTCGATATCCTGGTCAACAATGCGGGTGTCTATGAATTTTCGCCGCTGGATGAAGTTACCGGCGAACAATTCCATAGGCTCTTCGATCTGAACGTCCTCGGTTTGGTGCTTGCGTCAAGAGAAGCTGTCAAGTACTTCGGAAGTGATGGCGGCAGCATCATTAACATCAGTTCTGCGGTTAGCACGTTCGCTCCCCCGAATACTTCCGTCTATACCGGAACTAAGGGAGCCGTGGATGCTGTTACAAGGACGCTGGCGAAGGAACTCGGTCCACGCAAGATTCGTGTGAACGCTATCAATCCGGGCATGGTAGAGACCGAGGGTGTCATTTCAGCCGGCTTCAATGAAGGCGATTTCCGCAAGCAGCTTGAGTCGCTCACTCCATTGGGACGAATCGGCCAGGTGGAAGACGTTGCTCCTGCCGCGGTGTTCTTCGCCTCGCAAGATGCCGCGTGGATCACGGGGGAGACCCTGGCAATCGCCGGCGGCTTGCGATAAGGGACTTTTCTCGACCAGTTGAAGCAGCCCTGAGTTTGGGCTTCAACTGGCCGAGATGCGTTATCGGGAACACTCGGATTGTGCCAAGAGCATCTTAGTCCAGAGCACATGAGTGGTTGATTTTCTGAGTAAACAGGCGAATGATAGGCCCTGTGCACGGAGCATTCCGCCCACAATCAAGCTGGACGGCTTTTGCATTCTTCTGAGGTTCCTATGATGTGGTCCCGATCTGTCCCATTGGTTTTAGCAATGGCGATGGTCTCGCCGTTTGTTTTCTCTGGTGATGTCAAAACAATAGACACTTCCAACAAGCAGCCGACGGCGAAGAATGCATTGCCACCCGAACTACAGGGGCGTCCACCGGTCACAAAGCAGACGCGACTCGAGCTGATTCGGACCATGCAGGCAGAATTCGGGTTTGCCAAGAAGTTAATTCCGAAAGGTGAGAAGGGCCTAGAGCTGATGAGCACCGGGCAAATCTCTCCGGATGATCAGTCGGTTGCCATGCAGGTTGCGACTTACGGGCCGGCCGCCAAACCCGGCGACAAACTGCAGATCACAGACGTCATCATTAAAAACAGCGAAATTGTTTTCGACATAAACGGCGGCTCCAAGAAGAAGGGACATTGGTACGACCACGTTCAAGTAGGCGGCGGAGGCGGGATGGTTCCAGTCCATCAAGAAAAGGGGGCCAATAATCCGGGATGTACGCTTGCGCTGGTCTTCCCGAAATATGTTCCGGAGATGACGGCCACTGATCTCAAGAAGCTGCTGTCGCCTTTGATCGACTTTACTGTCAAATCGCCAACTCAGGCATACATAGACACACTGCCTCCAAAGCTGAAGCAATCGATCGAAAACCATCAAGCCCTAGTAGGAATGAATAAAGAGATGGTGATCGATGCGCTCGGGCGTCCGCCGAAACGAATCCGTGAATCAGATGGCGAGGTTGACTATGAGGAATGGATCTACGGAGCGCCTCCAGCCGACGTGCAGTTTGTGCGATTTGTGAATGAGGAAGTAATTCGAGTCGAGCACATCCAGGTAGGCGGTGAAAAAGTCGTCAAGACTGCTCGCGAGGTGAAAGTGAATGCCGTAACCGGAGCTGCGACGGTTGTCGATCCGAATGCTCCGCAGACAGCATCGGCGCAAGCTCCGTCCGAGAGCAGTCAGGCGCAGACTGCTGAAGCCAAGAAACCGCCTAAAGCGCCAACATTGCGTCGTCCTGGGGAGGAAGTCGAGGCTCAGAAAGGCGCAGCAGTTGGAAAGGACGCTGGAGAGCTTGGCTCGAAGCCAATTCCAACTTCCACTGGATCGGAGCCCGAGTGGGGAACCAAGCCTGTCTCGTCGACCACCACTTCGCCGACGAACCCAAAGACAAATTCACCGGAGGCTCCGCTTCCTGACGAGGGGCAGCTGCCGCCTCTGACGCCGAGGTAACGCGGGAAAAAGTCGTTTTGAGTTTCAGGTTTCGAGCTTCGGCAAAGCCAATCCAAGCGTTTGTCGGGTGATGTTTGCCATAGATCTCCTTCGGGCCGAAACACATTTCTTCGCGTAAAATAGATCTATCAACTTCCACGGAGTTATTGATCAGAAATGGCAAAGATCGCCAAAACAGCCGACCGTCAAAAGGTCATGGATACTTCCAAGAGCACAGACTGCCCTAAATGCGGCAAGCCGACCCGCATTGTGAAGCGGGTGAAAGATCGTGAGCGCGGCGTAAGCGGAGGAGTTTTCATCTCCTGCTCAGCCTGTGAGTTTTACGAAAAGTTATAAGCCGATTTTTGGAAATGGACTCAGGCCGGCCTTTTGCCGGCCATTTCCACCTCTGGGGCAGGAGAGGCCGCGGCAATCTCATCGAGGATTGCCTTCGCGGCTTGCAGTCTATTAGTCGCGGCCAGAATCGGGCGGCCAACCACAAGGTGAGAAGCTCCGGAGCGGATAGCCGCTGAAGGTGTAGATATTCGCGATTGATCGCGGGCATCAGATCCTTGGGGTCGGATTCCCGGAGTTACGATTGCCATTGCGCCCCCCAGCGCTGAACGCAAAGCCTGGGCCTCCTGAGGGGAAGTGACCACGCCACCGCAGCCTGCGGCCTTCGCCAGCGTGGCAAGATGCCGGACGTGATGGCTTATTTCACCCTCGACGCCAGATTCTTGCAAGTCCGATTGCGAGAAGCTGGTAAGCACGGTGACACCGAGGATTGTCGGTGCGGCAGCCTCGTTCCTAGCTGCTTCCACCGCCGCTTTCAGCATCTTGCTTCCACCAGCTGCGTGCACTGTCAGCATGTGAGCCCCAAGTGCAGAGGCGGCTTTTACTGCCCCGGCAACGGTGTTGGGGATGTCGTGCAGTTTGAGGTCGAGAAAGACCTTTCGGCCGGAGTTCACAAGCTCAGAAACAATCCTGGGTCCCTCCGCGGTGAATAATTGCAGACCTACCTTGTAGAACTCCACGGAATCGCCCAGTTCGTAAACTATCTCCTGGGCGTCGACTGCGGTAGGGACGTCTAACGCAACAATCAGGCGGTCCTTTGCGGAGGTCACGGGGCGATTCTAACGTGAAACTGAGTGGAGAACTTTCAAGGAAGTGTGACGGAGAAAATCAAAGAAGAGGGAAAAGAACAGGGGATTTTCGAATTCGACCTCAAACATCTTCGAATTCTGCCCAAAATTTGCAAATTTCATCGAAAGGCAGGGAATTAACAGGGAATCTCTCGTTTTCCTCCCAAGCTCATGGCAGCAAAGCGCTTGCTGCGAATCGGCACAGGATTCAGAAAAATAACAGGGAATTAGCAGGGAAGGATTTGCTGCGGCAATTAAATTCTTGAAGGTGCGGCTGAGTTACTAACGAGGCGGAGTGAGCATGGCCATGTCGGAGGTCTGCTCAGGTGCTCGAACCAGGTCTAGACGGACTTTCGCAATGCCTCGGCCACTCATGTTAAGTATGCGGGCGGCGCTATAGGAAAGGTCGATGATTCGCTGAAGCGGCACCGGACCACGGTCATTTATTCGGACCAGAATCCAACGACGGTTGCGAAGGTTTGTCACCTTCACCCAGCTTCCTAATGGCAGGGTGCGGTGTGCGGCGGTAAGCTCGTACATATCATAGGGCTCGCCGCTGGCAGTCGGCTTGCCGTCGAAGTCTTTGCCGTACCAGGAGGCTTGGCCGACTGCGTACGCTTTAGGAGATTTCGCAACCAGCGGATTAGCCGCGGGGTGCTTTGAGCTTTGCCCAGTCGCATCTGCTGTTGTTACCGGGTAGTCGGGACGAGTAGGCGCAGAGGCAACCATTGATCCCGTGACCAATGCCACGAGAGCGGTAGCGTTCACGAATTTGTTTACACGTTTCAAGTTAGCGACTGGGCTCTATTATCCCCTGACGTTGCGTCCATTAATTATAAGAAAACAAAGCACCTGTTCGAACTTTTTATTTTTTGGCCGAAAAATACCTGTTGCATTTTGGCCTCGGCTATGAGCCGGAAATGAAGGGTTTAGCTGTCGGGGGCGCAG
>QIBC01000233.1 GCA_003225215.1 Acidobacteriota bacterium
CGTCGATGGGCAAAACTTGGTCGACCGCTCCGGCGCGAATGGCTTCGCCGTTCATTCCAAAGATCACCGAAGTAGCTTCGTCCTGCGCAATCACGTAGCCGCCGGCATCTTTCACTGCTTGCGCGCCACGTACACCATCATTTCCCATTCCGGTAAGAACCACTCCGATGCACATAGCTCCCGCGTAGGCGGCAGCGCTCTCCAGAGTTACGTCGGCACACGGACGATATCCGAGAATGCGTGGCCCGTCATCGAGCATGACCCGGCCGGTGGACGAGACACGCATGTGGTGCGACCCTGGACACACATATACCGTTCTAGAAGCGAGAATCTCGCCAGCTTCCGCTTCCTTGGCACGGATGGCGCAGTTCTCCGACAATTGCTGGCTGAACTGCGAAGTGAAAGTTCCCGGCATGTGTTGGACAACGATTACCGCTCCCGGAAATTCGCGCGGGAACAAAGGACAAAACTTCATCAGCGTGGCCGGACCGCCCGTGGAAGCAGCAATCACGACGAGTGGAAACTTGTTCTGCGACCGTGCCGGAGCGGGACTGCTATTCGACTTGGAATCTTCAGACTTCGGCGCCGGAGCCGATCCAGGCTCGCTGCGGGGAACCGAGCTCGCCACTTCGTGTCCCAGTTTGGTGCGAGAGGCGGTCCTGACAACACGCACCTTAGCAGCTACTCGCAGCTTGCGCACGAGCTCGTCACGCACGCTGCTCATATCCAGGTCGACACCACTGGTCGGCTTTGCAACAAAATCGATGGCACCGAGTTGGAGTGCTTTCAACGTTACTTCCGCGCCCTGGCGAGATTCTGAACTCACAACGAGAATCGGCCGAGGGTTCGTCGACATGATCTGCTCGGTCGCCTGCAATCCGTCCACATGAGGCATATTGATGTCCATGGTCACGACATCAGGCTTCAGCGCCTCGGCCTGTGACACGGCTTCGCGTCCATCGCGCGCCTCACCGGCAACCTCGAATCCTGGTTCTGCAAGAAGAATGCTGTGCAGCACCTTCCGCATGAACGCAGAATCGTCAGCGATGAGAACTCGAATTTTCTTGGAACCAGTCATACTCAAACCGTTTGTGCAATGCTCAGCGCGCCACCGTGTGCTGTCCCAATTAACTCCTGTACCGCTGCGATCAATTGCTCGTCCTGCACCGGCTTCGTCAGAAATGCCGAGGCTCCTTCTTTCGTGGCGCGATCGCGATGCTTTTCGCCCGCTCGTGACGTAACTACCATGACGGGAATGTCTCTCGTTTCGGGAGTCTGCCTGAGATGCATCATCAGCTCGTACCCGTTAGTACGCGGCATCTCCAGGTCCGTAATGATCAAGTCGCAGTGACCCTGCAGGGCGATCTCCAGAGCTTCGAGGCCATCTCCTGCCAATCGCACGCGGTATCCGGCCTTCTCCAGCATGCGGCCGACAAACTTGCGAACACTGATGGAATCGTCTGCCAGAATCACTACCTTTTCGACCGCGACCTGTTCCATGGCGCCGATTGGGATGTGCCCCGCAGCGACTGCTGCAGCCCCTGGCGCGAAGATTCGCGCTGCCGTCGCGCTAGTCATCAGAGGACGCTTTTCGATCGACTCTCCCGCCACCAGGCGGTTCACATCGATGAGCAGAATCAGACTGCCGTCGGGTGCAATCGTGGCTCCCGGGAAGAGCTTCACGTTGCGGAGGTATTCGCCCAAATTCTTGATCACAATTTCATCTTTGCGACTCACTTCGTCCACGATCACTCCAACAGAACGGCCGGCAACGCTCACGAGCACCAGGTGATGGTAGCCACTCACGGGGTCGGACTTTGGCAACCGAAGTTGGGAATCGAGGCGCACAACCTCCGTGACCGCGTCGCGAACTTTGGTTAGCAGCTTGCCCCCAACTTCTTCTACGGTTCCCGCAGGCACACGTCGAATTTCTTCCACGAAAGAAAGAGGAACCGCAAAGCTCATCTCGCCGCACCGCACGAATAGGGCTTGGGAAATGATCAAGGTCAATGGAACTTTCAACGTGAAGCGCGTGCCAACGCCAGCCTGCGTATCAACATCGATCTCGCCGTTCAAGGCTGTCAGGTTGGCCCGAACTACGTCCAGTCCGACGCCGCGTCCAGCCAGTTCCGTCTTGCGCGACGCGGTCGAAAACCCCGGATGGAAGAGCAGCTCCAGCAGCTCACGCTCCGCCAATCGATCGGCCTGCTCTTGCGCATAAATTCCCTGATCTACAGCGGCCTTACGCACACGCTCGTACTCAATTCCCTTTCCATCGTCTTCGACTTCTATATAGATGTGATTCCCACGATGGTAGGCGCGCACGGCAAGATTGCCGTGATCAGTCTTCCCGGCGCGATAGCGATCTTCTGTGCTTTCAAGCCCGTGAGCAACGGCATTGCGAACCAGATGAATCAGCGGATCGGAGATCTGCTGGATGATGCTGTTGTCGAGTTCCGTTTCGGCGCCAGTCAAGCTTAGTTCAACCAGCTTGCCGGCTGCCTTTGCAGCATCGCGGACGGTGCGCGAGATGCGGGTATACAGGTTCCCAATTGGAACCATGCGGGCCTGAGTGATTTCATCTTGCAGCCGGTGAGCCAAACCGGTGAATTCGTCGATGTCCGAATCAACCCGCCGCACAAAACCATCGAGCTGCGTCAGAACCTCGGTCACGTCCGCAGAGATTTCAGTGAGCGATCGCGAAAGAATGTTGTAGTCGTCGTAGCGATCCATCTCTAGCTCGCTGAATTCGGAATGACCGTCAAACCCGGCGGTCGAGGCTGCGATTCCGCGAGAGGAATACGACGATGTAAACCCGCCCACGATGCGGTTGAATTCGTGCTTCTCTTGGAACTCCCCGATCTTGTCCGACATTCTCCCTTTAGAGAAGTTGAGGACATCGGCCAGACGCTCGAGTTCCGCCAGCCGTCCCAGCATGCGCGTTCGGTTAATGACCAACTCGCCGACCACGTTCATCATGCTATCGAGACGATCCAATGCAATGCGGACCGACTTCGACTGCGGTACGGCGGCAGTCTCCATGGAGCGCAGCCCGGTAATAAACTCCGGTTCCGCGTCGGACCTGGATGGCTCGGCAACGTGCGGTTTTGGAACTTCTCGGTGTTCCTGATTCGGCGATGAACCTAATGCCACAGGCGCTGCATGTTGTGTGGTCGCTGCGGGCATGCCAGATGCGTCGGGAGCTTTCTTGTGCTCAACCGCCGCGACTTGCCCGGTCCGCGCGAGTTGCTTCAATCGATCAAGCAACGATTTGACGCTGCTTTGAAGCGTGCTCTCGCCTGGCCATTGCCCATAGACAAGCTTCTTGATTGCATCGACAGATTCAAGGCAAAGATCGATTACTTGCTGTGTTGGCTTGATCTCTCCGTCGCGAACGCGGCCGATGAGATCTTCAGCACTGTGCGCAACACGAGAAATGCGTTGCAGTCCCACCTGCGCTGCCGAGCCTTTTATGGTGTGCATCGACCGGAAGAGACGATGGATCGTCTCGGGATCGTTCGATGTTTCAATACCTAAGAGGCAATCCTGAACGACCTGTAGATGTTCTTCTGCTTCTGGGACGAAGAACTCCAGAATCTCAGGAGGAATTTCTCCATCGGGCTCGAGGTCGGCGATTTCAGATGGCTTTGCACCAGGTGTTTCTTGAATAATGGATGATTGAGCTGAAGGCTGCGCAGTAGGCGCATGTTCAGCCGCAAGTGGAAGGTCTGGCGTTTTGTGCAGATGAACCGGCGCAACGTACTCCTCGACAGGCTGTGGCGCCGCGGGAGTGGGTTCAAAGGCAAACGCGTAGCGCTGCTTGAATGCCGCGATCTCCTCTGCGTTCTCGACTCCATTGGCGCTGATCATCAGCAGGTTAGACTCGAGTACCGCAATGCCTTCCGAGATAAATTCCACTAGAGCCAGGGTTGCGTCAGGCGCAATGACAGCGTTCATCGCGTATTGGAAGATATGGCTGAGTTTGCTCGCGACTTCGCGAAACAGTGGGTACCCGTAAGAGCCGGAGCTGCCTTCCAGCGTGTGCGACGAAATGTAGAGTCGATGAATGTCCTCGGGAACTGGATAAGGATCCTGCAGAATCCCGGAGTATTCGCGCAGAAACTGCAGGTGCTCGGAAGCTTCCTGCAGGAAGATTTCGACGAATTCTGCTCCGGGCGTGCTCACAAACTCTCCTGCAAGGTCCTCACCGATTTGCGGTAGATAAGCGAATCGCTGATGACAATTGGTTCAAGATCTACGTTTGCTTTCGCGACGGACTCGGCGTGGCCGAGAAAGAGATATCCATCAGGTTCCAGGCACTCGTGAAAGCGCCGTATCAGCGTCGCTCGCAATTCGTCCGAAAAGTAGATCAAAACGTTCCTACAAAAAATGCAATCGAAGCGTCCCATGTACACCATTTGCGCCAAGTTCATCTGCGCAAAAGTGATCCTGTTCCGCAACCTGGGTTTCACTCGATACTGGCCACCCGCTGTAGCCGCGAAATATGCGTCAAGTTGTTCCGGCGTCAATGACGCCAGAGCGCGTCGCGAATATTGCCCACGTTGCGCTACGTCGAGCGCGTGGCGGCTGATGTCAGTCGCCAAAATCTCTATGTTCCACGCCTCCGGAAACTCCAGCGTTTCCAGCACGCTGATTGCAATCGAGTACGGTTCTTCTCCGGTGGAACAGCCCGCACTCCAGATACGCAACGATCGCGGGTTATGCCAAAACTTTTTGCCATGCAACTCAGGCAGCACTCGCTTTTGCAACGCCTCGTAGATGGCGGGATAGCGAAAGAACGAGGTCTCCTGAGTGAGCAAACTCTCTAACAGCGCTTCGTATTCCGCATTTGAGCCGCCGATCAATCGCAACAAATCCGTACCGCGCGCCAGCCCCCTATGTTTCAGGTGCTTGCTAACGCGATCCGATAAAAATCTCGTGCGGGATTCGTCGAACAAGATCCCCGAGCGTCCCTCGATGAAAAGACGAATCTCGGCGAGCTCATGCTCGGAAATCCCTGTCGACTTTGCATCATTGCTCAAGCTGCTCATTCACGGCCACAACATCTAGTCCGACTGACCCGTCTACTTCTTCATGCTTTGATAGCGTGGAACGCCGCGGTCGTGACTCCCCTGACCTCTACCGGTCCTCCGCCCGCAGTACGGAATTGGGACAGCGCTTCGTTCAACTGTTCCGACAACTTCACCATGTTCTCTACGGTGCGCGCCGTCTGCCTGGCGCCTTGTGAGGTTTGGCGAGTGATGTTGGAGATGATCTGCATCGCGTTGGCCACACCTTCTGTGCCGCGCACCTGCTGTTTGGACGCGAGCGAGATTTCCTGCACCAACTCCGCGGATTGGCGTACAACGCTGGAGATCGCGTCGAGTGCCTTGCCGGCCTGATCTGCGAGGCGCGCTCCAACTTCCACTTCCTTGGTACCTTCCTCCATTACCACCACCGCTTCGTTCGTTTCCGCCTGGATGGCCTTGATCAACGCCGCAATGTCCTTCGTGGCCGCGCGCGAGTGCTCAGCCAATTTCCGGACTTCGTCGGCGACTACCGCAAAGCCCCGTCCAGCCTCACCGGCTCGCGCGGCCTCAATCGCAGCATTCAAAGCCAGCAAGTTTGTTTGCTCGGTAATGTCATTGATCACGTTGATGATTTCGGAAATTTCCAGAGAACGATCTCCCAGCGATTTGATCTTCTTCGCTGTAGCCTGCACGGAAGATCGAATCCGCTGCATACCGTCCAGCGTGTCGCGCACCGCGCGGTTTCCCTGCTCGGCAGCGTCGAGCGCTCTGCGTGCCGCCTCGGCAGACGCTTCCGCATTATTCGAAACCTGCTTCATTGACACCGTAAGCTCTTCCACTGCCGACGAAGTATTGGTAATCTCCTGGTCCTGTTGGACGGCGCCGCTTGCCATGTCTTCCGAAGAGAGCAATATTTCGTTCGCGCTGGAAGATACGTCGACAGCAGCCTTTCTCACGCGCTCGAGCACCTTCATGAAATTCTCGAGCATATAGTTCACGGAATCGACGACGTTGCCAAGGGCATCGTTCGTGACTCGTCCGCGCAAAGTGAGGTCACCCCGCGCGATCTGACTGACAACCGTCAGGAATTCCGTGACACTTTTCTGCAGGTTCTCCTGCGCATCGTGATTCGCCACCGCTCGGGAGACTCGCTCGGAACTGCGGGTAAAGTTCTCAGCGATCAATCCGAAGTCATCGTTCGAATCGATCTGCGGGCGGCTGTTGTACTCGCCCTTGGCGAACTTCTGCGAGTAGTCCACCAGCTCGTTCACGGGCTTCGCCACCTTATTCGAGAGCATG
>QIBC01000054.1 GCA_003225215.1 Acidobacteriota bacterium
TGTTCTTCACGTAAACGCGAAAGCCCACCTTGCGGTTTGAAACGAACAGTATCCGCTTACCATCAAGTCCACGCCGTCCTGATGACCGATGTCATGTAGTGTGCAGATGTAAGGATGAGAGAGTTTCGAAACCGCCTTCGCTTCGCGCTCCAGCCGTTGCCGTAAGGACGGATCCGAGGACAGACCAGCAGGCAAAACCTTAAGGGCTACATCTCGTTCCAGCCGTGTATCGCGGGCACGATACACCTCTCCCATGCCACCTGCACCGAGCGGCGTTTGAATTTCGTACGGACCGAGTTTGGTCCCAGACGTGAGCCCCATGCGTTTCGCGTCATTATAGTCCGGAAAAAAACGCGTCGTAGCGGGCAATTGTGGACAGGTGGTCGGCCAACCGGAACTCAAAAATGGGATTCGTCCGTTTCATGTGAATTTTCCGGAAGCGGAACTGACCGAATTGCGCAGGCGCATCACGCAACCAGGTGGCCGGAAAGGGAAACGGTCACGGATCAATCTCAAGGCGTGCAACTCGCCTTCATTCAAGCGCTCGTGCGGTATTGGGCGACCGATTACAACCTGGCGAGTGCGAGGGCGCAACTGAACTCTCATCCCCAATTCATCACCTGGTAAAGGAACGCCATCTGCTCGTATGCCCGCTGCTCCTCAGCCGAGAGACCCGCCGGCGGCGGCCCGCCGGACTGTAGCGCCTTGGCAACGTCAGAGGGCGCCATACAGGGGAGTTCACATGGATACCGATCAACTCCGGAGGTGCCTGTCGAGCCATCGCATTCGTGACGAACGCACCCCAATCACCGCCTTGCGCCACGAATCGGCTGTAACCGAGGCGCTTCATCAGCCCAACCACGCCCGCGCCATGTTCAGTCCCATGACGTCCTTTACTTTGTAAAGGATGTCGTGGAACTAGACACGCGCCATGCGAGCGGCGTCCCAACCCGGCGTGGTGGGCTTGCCTGAAAACCCGCAAATCGAGAGCCTACCCGGTCCGGAACCAATAACTCACGTCATCGAGGGAACCGATTCCCAGTTTCTGTGTGTCCGAATCATGAATCTCGAATAATAGCTGCGGGTCGAGCGTCTCAGGGTTTAATTCGCCAACCTGTGTTGCTGATTCGTTTTCTCGTTTCAACACGTACCAGATGCGGTCTCCAGTGCTCAATCGTCGTGCGCTCTCCCCGTCAAGTAGGGTTTTTGCTTCGACCTTCCCTGTAGCTAGGTTAAGGCGGGCGATGTAAGTTGCTCCCACAAACAGGCTGCCCGCGACCTCAGGATAAGGTGGAAGGCTCAACTCCTTGCTGCTGGGCAAAACAAAGTGTTGGATTGGCGATCCGTTATTTCCCAGAGGCAACAGAAAAACTTCGGGGTCGCTGTCATCAGACATTAACGTCACTGCGGCCCGTTTCCCGTTTCGGAGCCACTGAGCAAAGGGATAGGGTTCACCGTTATCGTCTGCCGATTGCCTGAGTACGGGCGCGACTGTGCCGCTCCCACGGTCATATACAGCTATGCCGGATTCCTGAGAATCAGGATTGAAATAGGGAAACAAAACTTTGCTGCCGTCGGGACTCCAAGCCGACCATCCAGTGCAGCCAAGGATAAAAACAAGCCATGCGAAGAGCCCGGCGAGTCCGACCACATAATAAAGATATCGATTCTCATTCATCTTGTTCGTTTTCGACCCATCCACGCAGATTCATCTGTTTAAGAAAAGACGGTTAGTGCGTGGACGGCAATATTTCTCCACTTCCGCCGTGAACAAGTAAAGACGGCCTGAAACCTAACACTCCCCTTCCGAATCGGTATGACCAGCTTCTTCAAATTGTCATAAACGATTTGCAAATCGTCCTGATCGGCCTCAGGCGCGTAACTATCTCGAAATTTGCTTTTGTCCGGTAGGAGTTCGCAATTGATCATCAGATCGAGCACATCATCTAGTGGCTCATCACTGAACTCATCTGCAACTACGCCTTGAATACTTTTTATGTAGTTGCTGAGCGAGTAAACCTAGATGCGTTTTGCTGCCGTCTTCTCTTGCGTCAGCAAAATCACTACCGTCAATTCCACTAGACCACGTGGCTTTTGAGAAGCTTTCCCCCGATCCTCCGAGCTTTCTCCGTCTGCGCTCCGTTTGGAGCCAAATCCCACCTTTACAGAATCGAGCAGTAATTCCTCTGCTCCGGAATCTTACTTTTCGCTGGCATATCACTGAGCCGTGTTCCCGAAAAAGGAATAGGAACTCGGGAGTTGTGCTAAACGGTTTCGATCTCTTGCAGTGGCGCCTCAATCACCCTATTGCAGCTCAATCAACCTCAATTCTGGATCGATGCAAGTCCTACCGACTCGTCGCACGGGTGCTTCCTCGATACCGCAGAAGAATTGCAGATAGTTTCCGTATTGCCCGTCATTAGACCTGAATGCGGAGCACTTTGCTCCGGCCTCGTCAGCTTAATCGCCTCATTTCCGTCAATACTAAGGTTTTGAGTCCCAAGGTACCTGTAACTTTTGGCAGTTCGCTGCGAGACGGAAAGCGACCACTCTGATCGCCTGCAACTTCGGCGTTGAGGAGGAGAGAAGACGGAGCGGGCCCCCAGAACCTGGGGGCGAAAGGACCGAGTGAAAAACAGGACCGCGGACGTTGACACTTGACGTGTCCGCCCCTCGAAGTAGCCGTGACAACGGGGTGGGCAATCGGCCCGTTTCAAGAGGAGGTAAATATGTATCGAATTCGGTACACGGTTGTATTGCTCTTACTCTGCACGCTAGCCCTGTGTTCATTTGCCCAGGACAAGTCTGGGACCAAATCGAAGTCGGCAGAAACCAGGGACGTGGATCCTTTGGCGCTGGATGTGCTGAAGGCAGTGACGCAGCCCATTGAGCAGGCTCAGGCCTTCTCGTTCAAAGCGTTGGTAAGCGAGGAGCAACTCGCGACCAATGGACAGATCGTGACGTTCTTCCATACGACCGAAGTCACGGTTCAGCGTCCGGACAAGGCGCATTTGATCTTCAAGGGGCGTGGCAAGCGGGTCGATTTTTACGGCACCAATGGCTCAATCACAATGTACGCCCCAGACGCGAAGCTATACACGACAACGCCCGCAAAAGCTACGATCGATGACAATCTCGCCGACATCACCGCGAAGGGCATCGATATGCCAGTCGGCCCGTATTTAAGTAGCCATCTGTACGAATTAGCGTCAAAGAACCTGATTACAGGGTATGTGATCGGACGGGTGAAAATTTACGACCAAGACGTGCATCAGTTGGCCTTCACATCACCCGATGTCGACTGGCAGCTGTGGGTCATAGGAGGCCAATCGCCACGGATCGTGCGTGCCGAATCCGTGAACAAAAAATTGGAAGGCAAGCCCCGGACAATTGTGCAGTTTCTGGATTGGAACTTAAGTCCGACCGTCTCAGGGGATGAATTTACTTTTGCGAAGCCCGCTGACGCACAACGAATCGACATGTTGACTCCGAATGGAGGTAAGTGAAATGAAACGTTACGTGGCTTTAGCGCTCTGTACCTGCTTGGTTCCTTCGATCTCCTTGGCGCAAGTTGGACGGCACGGCGGTGGACAGCGAGTGAATGTGCAAAACCGTTCCTCGAATGTCAACCGTAACTATAACAACAATACCAATATCAACCGCAATGTGAATGTAAATCAAAACGTTAACGTGAACCGAAATGTGAACGTGAATGTGCATGGCGGTTGTTACAACTGCGGCTATTATCACGACAATAACTGGAACTGGGGCTCCTTCGCCGCCGGCGCTGCGGTAGGAGTCGCTACGACGGCTGTCGTTGCGTCGGCCGCACACTCTTCTTCCAATACAACAGTGGTTGTCCAAGCTCCGGCGGTAGGTGGGGTGGTACCTACGCTGCCGGGGGGATGCGCGACGATCGCTTCAGGGGGAGCCATGATCTACCAATGTAGCAACGTCTATTACCGTCCCTACTATCAGGGCACCCAGGTCGTCTACCAGGTGGTGACGTACCCATAATGTGAGATGAACGCTTAACCTTCGGCATTGAAATGTTTTGAAGCAGTCGACGTATTCAATGCACCTTGAAGGGGAGGGATTATGACGCACCAGTTGAATACATTGGCACTCTGGGCGTATGCGTCAGCTGAGTGACTGCATTTTGTATCTCGGTGGGCACAAAAAAGGGCACAATTTTTTTCGCAATTTCAAATGTGTAGGTTTCGTCACTGTACTTTGCGAGGAGTACGCGAGAAGGCTCGGCGTCCGGATATGAGATTGAATTCGTATTGCCCTAGAAAACCATCTCCAACCGTCCGGCCAGAGCGCCCCACAATTTTGGGGCAAAAGAAAATGCCCGGACTGCTGGTGGGCTTCAGCAGCTCGGCGGTCGTTGCGTCCTCAGCCTTGAGGCCTTGCTTTGCGCCCGGAATGCCGACTTTGGTGAGGCCGGTGCGATAGCCGCTTTGGCCGGTGATGAAACCAGCGCGGCTGGCGGTGCAACTTTGTTCCCCGTAGGCATCGGTAAACATCATTCCTTCTTTGGCGATTCGATCAATATTCGGAGTCTTGTAACCCATCGCTCCGTGGCTGTAACAACTGAGGTTGGTAATGCCGATGTCGTCGCCCCAGATGACGAGGATGTTCGGCTTCTTTGAAATCTGCGTTACTTTTTCCGGCATGTGGCTGATCTCCTAAAACGTTGTTGAGCGTTAATGGCGAAGCTTCATCTCTTCTCTTCTGAGCTGTGACATGCCCACTTCTCTGCTGCTTGCTTCCTGTCAATCAACCGCAGACCGACATGGCAGGTTGCGGTGTCAACCGGTTGCGCCATGCGCGCCGCAGGGCGATAGCGGCGGCAATAGTTCGGTGCGCATAGATAAGACCCGCCTTTTATGACCTTGCGCGGGATGCGGATGCCAGGCATTTGTGGGTCATAGCTTTGTTCGAGAGTTCCCAGTTTGAGACCAACGTTGCCGCAACATGGCTTAGTCACCGCGTGACGCGCCGTGTACCAGTCAGTCGTCCACTCCCAAACATTGCCGATCATGTCGAAGAGTCCGTAGCCGTTGGCAGGAAATTGGCCGACCGGGGAGGTTCGTTCGTACCTATCGCCCAGCAGGTTCTGCCATGGGAACTCGCCTTGCCAGGTGTTGGCCATGTGTTTGCCGCCAGGAGTGAGATCGTCTCCCCAGGCGTAAGCGGCGCCATCGAGCCCACCCCGTGCGGCAAACTCCCACTCGGCTTCTGTGGGCAAGTCCTTATCGGCCCATTTGGCATAGGCTTCGGCATCTTCGTATGCAATGTGCACGACCGGATGCTGCCCGCGGTCTGCGATCGAACTCTGCGGCCCTTCGGGATGCAGCCAGTTCGCGCCCTGAACGTAGGTCCACCAGTTGTAGTGATTGCTCAGGTCAACGCGGCCTGCTGGTTTCTGAAAGACGACCGACGCCGGTTGCAGCATCTCCGGCAAGGCCCCCGGGTAGTCTTCGGCTCGCGGTGGACGCTCCGCGGTGGTGATGTACTTTGTCGCCTCAATAAACTGCGCAAACTGCTCGTTCGTGACCTCGTGCTTGTCGATCCAGAAACCTGCGACAGTTGCAGGGTGCGCCGGCGCCTCCTCGGGGTAGTGATGATCGGATCCCATCTGGAATGTGCCACCAGGAATCCAGACCATGTCGTTGTCAGGAGAAGATTGGTTGATCTTGACTTCGGGAATTGTCTGGCTCTCAATGGTCTGCATAAAGACAGTTCAGCCCAGATTGGGATCTGACTCGCCGGAGGAATCCTTTGCCGGGAATGAGCGAAAGCTAATTGCTCACGCTTCAGACTGCAGAGGTTTGTCCCGCCTTGAGTCGGGGGCCATTACAACCGTCATGAATGTGCGAATGAACTGTCAGTAATGCTAGTGACTGGCAAAAAAAGAGACTGGTAATTCTTCGAGTCGCCTGGGTAGGCTTCGCCATGCGCGTGGAGCAATTCTCTGGATCATTTGTTTTCCGTGAATTACCAAATAATTACCTGTCATTTATGACAGATGCATGTGAGTATGCCGACTCATCATCATTTACTCTGCTACTCTTACTCTGCTGCTCTGCAAATTCCCATATCGGACAAATCCGCGCTCCCGTCCCGCTCTTACCGCTAGTAGTAATTAATTAAGGTTACTTTTTAACTTGACACTGTTTCACGGCGAAGTAGAATGTGCGGCACACCTGAACAAAGTGACAGGCGTTCCGTGCGGTTTTGGGTCTCGCCGCTTTACCACCTCTTTGCGGTCCCGCAAGGCCTCGGCTGTCTATCTGTCCAGCTTGAGGTGCCCTCATGCTTCCCTCACTTGAGTCGCAAGCTTCCCGAAATTCCAGCTCCATCTCCGTGCAGCCGGAAGCTGAATCGATCGGCGAAACGGTTGGTTTAAGCGGCCGGCTTATCAACGTCGCGGAAGAGGAACGCAGGCATCTGGCGCGCGAGTTGCACGACGACATTGGACAACGTCTGTCGTTACTTGCCCTGAACCTCGACATCCTAAGCAATGAGCCGAACTTGGAAGCCTCGGTTCGCGCGGAGCTGGAGCGTGCCCTGGCGGAGCTCAAAGAACTTGCGACTGACGTTCACAATTTGTCGCATCGCCTGCATTCTACGAAGTTGCAGCATCTTGGCCTTCCCGCCGCACTGAGAGAAGTGTGCCGACAGATGGCTGGCCAGCACCACATCGATATTGACCTTCAAGCGGATAGCTCTGCCCTACCTCTGGCCGAGGATGTCTCGCTCTGCCTCTACCGTGTGGCGCAAGAAGCGCTTAACAACGCGATCAAGCACAGCCACTCCAAGCGAGTAGAAGTTCATTTCGATAATGATCATAGGCGAGTGCTTCTGCAGATTAAAGATTTCGGCGTGGGATTCGATCCGGCAGCACAAGTCGACGGTCTTGGCCTGGCAACGATGCAAGAGCGCCTGCGTATGGTGGGAGGAACGTTGGCTATAAGGTCCATTGCCGGAACAGGAACCGAACTCATAGCAGAGGCGAAGACAAAAGACTCGCGAAGCGCGACCCACGCAGCATAGATCACGCGAACCTTAACGGAGCTGATCGCGAGTTCAGTGTGACTCTTGGGCCGCTGAAACAAACTAGCATGTATGACGCAGATGAAACGGCTACTACTTCACCGCTGGGTAATTCCAATCGTCCTGGCTGGAATCTGTCTCGTACGATTGACTGTTGCCGCCCAGGTGCCGGTTTCAGCAATTAGAGGAACAGTCACCGACGTCACGGGTGCGCCAGTTGCCCGAGCTACTGTCGCCGTTACAGACCAACAAACCGGATTGGTGCGTACAACCCTCTCCCAGGCGGAAGGGCAGTACCAGATTGAGAACCTGGTACCTGGGAATTATGAGATCGCGATCGCGGCTGCCAGCTTCGCAACGACTCATCGAATCCAAACGCTGGAAGTGGGCGACGATAGAACACTGAATTTCGCGCTGCGACCGGGACAGGTGCAGGAAGTCATCGAGGTTACCGGCGAAAACTCAGCTCTGAATCTGAGGGATTCCCAGATCGGTAGTGCGATCGGACGAGCCCAGGTAAACAACTTGCCGCTGAACGGAAGAAACTTTCTGGAACTTGCCCGTCTCGAGCCCGGTGTAAGTGTAGTTTCTGTCGCCAATCCCGGTGCGTTCGGCAACACCTACGCGCGCGTCTCGCTACCGGGCGCGCTGTACTCGCAAACCCGTATTTCCGTTGACGGCGCCGCGACCAACGAGCGTATAGGCGACGGTACAATGCTCAACTTCTCACAAGAAACCGTGCAAGAGTTTGCGATCGCGAGCTTCAGTCTCGATCCTTCTACAAGCACCACCGGCAGCGGAGCAATCAATATCCTCTCGCGGCGAGGAGGAAACGACCTGCACGGCTCGGCCTTCTTTTTCTTTCGCGACCACAACTTGGCTGCTTATCCAGGCCTGCACCGTGATCCAGGAAATCCAGATCCGTTTTTCGCGCGTCGACAATCCGGCTTCAGCGCCGCGGGTCCCCTAATGAAGAACCGCCTGTTCTGGTTTGCAAATTACGAGCACAACAATCAGGATGGGGTTTTCGACATAGAGAACAACCATCCCATCTTTGACAAACTGAATTTGATTTATCCCAGCCCTCTGAACTTCGATCTGTTTAACATCAGGGTTGATGCTGAAATTAATGCCAAGCACACTGCCTTTCTGCGCCTGAGTCTCGACAGAAACAACAACATTGCTGCTCCCGCCGCGGGCGCCTTCATGCCCTCCAATTGGCAAGTGAGTCGCAGCGCTGGCACCCAAATAGCGGGAGGCGTTACATCGGTTCTGAGCGCCAACTTGGTTAACGATCTGCGCTACTCCTACACCCTTTTGGACAGCAGCTTACGACCCATGACGGGAAAGGAGTGCCGGAATCCGGCTTCCTGTCTGGGCTTGGGAGGGGCTGAAATCCAAGTGTTTGATGCGCCGTCATTTCGTATTGGGAACCAGCAAAACGCCCCATTTTCCAGGTCTCCACGTACCTACGAAGTTTCCGACAACTTGACTTGGCAGCATGGCTCCCACCGGCTTCGTTGGGGTTCAGAATGGGAGCACTTGATTCTGAAGGGTGTCTTTGATTTATCCGATCCGGCGGTAATCACATTATGGGGAACAACGAATTTGCAGCAGTTTCCATCCTTGTACGATGCCTTACCCACAACCCTCAAGGATGCTAGCGGCCCCCCGCCAACACTCTCAGATATTCTTCAGCTTCCACTGCGTAGTTTCACCTTGGGAGTTGGTAGTGCATCGCTTCCAGGGCCGTTCAACTTCGAAAAGGCATCGCATGACGATGAACTACGATTCTACTTTCAGGATGCCTGGAATCTTCGGCCTGGGCTTACAGTGTCTTACGGTCTTGCATATTCCTATGACACGAACCTCTTCAACGATGATCTGCAGCGCCCTGCATATTTGGCGCCATTGTTCGGCGGTAATCTAAGACCTCCGCAGCCGCAGACCGACGACTTCGATCCATCGATTGGTCTAGTTTGGGCTTTAGGCAAGAATCAGAAGACGGTGATTCGCGTGGGCAGCGGTGTCTACCATGACGAAGAGGCTTTTTTCCGTAAGTTGCTCGAGCGTGCGACGCTAGGCCCTTCCGGCAACGGACGGGCCACGGTGGACGGATCGGTGGTTGGACTTTCCTTCATGAGCACTCCAACCGCTTTCAACGGCGCCGATCTGTTACGACAGCTACCTACGATCACGTCGAACTTGACTTCTCGCGTCGGCAATGGAACCGACGCGACGGTAAGAGAAATCGAAGTTCTCAAGCAAGGCAGCAATATGTTCGATCCCTTCCACACCACGCCTTATGCCATCCATGTGAGTGGCGGCATTCAGAGAGAGTTTGGCAAAAACTGGGTTCTCTCGGCCGACTATGTTATGCGGCGCTATCTGCACCAAGGCGGCTTTCAAACGATAGATCAAGCAGATCAAAACCGTTTCAACCGGCCCAAAGTAACTGGCAGCAATCCAACCACCGGAGTCGTGTCATTTGTCCGCGACCCTGTCATTCCGCTCTGTACGCCAGCGCAAGCAGCCGCGCTCAATCCCGAGGACCAGTGCTCAACTGGTCCGATCAATGTTTTTGGAAGCGGAGCAAGTTATCGGTACCAAGCACTACAGCTAAGACTCGACAAACGTTTCTCTTCATACTTCCAATTAAAGATCAGCTATGCTCTTGCCAAGAATACTGGCTTTGTGGCAGTCACCTCCTATGATGACGATTCTCAGAATTACGGAAATGTAGGCAGTGGAATCGGTGGCGTGAGATCGGATCTTACTCCTACCCCGCGCCACACAATGGTCGCCAGCGGGGTTCTTGAATCCCCACGATATCGCGGCGCGTCAAGCCTGCTGGGTGGTTTATTGAATAGTTGGACAATCGCTGTCATTTCCGAGGCTGACAGCGTTCCCCCGCTTGACACTGTGCTTGTCGGGCTTGATCTCGATGGAGATGGGATCAGCAACACACTGTTGCCGGGCGCAACACAGCACTACAGATTTGGTGAGGGCCTAAGCGCGTCGGGGTTACGCGCATTAGTGGACAAATACAATGCGAATGTTGAGGCCCACACCACCCACATCACGAATCCGAACGGCACAGTAAGTGCGATCCGCCCGCGCACTCCCTTTAATCAGGTCATCAATCCAATTGCTCTGCCGGACACTTTTTCCAGCGGCGACAGCTTCATTACGCAGGATTTGCGACTTACACGTCGCATACGGATTCGGGAAACAACGAATTTGTCTCTAATGGGTGAGATCTTCAATGTCGTCAATTTAGCTAATCTAACCGGGTACAACAACGTTCTAGATGGAGTCAACTACGGTCAGCCGAGCGCGCGTGCCACGCAGGTGTTCGGCTCAGGTGGTCCGCGCGCATTTCAGTTTGGCGCACGAATTGAATTTTAAGAGGGGACGAGAGCCATTCATGGTTGCAGCGAAATCCGGTGAGCGCATAGCTGTTGGTTCTAATCTCTTTGGATGCTCTCAACGGCCAATGACGTTCCGGCGACGGCTCGCTATATATCTCGCGGTCGCGCTGCTTCTACCAACTTTCTCCAGGGCGCAGAATACGCGGAACGTGCTAGTACTCCACGTGGGCAGCGCGAATCAGCCGGGCCACTTACGGATCTCAAAAGTATTTCGCGACATTTTTGGCAGTGATGCACGCAATCAGCTCTTTGAAGAATACTTCGACCAGGAACGATTAAGTCTAGACGACGCGACGCTGGTCGAGACGTTAGGCAAAAAATATCAAGGAAAAAAGATTGACTTGGTTGTCAGCGATAGCGGACCCGCGTTGAAGTTTCTCCTGAGACATGGAGAACAACTGTGGCCCGGCACTCCCGAGATCTTCACTTTCGTGGACCGTCGGGAGGTGCCACCAACTCTACCGGCCAATATGACTGGTATTGCCAGCGCATTGAACTTTGGCCCAACAGTCGATTTAGTCCTGCAGCTAATGCCGAATATTCACCGCGTATTTTTTGTATCAGGCGCTTCTCCTCGGGAGGAGGCTTATCGCCGCCTCTCTGAACAGGAGTTTAGGCGGTTCGCAGGCAAGATCGATATCACTTATTTGCACGACTTGCCTCTCTCAGAGTTGTTGATCCAGGTAAGCCAACTGCCTGCTGACAGTGCTTTGGTCTTTTTCACTATGCTTCGGGATGCAACAGGTCACCCATATACGAGTGCGCAGGTTCTCCCTATGGTCACAGCAACGGCTAACGTGCCGGTATACGTGCTGTTCGATTCAGATATCGGCACTGGCGCTGTGGGAGGCGTTGTACTGGATCTAGAGCATGATGCCGAGCAAGCCGCCGGCTTGGGACTTCGCGTTCTAGAGCGAGGGACGGCTTCGGGACTTCCGGTCGAACAAACTTCACCGAACCAGACCGTGGTTGACTGGCGACAACTGCAACGTTGGGGGATAAGCGAGAACAAACTTCCACGGGGCACGGTCCGGTTCCGCCCCCCATCTTTGTGGCAACAATATAAATGGTATGTCCTAGGCGGTGGGGCCGCGATTGTTGCTCAACTTGTCCTCATCATTATCTTGCTCACGGAGATACGCCGACGCAAGAGTTCTGATTTGGTTGTGAACAACCTGAGCGGCCGGATCATTAACGCTACCGAAGAAGAGCTTGCAAATGCTGGGGCTCGCGGTGGCATTGAGAGAAATCTGTCAGCAATTGTCGAAACAGTATGGCCTGGATATCCAACTCACCGCCGAGGAGATCAAAGTACCTCTTCCGGAGGATCTCGCACTTTGCTTCTATCGCGTAGCTCAGGAAGCCTTGAGCAATTCAGTGAAACACAGCCGATCCTCTCATATTGAAGTGAGACTGGCGGCTACAGACGGAACGCTGATAATGACGATCAAGGATTACGGAGAGGGTTTTGATGCTTCGACCGCTGCAAACGGGCTTGGGCTGGCCACCATGCGAGAGAGACTGAAACTAATTGGAGGGAAACTTCTGATCACTTCTCTACCGGGCACGGGCACCGAATTGACAGCCCAAGTCAGGCTGGAGTCACCACTAAGACCGGGACTCGCGCATGACACCGCTATGGGACTGGTTGCTGCAGCAGCAAACCCGGCCAAGGATGATGAGAACCACGCGGCCTGAACATCTCTAAGCGCTGCGAGACATAGATCGCCGGGCCCCGGGCCAACGTGCGACAATCCATCAGTGTTGTGTTATGCCAGAAGAACTGCGACCGCGAGTGCTGTTGGCGGATAATCACGCCGGAATCCTGGCTGCCTTGCAGCGCCTGCTGAACCCCTTTTGTGACGTGGTGGGTCGCGTGACGGATGGCGCCGCGATAGTCGAAGAGACCGCAAAACTCAAACCTGACGTCGTCGTGCTCGACATCTCTATGCCCCACGTTGACGGACTCGACGCCTGCCGCCAGATCAAGCGCACAACTCCAGCGACCAAAGTCGTTGTTCTCACCGCCGCCAATGACGCGGAGATTAAGCAGAAAGCGTTCAGCGTGGGAGCCTCCGCGTTTGTGCTCAAGTATCTAATGGCGGATGACTTAGTAAACGCGATCCAAAAAGCAATGCAGGAAGATACATACTCGAGCCATTCTTGAGCTGAGGTCGTCCGGTTGAATTGAGTCGAAGCATCGATCTTGACTACCTGGCAGAGAACCGGCAGTCTGCGTGGAACTTCGTAGAAGAGCACGCCTTACAGGCGTGCGTAAGAATAATTGCTTTACCTTAGAAGGCTGAAAAATCATCGCGGAATCTCAAAAGACTGTCATCCTGAAGCCTGCTTTTGGCCGAAGGATCTCCCGCGATGTATCGCTCTTAATTGCACTTTCGACTCTCTCACGAGAATTCAGGCCAAAGAACCAGGACAGGCTAATCGAGTCTGAAGTATTCCGGGAGATCCTTCGGCCAACAGCTGGCCTCAGGATGACAGTTCGCACTTGACGCGAAGCTCATTTCAGCTTTTCAACAATTGTTGGGCCTCTCAGATTTACGGTTCGAAAGAGTCATGTCTCTGAGTGCTCACTTTGTCCTGACATCGGCGTATGCTATCGCGACTTTCGGCCTGTAGCTCCGCTTTGTACATCCTGCAAGTGAATGATCGCCGCCGCTGCCGTATAGCGGACTTCATCCTTGTCATCGTCGAGATGGCTCTGAATCTGCACGGCCAGAGTGGGATCGTTGCGATGGGCGATAGCGTCGAGCGCCGCGGCGCGCACAATCCAGCTCTTGTCCGAAGCGGCGTCTATCAACGCCTTGGCGCTCTTAGGATCGGAATCGCGAGCCAGAACTTTGGCCGCGGCTGCGCGAACCGGAGAGGTATCGTCTTTCGTAAGCGCCTTGACCGCTCCAACGCCAATTCCCGCAAAGGGAACGAAGCCTATTCCCTGCTCGAAGCCGAACTCGGCCATTTTCTTCGGGTCTCTCAGGGCCTTTTTCTGCTCGTCGCGCAGGCTAGTTCCGGTCTTTCTTTCCCCAGTAAGCACGGCGTAGTACACGTTGTAGCCGACGGGATCGCCCAAAGCGATTAGCGAGCGGGCGCTCGCCATTACTACTGAAGGTTCCTTGTCGCTTTGGATCACCTGTTTCAATTTGGGAGCAGTGGCCTTCGCTCGCATCTGTCCCAGAGCTTCGGCTGCAGCCGCTCGGACCTCGGAGTTCTCGTCAGCGAGCGCATTGGTGGCCAGGTCGGCTGCCTTAGAGTTGTTCGCCAATAGGCCCAATGCCTTCACCGAGCTGGCGCGATGCTCTTTGTCCTTGTCTGAGACAGCCGACTGCAGAAGTGACCAGGCTTTGTCGGTACCCTGAGCAAACGAAGGAATCGCGCAGAACAAGCATGCGAGAAGCATTCCAGCTATACGTACGCCACCAGAAGATGAGGGTTTCATGCAGTCTTCTCCTTGCAGACAAGGCAGTATTCCTAAGGGTATGCAGTAAGTTAGCCCGCTGAAGCCGAGTGCGTACCTGTCACTGTTGACAGGCATAGGCCCAGAACAGGAGATCCTACGGTCAGGCGATCTTCTTGACCTGCGGTACCCCAGCCTTCGGCACATGGTCGAGCGGAGCGCCGGCCGGTATGAGCGGCTCGCGGGCCACGCTCATCTGGAACTCCTTGAGTAGGCGGCCGAAATGGGCCATGGTCCACGAATGAAAGTAGACCGGGTTGTACGGCTCGCGTTCTTTGGGATCGGTGACTAGATTCACGATATGGGGATTGCTTAGCGGCAGGGCGGGATCGGTCAGGTATCGTTGCTCGACCAATACCAGTTTGAAATTCTGCCATTTCACTCCGTACATCTTCTCGCCATTCCAATAAATGAATCCTTCGCGGTTCGATTTCTCCTGCTTCCCGGAAAGGAATGCCGATTGGTCCTTCCCATCAATCACTCGGTCGTTCGGAGTGGATAGGCCTGTCATAGTGAGAAATGTGGTGAACCAATCGGTGATGTGAAAGATCTCATTACTCGTTCGACCGGCTGCGATCTTCCCTGGCCAGCGGGCGATGCAGGGCGTGCGCAGTGAAGCTTCCATGCCGGTAAAGTAAGACCCTTCAAAAAAGCCGGCGGTTCCGCGATGCAGAAGCATCTCCTCGTTGCCGTTGTCGCCGGCGAAGACCACGATCGTGTTGTCGCGCAGCCCTAACGCCTCGATCTTGTCCAGGAGATCGCCGAAGTCGCCGTCGAGCTGGAGCAGAGAGTCGCCCCAGTCGCCGTTGCTGCTCTTTCCCTTGTACTCGTCGCGCGGCACCACCGGGATGTGCATGAGCGAGTGGTTGTAATAGAGAAAAAATGGACGCTTTGACTTCGCGTTGTCCTCCATGAACCGGAAGCCGCGACGCTTGTACTCGATGTCGATATTGCGCTTCAGATCATAAGTCAGCTTTTCCGCTTTCCTGACCTTCTCCCCTTTGCGTCCTTCCAGCATGTACGCGACAGGATCGCGCGCAGGGTCGTACCAGGGATCAGTTTCCCAGAGCGCTTCGTCGTAGGAATGAGGCGGGCCGTACCATTCATCAAAACCGTGGTCGGTGGGCCAGCGTCCATCACAGTCACCGATGTGCCATTTGCCCATGCACATCGTCGCGTAGCCTGCTTCCGAGAAGACATCGCCCAGCGTGCGCTCCCAACTGACGATTCCAGAGTCCGCTCCCGACATCGCAACCGTGTGATTGCCACTGCGAATGGCATGACGGCCAGTAAGCAGCGCCGCACGCGATGGTGTGCACTGCGCCTCGGGCGCATAGTTGAGCAGCTGAAAGCCCTCGGTGGCGAACTGATCGATGCGATGCGTGTGGGCGCCGCGCAATATACCGCCGCCGTAACAGCCCAACTCGCCGTAGCCCAGGTTGTCCACGTGGAAGTAGATGATGTTCGGTTTGTCAGGCATTCCAGTCTTCTCCGGTGCGCTTGGCTCTCATATGTCGTTCAGACCGATGTGCATGCGGCGAATTCACCTGGAGAAGCTATTCATTCATCAGCGGTTCTAACACTGGCAATCTTGTCAGTGTCTGCTTTCCAGTTTTCGCGCGGAAGTGACCGGGATTACTTTTGTCCAGGTGACCATGCTGCCGAGAGTCACTTGAGCGAGCCTGACTTCATTCGTAAGCTCTGGATAGAAATGAGGCAGGTTGCCCAGCATGCCAATGGTCATAATTAAAACAGGAATCACCGGCGCGGATGGCTACGAAGAGCAGCTCGGCGAATATCTGTGCGATTCGCCCAATTGCCCCAATTTCGCGGTGCATGTAGCGGGGTTCGTAAAGGAATTAAATGTTGTTGCTGTATTCTGCGAAGAACACGCGAGAAAGCTCGGAGTCAAGATCTAGTTGTCAGTGTCTATTTGGGAATGCATTCCCAGATTCACTGATAGCGTATTTACGAAATCTGAAGGAGGCGAGGTTCCGCCTCCTTCACTCATTCAAGCTTTTACTACTGCATAGCCATCGCGACGGCAAAGCGTTCTTCGGGTTTGATGAGATGATCTAAGTTCTCCGCATCCTTGCCGGCATCGATTTCCACCCAGTTCACTTCACCGTTGAACTCTCGCCTTTTGTAGTCGGTTGTCACCGGCGAACCGTTTTCCGTACCTACGTCCAAGGTTTCGTCGGCGGAGAACACGATTGGTTCCGTCTGTTCGATCCTTCCGGTGCCTACCGGTTTACCGTCCACGTAGAGCGTAACCGCGCCACCCTTTGCGATGCCGCCGCCATCGTAAGCAAACTCCATGCGCACCTGGTGCGTACCTGGAGGAATTTTGCTGCTGCCTTCGACGTAGTATTGGTTCAGGCCATAAAAGTTGTAGCAGTACTTCGGCTTGCCTTCCTTCGCGTAGAGACTCCACCCGCCGATGTTGCCACCGACAGCGACGATCACGCCTTCGGCTCCGGCATCGGGCACTACAACCTCGGCGGTAACAGCGTGACTCTTGTTCTTGTAGTTGACGATCGAGCTTTCAGTCAGCCGACCCATTCCGCCGAAAAGCAACTGACGGTTGCCGCGGACCAGCTTCGGGCGGCCGGCAACATCGGGATCGGCGCGTTCCATCATGCGATCATCCAGCGGCAGCACGTTGTACTTTGTCGCTTCGATCATCCAGAGCCGCTGCAACTCTGCGAGCTTCGCGGGCTGCTCTTTTACGATGTTATGCGCCTGACTCCAATCCTTGTTCGTGTCATACAGTTCCCAGACATCGTCGTCGAAAGCCGTGGTCACTACGCCTGTTTGCCAAGGGGTTCGGTGCCTGGTCACTGCCGTCCAGCCTTTGTGATAGATGCCGCGGTTGCCCATCATTTCGAAGTACTGCGTCTGGTGCCGCTCTTCGGCTTTGCCATCGTTGAACGTGTAGGCCATCGAGACGCCTTCGATTGGCTTTTGCATGACACCGTTTACGAACGTGGGTTCAGGTAAGCCCGCTACCTCCAGCACTGTCGGCGCAACATCGATGACGTGGAAGAACTGGCTTCGGACCTCTCCCCTGGCCTTGATCCCCTTCGGCCAGTGCACGATCGTCCCGTTGCGGGTGCCGCCAAAATGGGAAGCGACTTGCTTGGTCCACTGGTACGGAGTATCCATCGCGTGCGCCCAGCCGACCGCGTAGTGGTTGTAGGCTTCCGGGCCGCCGAACTTGTCGAGACGCGCGGCAAAATACTCCGGCGTTTCGAGGTGCCCATAGCCGGTGATCGACACTATCTCATTAAAGGTGCCCTGGAGAGAGCCTTCGGCCGACGCGCCATTGTCACCGATGACGACGTAGATGAGGGTATCGTCCAGAATCTCGAGGTCCCTCAATGCATCGATCAGCCTCCCGATCTGGTGATCGGTGTGAGACATGAATCCGGCGTAGACTTCCATCTGGCGCGCCAGCACTGGCTTCATCTCAGCGGAGGTTGAGTCCCATGATGGAATCTGCGGATGGCGCGCGGTTAGTTCACAATCCTTCGGAATAACGCCGAGCTTTTTCTGACGTGCAAATGTCTCTTCTCGAACCTTGTCCCAACCTTGATTGAACTTACCCTTATATTTATCGATCCATTCCTTCGGCACATGGTGCGGCGCGTGGGTTGCGCCCGGGGCGAAGTACATGAAGAAGGGTTTATCCGGCATGAGTGACTTCTGCTGGCGGATCCATTTGGTGGCTTTGCCGGCCAGATCTTCCGTGAGGTGGTAGCCCTCTTCGGGCGTCTTGGCAGGTTCGACTGCCGTGGTGCCTTCGAACAAAGCGGGAAACCATTGGCTCGTTTCGCCGCCAATGAAGCCATAGAAGTACTCGAAACCGCCGCCACCCGTAGGCCAGGCATTGAACGGTCCCAGGGGAGTCACTTCCCACACTGGAACTTCATGGCATTTCCCGATTTGGGCGGTCGAGTAGCCATTTAGTTTCAGGATTTCGGCCAGCGGTGCGCACGTGTTCGGCCGTATCGAGCTGTTGCCGGGCGCGCTGGTAGCGTTCTCCGTAATGTTTCCCATACCGACCGTATGGTGGTTGCGACCGGTGAGAAACGCCGCGCGCGTCGGCGAGCAGAGCGCGGTCGTGTGAAAGCGGTTGTATCTGAGACCTTCGCCGGCGAGCTTTTCCAGGTTAGGCGTTTCGCAGGGCCCACCGAACGCGCTCGACGAGCCGAATCCTGCATCGTCAATCAAGACGAGCAACACGTTGGGCGCGCCTTTGGGGGGCCGTAAGGGCGTGATCGGAGGATACTTCGTGTCCGGATCTTTCGCGTCGTAGGTTGTTAGCCCGGGCGGTGTGATGTTCGGGATAGGAAGTACGTCGCGGCGGAGTTTGTCATTGCTCATCTTTTTCTCCTCTGAAGTCTAGAAAACCATCTCCAACCGTCCGCCCGGAACCACCGCGGTTTGCGCCACGGCCCGAGTGGGGCGAATGATCTGCAAATCGGCGGTTAGTCTGAGCCATGGAGTGATGTGGAAGTTGTAGAACGTTTCCATCTGGTGCTCGGGCCGCGGCAGATTGACTCTGAGCAGGCTGAGATTGTCCTTTAGAACACTGCTCAAGTTGGTGAATGCATAAGAGATTCCGAACTCGTCGCGCAGACGGCTTTTGAAAATACCGTTGCCGCCGAGGCCGATATCCCAAAATGTAGCGATCGGGCTGGTGCCGTTGTCCGCAAACGATAGCTGACTGAAAACGCCCCACCCGTTGTGAGGCGCTCTCTCGACAAGGTATTGCCGAGCTGTGTAGCTCGCCGACCAGGAGCCTCTTTGCGGAGCGATCCGACGAATCGGAGGTCCGGGAATGATGATCTGCCTGATCGCATCGAATGGCGTGTACGCCTTGGTGGTTACGGCGACGCCAAACGAATGCTCGCCCGTCTTGCCGAAGAACTTTGACGGAAGTGCAATACTCGGGTAGAGGGTCACACCGTCGGCAAACAAATCCGACAGGCCGGTCGTGGTGGAGTGATCGTTGGGATCGAGCACAGTGAAAGTGAGGAACGGCTTTCCGCCGCGGATGTAAGCAACCGTCGCCGCATTCGTGATGAGCGGGACTTGCCGCAGAACCGTCAAAGGGCCAATTTGGGCGATATTGAGAAATCGTTCTATACCACCGCCCGCGAAGAAGTCCTCCTCTACCAGGTCGAGCAGGTTATAGCGCCCCACCGAGACGGCTAAGAGATTGCCTTTCTTCAGATCAACCGGGAATAGCTTCGTTACATTCAGCGTAGTGATTGAAAACACGGTTCCGGAACCGGCGGGAACGATAGCTATCGTGTTAACCGGGTTGATCGTTCCGACTCCAAGCAACACGGGCCCGCCATAACGTGTTTCGGTCTTGAAGTCAGCCGACCAGAATTGCCAGCCTGCGAGTTTCCCGAAATCGAACTTGAAGTCGGTTTGGAAGCTGCCGTTGTACACGCCGCCTCTGGTGATACCGCCGGCAGCTACGCCCTGCGCGAACTGCGAAAGCGTAATCTCCGTGGTGACACCTTTTTCCTTCATCCGCGATCGAGCTCCGCCCCAATCCCCCGTCATCTCCTCCTGTTCCCAGAAATCTGGCGTGGGCACCGGTGCTGGTGCTGGACTCGCAGCATCAGCTGGGGCGGGTGCGGCTGCAGCCATCTTTTGTTTTTCGGGCGATTGGGGTGTCGCCGTCTCCTGTCCATAAGCAGCAGGATGCAGAACCAACAGCGCTGATAGAAATACCGTTGTTATGGAAACTCTCGTCGCAATTGACATTTTCATTTGCTCCACACAACAGAACGCGTCGCCACTGACCGCGCTCTGTTGTGATCGACAGTGTTTTCTTATTGCCGCGCCATGGCGACCATGAACCGCTCTTCGGCGCCGATCATGTGATCGGTATCCTTAGCTGCGGCATCGACATCGATCTGCACCCAGTTGATCTTTCCGCTGAACTCATTGCCGCCCGGGCCGTAGTCAGCAGAAACGGGCTCGCCCACGTCGCTTCCGACTTCCAGCGTCTCGTCCAGCGAGAAGAGGAAGCGGTGCGTGCGCTCCACGCGCCCTTCGCCGACCTTCTTGCCATCCACGTACAACCCAATGGCAGCGCCCTTACCGAGGCCACCGCCGTCGTAGACGAACTCCATCCGCACCTGGTGCTTGCCTGCGGGCAATGGCGAGGTTGCCGTGATGTCGTAGTGAAGTATCCCGACGGTGTTGTAGCAGTACTTCAGCTTGCCCTGATGCGCGTACAGGCTCCATCCGCCCATGTTGCCGCCCTGGGCGACAATGACGCCGCTGGCTCCAGACGCAGGCACCTCGATCTCCGCCGTGACCGAATGCGACTTGTTCTTGGTGTTGATAACCGAGTTTTCCTGCAGGCGACGCATGCCGGGAAACAGGAGCTGCGTGCTGCCGTGCACGACGGACGGGCGTCCAGCGAGGTCCGGGTTCGCACGCTCGACCTTGCGGTCGTCGAGGGGGAAGACGTTGTATTTCGTCGCCTCGAACTCGAACAGTCGCTTGAGGTCAGCGACCTTCTCCGGCATCTGCTTAGCGAGATCGTGCGCCTGTGACCAATCCTTGTTTGTGTCGTACAGCTCCCAGACGTCGTCATCCAGCGCAGGCTGCGCCTCTGCCATCACCCATGGCGGATTGCCGTGTCGCGTAACCGCGGTCCAGCCCTTGTGATAGATGCCGCGATTGCAGAGCATCTCGAAGTACTGCGTCTCATGCCGCTCCGCCGCTTTTGCGTCGTCGAACGAGTACGCCATGCTGACGCCGTGCAATGGCTCTTGCAGGACGCCGTTCACCATGGTCGGCGCGGGCAGCCCGGCCGCTTCGAGGACGGTGGGCGCCACATCGATCACATGGTGGAACTGCGAGCGGAGCTCTCCCTTGGCTTTGATCCCCTTCGGCCAGTGGACGATCGTCCCGTTGCGCGTGCCGCCCCAGTGCGACGCGACTTGCTTAGTCCACTGATAGGGTGTGTCGAGCGCATGCGCCCAGCCGACCGCGTAATGGTTAAACGACCGCGATGTGCCGAGATCGTCGATGCGCTCGATCATGAGCTCCGGCGTCACCAGATCGGGCGCGTCGCCCATCGCGACTTCGTTGATGGTGCCGATCAGCGAACCCTCAGCCGAGGCTCCGTTGTCGCCGATGACGTAGTAAATGAGTGTGTTGTCCAAGATTCCCAAATCGGTCAGCGAATCGATGAGGCGGCCGACGTGATGATCGGCGAACTCGAGGAATGCCGCGTAGATCTCCATCTCGCGCGTCAGCACCGGACGAAGCCTTGCCTCGGTCTTATCCCACGCCGGAATCTCTTCCGGCCGCTTGGTTAATTCGCAATCGGCGGGGATAACTCCGAGCTTCTTCTGGCGTATGAAAGTCTCTTCGCGAAGCTTGTCCCAGCCTTGATCGAACTTGCCCTTGTATTTCGCAATCCAGTCCTTGGGGACGTGGTGCGGCGCATGGGTCGCGCCCGGAGCGAAATAAATGAAGAACGGCTTGTCCGGCGCCATCGCCTTCTGCTGGCGAATGTAGGCAATCGCCTTGTCAGCCAAATCTTCCATCAGATGGTAGCCCTGCTCGGGAGTCCGATCCGGCTCGATTGGCGTGGTTCCGTCGTACAGCCCCGGATAGTACTGGTCGGTCTCGCCGCCGATAAACCCGAAGAAATGCTCGAAGCCGGAGCCCGTTGGCGTGATGGTTGCGTCCAGTGAGAAACGCCGCCCGCGTCGGCGAGCAGAGAGCGGTGGTATGGAATCGGTTGTATCGGAGGCCACCCGCCGCCAGCCTCTCTGCCGTAGGCGTTTTGCATGGACCGCCGAAGACGCTCGATGCTCCAAAGCCCACATCGTCAAGCAGGATCCAGAGCACGTTCGGCGCACCAGCCGGCGGGCGCAATGGTGTGATTGGCGGAAACTTGGTGTCTGGATCTTTGGCGTCATAGGTAATCAGGCCGACCGGTTTGCGGTCCGGAATGGGCAATACTTGGCGTTGAATTAAATCATTTGAAGGCATCTTCAGTCCTCTCATCAGCCGCCAAGCCTAGCCGCGCGACAGCGCCTCGTGGACTGGCAATGTTGCCAGTCTTGGCCCTGCGTTTTCTGCGTACTTCTCAGCTACGTGGATCGGAGCTTTGGGTGACGGCTATTTCCGCAGAATCAGTTTGGGAATCTGTCAATGTTGACAGACCTCTAACTGACGTCGGCGTCGATTCAAAGGAAGAGTGAGGAGATTCGCGTCATGAAAACTGGTATCGGGAGATTGGCGCTGCTGGCAGCGTTTGGGGCGTTGTCCATCTGTGCATCTGCTCAGGCTGATGGGAGCAATCGCGATGAGTTGTCCAAACCAGACCCCTACTCTGCCGTGGCCATCGGAATCGGTGGAAGCCGCCGGGGACAAGTCTGTCCCATACGACTTCAGGATCACTGGTTACACCAGCGACAATGAAGTACTGCAGCTCGCTGATCTTCTCAAGGAAAAAGGCCAGGTTGCACTGCGCAGCGCACTCGAGAAAGAAGATCGGGGGCGAATCAATCCGGTGTGAACCACCGGTAACCAGAACGCCGTGGCGAAAAGCGGCAGGAAGGTGCCAGCACGATCATTACTATTGTGACGGCGCGGGACTATGCGGTGCGCGGAACTTTATCGCAACGGCCGCTCCACCCGCGATTCCGCAGTGTTTGCCTGTGCGCCGACCGTGACGTTGAAATGATCGTGCAGGAAGTTGGCCGCCTCTTCTCTCCCCTGGGATGAATCGGGACTCACCGCGTTCATATACAGAACGTATTCCTCTGCAGCGCCGTCCAGGTCGCCGCTTTGGGTGCGCCTCCGGGCTTCAGCCAGGATCTTTCCCGGAAGAAGCAGGACCTTTTCTCGAACCGATTTGATCAGGGCGTCTCTGGACTGAATTTCGAGATCCGTCAGGAACTGTCCTTCGTCGGGTTCGGTGCTCTGCTTCTTGATTCCTTCCGTGTCCTCCGGCTTCACGTTATCGAGGACGACGGCTACTTTGTGGTCATCTCGTCTGATCTCAGACGGAGCCTCGACCGCATTCCCAGACTGATCCTTGATGCGGAAGGTCGTGTCGACTACCGCCGTGAGATCGATGTTCTTCTTCGTATAGTTGTAGGTCTCGATCACGTTTTCCGGACGGGTCTGTTCCGTAGTCTCGAGCGTGTGCCGCGTGTCGGCTACGTGCTTTTGTGCTGCAGCCACTGCTTCGTTGGCGGCCACAATCACTTCTTTCTTCTTGTGCTGTCCCTGGGCATCGGCGGCCGCACGCTGTGCTGCGCTTAGCTGCTGCTGGGCGGCGTCATAATCCTGATTCGCTTGCAGCCACGCCGGATTCTTGACCTCATGCGTAGCGGCGCGGTATTTCGACTGGAGCGTCTCCAGGTTAGTGTTCTTCACTACTCGGTGCTCGAGGATCTCTGCCACTAATACGAAGTTGGGCTGCACAGAATCGGATTCATTGAACTGGCGAAGAGCCTTCATCGGAAGTCCGGAGGACTCCAGGCCGTTGGCAATCGCATCTCGCAACTGATCGGCGAAGCCGAGATTGTCGCGGCGGGAGGTTTGGTCACGAAGCACAACGCCCATGGAAAGTCGGGACCGCAACTGGTAGGCGGTTGCATAGCGTGCCATCGCCTCGCGGACCACTCCCATATTGGGCTTATATCGCTCGGCTTCTCCTAAGTACAGCCAGCCGATTCCCACTCCCGATCCCATCGGCTTGCTCAGGTACTTCTGCGCCTGCTCGACATAGTAAGCACTGATTTTGTCGGAGAGCAGATCGCGCTTGAGTTTCATCGCGGGATCTCCGCTGAGGCTGCTGGCGCGTTCGAGCAGATCGTAGGCTTGGCGGACGGCGTCCTCATCGGCGCGTCCCCGAATGGGAACGTGAATCTCCTGAAGCTTTTGCGCGCGACGAAATGCAGCCGTCACATAGTTTTTCTGTAATGAAGCGAGCTGATCGGCAACATAGGGCTGCTGTGCATCCGGCAAGTTCGCCAGAATTTCGTAAGCGTCAACGAATTCGCCCTTCGCGGCGTAGCTCCGGCTTTGGGCCATTGCGTTTTGTGCCGCTTGCTTGTTGCTGGCATTATTCGACTGCAGCTCCGCGTTCTTCAGAGCGGCAGCGGCGTCATTGCTATCGCTGCGGACATCAAGGGCCCTACGAAACTCTGCGGCAGCCTGATCCCACGCCCGGCTCTTAGCAAATTCCTGGCCACGGACAAGATGGACTGTGTACACCGCCGAAACAACGGCGTCGATGCGCGGCACCTCCGGCGCAAACGAACGGTAGGGCGCAAGTACAGCCATTGCGTCGTCGTATCGCCTTGCGGTAAGGGAGGTTTCCGCGCTCTGCACTGCCGAGTTCAACTTGCGCTGTTCGCCGACGATCTCTGCATGCAAGGCCAACGCTGGAGGATATTGAGAATTTACTTCGATTACTTGTTCGCTGTGCTGCTTCGCTGCAGCTAATTGTGCGTAACCAACTGCGTGCTCCGTGAGCGCCTTGCGAAAGTTCTGGAGACTGTTGCGATCGGATTCGAGCAATGACTCCTGTTCTTTATTGATCTGCTCTTTCAGCTTGCGCGCCGGAGCGTAACCAGCGACGCTCTTTTCCGCATCGTCGGCCTGTTGTTGCGCTTGTTTCAGGCGTGTCAGATCGCTGCGCGTTACTGATCTGCGATATTCAGCAAAGGCAGACTCCGCCGATCCCTCGTAGATCGCTGCCATCGCGTTTCTGGCATCGGCAGCGCGCGTGGAAGATCCATAATGCTGCAGAAATGCCTGCCACGCCGAAGTTGAATGCGCGCGGTCGGCCGAGAGATAGGCAGCGAGTTCGTCATCGGGAGCGGCGACGAATACCAATCGCACTCCTGGCTTGAATGGTGGAAGTCCTAGTCCCGGAGTTGAAGACGAAATGATGAGTCCTTGCAGCATTGCCTGGTCAGCGGCTTCTGCCGGAGTGAGTTCGGTCTTCTTATCAAACCTGAGGCTGCCCGGAACTACGCAGATTGGTTTCGAGTTCACGGTCAGTTTAAGCACGCCGTCGGCGCTGCGCTCCAGTGAAGTTGCGCCAGCAAGTTGCGTCTTGAACAACAAGTCGTAGTTCCGCTTCTCGATCTTCGTTACGCCATCGCACATGCGCAGCTCGGTTTTGCCGTTCAGCGTCACGCCGCTGATCTGCACATACGCGGGACCATCGGAACCATCGAAGAGAGCAATCGCCGTCATGCGCGTATTCGCTGCCTGCAGCGACGCGGCAAAACAGCAGAGCAGAGTAACTGCTGAGAGGCGGAAAAATCGACTTGGCTGGCGGAGCATTGTCAACGCACGTCCATATGCCTGAATTGGGGTGTATTTTTGCGAAATCATTCCGGAGTAAGCGCCTTCTGGGGAGAATTCTGACGGTAGCATAGGGCCACATCCGCCGAGTGTCGAAGAACTAAAGAATCAAGCACTTAGGTAATCAACGAGATATAGCCATTCCTCGTTATTCTTAGTGGGTGGGAGCAGTACGCCGGTGTTATCCCCAATGCCGGGCGCCCATGTCTCAGCAACGCAATGGATTCCTTGGAACACACGCCCAATCCGCGGGAGAAGCAGGAAAGCGCTCACACAGACGAGCGCCTCGTTGCCGCGGCAACTTTTTGCGTTCGCCTGTGGGAGTATCCCGGACCGCAACAAAAGCTGCGTGACCTGGATTGCGCTGCCGATGAAGCTCTGGCGGAGCTGATTCGCAATGTAATTGCCGAGGGCCAAGGCAGAGTGTCAGAGGTGCGCGGAAACACTCTCACCGCCCGATTCGGGAATTGTTTCAATGCTCTCTCGGCGGCAAAGACGCTACAGGTAAAGCTGCTCACTTTTCACCGAAATCCTGCAGCCAGCCAGGTGGTTGCTGCTGTTATCGTGCACAGCCATAGCGCGCAGGTTTCCTCAAATCCTAGCGCTGCAAGTCCGGCCAGCGTTGTCGCAGAAACAAACTCGGCTCAGATTCTGGTAGGCGAAAAGATTTACGAGGCGGCCAGGAACATTCCTGGATTTTTGTTCGGCCCGAAGGCATTTCGCGCGCCCGCACCGGGGTCCGAGGCTCTTTATGAGCTGCTGTGGACCGATGAGTCTACTTACTCGCACGTACGCAAACCAGGTCAGATCGAGGGTGTGGATGCAACTGCCGCGAACCGGTATCAGCTTCAATCGGAGCTCGGCCGCGGCGCGATGGGCATTGTTTATAAGGCCTACGACAACGTAATCGGACGCACGGTCGCACTCAAGACGATCTCCATTCAGCGTAACTTCGGTGATGGAGTTGAGCTCGTTGACCGGCTCAAGCTCGAAGCCAAAGCCGCCGGCGGACTCGATCATCCGAACATCATCACCATCTACGATATCGGGCAACAAGACGGCTTCGTGTACCTCAGCATGCAGTTTGTCGAGGGAGAGACCCTAGGCAGCCTGCTTGAGGCAGGCAAACTGCCTGTCCTCCCGACGCTGTTGTCCTATGCAGACCAGATGTGCAGCGCAGTTGGATTCGCGCATCAACGCGGTGTAATCCATCGTGACCTGAAACCTGCCAACTTCATGGTCACCGTTGAAGGAACGGTAAAAGTTCTCGACTTCGGCATCGCCAAGTTTGGCGACACCAATATGACAATGACCGGCGTTGTGGTCGGAACACCGACTTATATGGCGCCGGAGCAGGCTACGGGCAAGAAACTAGATCAGCGCTCGGACATTTTCTCGCTCGGCACCGTCTTCTACGAACTCTTTACCCGCGAGAAACCTTTCAAGGGGGAGATGCCGGCGGTTCTCTACAAGCTGATCCACGAAGATCCCGTGCCGCCCTCCGTAATCAACCCGTCACTCCCGAATGGGATCGACATTATTATTCGCAAGGCGTTGGCCAAGAACCCCGCTGATCGCTATCAGAGCTGCGAGGAAATGCGCGAAGCGTTTCGCGAACAAGCAGCGCTATTGAAGCCGCCCGCGGAGGCGCACGCAGGGGTCGAGAAAGTTGCCGAGCCCTCGGCAGTTCAGGCTCGCCCGCTTAGCTCGACGCGAATCAAAGCTGTCGAACCTCGGCGTCGTTCGAGTAGCTCGGGCTGGGTTGGGGTTGTGGCAGTTCTGTTCTTGATAGCACTGGCGGGCTGGGCCATGCGCGTGAAGTCGCGCACGGGAGCCTTCCCTTCTGTTGCCGGAAGAACAATCACGATTACCCGCACACCGCAAAAGCCTGCGCTCAGCCAGCTCGAGGCCACATCAGCCGCTGGTGACCAAGCGAGCACAGCTAGTCCGCAACCTGCTAGTACCGGCGCGGAACCGGACAACACAAAGACCGCTTCGGAGAATTCCGCCGCGCAGGATGCAGCTTCTGCAACGCAGCCGACTGCGACTTCTGACACGGCGGCCTCAACAGCTCCGCAAACCAGCGGTGATACGCATTCAACTTCAACTCAAGTCGCGGCGCCCGATCCGAACCCCGCCCCAGCGAGTACAGTGCAAGAGCCTGCTTCTGCGACAGACACTCCCAAGACCCAGGCGGCGATCAATACGCCTAACTCTGGCGTGGTCGTGAAATCGGAAGCTTCGGGTGAAGAGGACACGCAATCTGAGCCCGCAAGACCCAACGATACCAACACCGCGCGCAAGCGCTGGGCGAAAGCTGCCGAGCCCCAGGAAGTAGAAGGGTTCACCCGGAAAGATGTTCTTGACCTGTTGCGCAAAGCCGATGCGGCGGCAGGAGCCGGCGATTATCCGCTCGCTCGCTACGAATATGGAATCGTTCTGCGCCTCGATCATATGAACGCTGCGGCTCGCAATGGACTTGCCCGCGTACGAGCGGCGCGAGAAGAACGTCTCGGACGCTAATCTATCCTAAAGCATTCAAATTAGTGAGTCGGACGATCCGGAGGCGGCTGGAACGCCGTGTATTTTTGTTGCACACGATCGGAGTATTGCTGCAGCAATTCTTCTATCCGAGCATGCTGAGTAGAGCGGACGATCATGCCAACGTGCCATGGCTTTCGCATGCGCCACACAATCTCTGAATCTCTAAACTCTTCGGTGCTCGGCCATTCTTCCCTGGCCAATGAGATCAGCAACCCTGCGGCATCTCGCTTCGCTTGTGGCGGAGCGTAGCTTCCATCCTCGCCGGCAATCTCAACTTTTGCCCATTCCCGCCACAGGTTCACTCCTGTCGCCGCCTCAATCAGCTCCGCAATGTTTGCTCCGCCAACACGAGCTGATGTTTCTAAGAAGTAGGTACTTCCGTCTTGAGCAACAATAAATTCGCTATGCGAGACACCCCACACCAGTCCGAACGCCTGCAGCACTCTCCAATTCAGGTCGCACAATTCCACCGTCTTTGGATCTTCACCAGGCAGAGTTCGGGTGGTAAATACGCCCCCTTGATGAGTCACGTCCATCGGAGGCGTGCCATACTTGCTCACGCTGGAGAAAAGCAGTTCTCCATGAAAGACGATTGTGTCTACGTGATAAACCTGCCCGGGAAGATATCGCTCGAGAAGATAAAACGATCGATCGTCACCCAGGGCCTCCAGCGACTTCCAAAGCTCATGCTCGCTGGTGATTTTCTTTAGCCCGATGGCGCCCGCCTGAGACCGCGGCTTCAACATCCAAGGAGACGGTATGGCACGCGTAAATTCGTGTATCTCGCCGTCGTTGAGTAGCCGTACGAACTCCGGAACCGGCAGTTTTGCGAATTTCGCTCGCGCACGCATCGCCAGTTTGTCGCGAAAGTAGCGGGTCGTCGTTTCGCCCATTCCGGGAATGCGCATGTGCTCGCGCAGCGCCGCCGCAGTCTCCAGGTCAAAATCATCCAATGGCACAATGCGATCGATCCTGCGATTTCGCGCTAAGTGGCTCGCCGCCAGAATGGTGTGCTGCAGGTTCCATTTCTTATTGACATCGGGCATGTAGAAGATGTCGTCGATGCTCTCCGTCGGCCAACTTGCTGTCTTCATCAAACTCTCAGATGTGAGCAGCAACACGGTGCATCCCTGGCGTTTCGCTTCACGCAGAAACTCGTGACCTTTTTCGTAGCTGGCAATGCAAAGCACGGTGAGAGGACCAGAAGCAGTCATGGGATGAACTCAGGAGCCCGCAGTGTACCGGATTACCCGGAATCCGACGATAGCTGCGATGCAAACGCTGAGACTCCAACACATTGCGACTATTCGTTCGTTTGTTACGTCACCAAAACGGGATTACCGTCGGTTTGACAGTTTCGTTACTGAATAGCAGAATCCCAATCTCTTCCCCGAAAATCCAATCCCCTAAAGGCAGTTATCAAGGAGAGCGCGTGCGCTGGGTATTCGGACTCAGTCTGCTATGGTGCGTAGCTATGTTCATCGCGGTCGCTCTGTGCCGAGCGGCGGGAGCAAGCGACGTCCAGGAGCGGGCGATCGAACGGTAATATCTCAGTGCTTGATCGCGCGAAGGCTGAGCCTACCAGCAGAAGTTCTTATCTCTTGCTGCCCCATTCGTCCCAATCTCCTTCGCCATATCTCTGGTTCGCCGCTGGCTTGCTGTAATCTCCCTTGAGGTTGAGAATCTATCGATCATGAAGTGCGCTTTCGGAGCGGCATTTGTCTCTCTTCTAACGACGTTGTTGATTGTTCCACTAGCGAAACAATCAGCCACACTCTTGTCAGCGCAAACTTCTCAGTCATCTGCCCCGGGAATTCTCGTGGAACTCTTTACGTCCGAAGGATGCTCGAGCTGTCCTCCCGCCGACGAACTCCTGCGCCAGCTTGACGCGCAGCGATCTGCTTCGAAGAGCCAGATCGTCGTTCTCAGCGAACACGTGGACTATTGGGATGGGACGGGATGGCGCGACCGGTTTTCCTCGCGTGAATATACGGATCGTCAAGAGGAGTACGCTCGCCGGCTTGGCATCCCAGGACCATATACCCCTGAGATGGTCGTCGACGGCAAGCAGGAATTTGTCGGCAACAGTCTGCATTTACTGCGAGACGCCCTGGAAAAAGCAGCAGCCCGACCGAAGGCTTCTGTGCTCATTCCTGCGGCTGACATTGACGGCAACGAACTTAAACTAAAGCTTGTAGTAAGCGCGCTTCCGCCAGGCCACAAGCGCGCAGACGTCTACGTCGCCATAGCGGACAATGCCGATCAGACTCCAGTTAAGGGAGGCGAAAACTCTGGCCGCGAGCTACGACACGTAGCTGTTCTTCGAAGTTTGCAGAAGGTAGCCAAAGCCGGTGAAGAGGGTTTGCAGAAGGACTTTACACTGCACTTACCGAAGGACCTGAACAAAGACAATTTGCGTGTTGTCGCGTTTGTCCAGGAGTCAGGTAACGCAGCCGTGCTTGGCTCGGCAGTGCGGATACTAGGTGAAAAGATCGCTACTCGGTAATTGCGGCCACGTTATTAGCGGCGGCAATCGCTGCTGACTCGTCGGGAATCTGACCCCGTCCAGAGCCCTGCAACAGGCGGTGGTGGATGCAATACAGCGCTAACTCCAGCCGGTCGGAGACGCCGAGCTTGTCGTAAACCTTACGAAGATAGTTCTTGACCACTTGCTCCGTTGTACCGATCTCACTGGCGATTTCCTTGTTTCGCATGCCCTGGGTCACACACGAAATGATGAGCAGTTCCTTGTCTGAGAGCTTCGTCTTTGGCCGTGGCGAAGTGAGCTGCGCGGCCTGTGAGCGATAGGCTTCAATGACCCAATTAACGCTCTGGTTGTCGATCCAGGTCTCCCCGACAGCCACCTTACGCACACACTTGACCAGCATTTCCGGAGCAATGCTTCTCGGCAAGAGACCGCGAACGCCACGCCGGAAGTATTCCACTGTGGTGTCTTCATCGTTCTCGGGCGAAAGCACAATGACTTTTAAATTCGAGGCACGCTTCAGGACTTCAGAGATCGCTTCAGGCGAGTTAGGCGAAATGGCGGCTTCGAACAGAAGAACGTCGGCGGGAAATTTGGCGGCTGCAGCCAGAACCTGGCCAAGATTTTCTGCCTGAGCTACGACGCGAATGTCGTCCTCCAAGGCAAAAATCTTCTTAGTGCCAACACGGTAAATCGCCTGGGTATCGGCGAGGATTACGCGAATCGAAGTTGTTGCCGGTTGCTCTTCCACGGGAGTTGCCTCGCTCCCATTAGGGGCTGTGCTCGGGTCTCCCGGTTTCGCTGGCGCAAGTCTCGGTAACGGTTTGGAGGCGCCGCTGCTGCTCATGGTAGATAAACGGATTACTGGGCACGATCGAAGTGGTATTCATCGATCACTGCTGCCACAGCCGTCCGATCGCCTTGTTTGGAGCAGCGTACCACACGTCCCGTGCATTTCACCACGACATCTGTTGCTGTCCCTAGTACGCTGGCCGGCATCGAAATTGTAAATTCGATGATCGACCCGATATCCATGGCGGCGTCCATGTAAAACAGCACACCCCCGGCGGAGATATCTTCCGTCTCGCCGGTGACGCCAGTCTGCTCAGCGCGAACTTGGACAGGAAGCTTTAACGGGAACCGAACTGAACTTCTTAACTCGTCCACGGGTTCTCCCTTGGCGTAGCTGTAGTCCACGTTATATCGCCTGCCTCTGGACGTTAAAGTTACCAAAGTCTACGCCGATTCGCTCCAGATTCTCAACGGACATGCACCTTTGGAAGGCAGTAAGAGTTACCTGTTCACAAATTAAAACTTTGTCAGCTCGGTGAAATTGAAGTTCTTTACTTTCATCGCGGGCACTACCATGTCGAACGATTCCTCCCCGCTTGCTCGAACTGAATTGCTCAACATTTCAACGTTTTGCAACATATCAATCAAGCTTTGATTGAAGCGGAAATTGCGCACTCCACCCTGCAGCTTGCCGTCCTCAATAAGGAACGTGCCGTCGCGCGTCATGCCGGTCAGGATCTTCTCGTACGGATCAACTTCGCGGATATACCAGAGTCGTGTAACCAGAATGCCGCGCTCCGTAGAGGTAATCATATCGTTAACGGACTTTGCAGAATGGTTTCCTCCCTCGACAACGATGTTCATGGGCGCGTCGCCTATTTCATTAGGGAGCGGAAAACCGTGTCCTGTTGGATCAATTTTCCCAAGTTGCGCGGCTAACTCTGAGCTTTGCATCTTCCGCGCTGTCGCCCGTGAATACACCAGGCTGCGAACAATGCCCTTATCGACCAGAGTCACCCTTTGACGTCCGACGCCTTCACCATCGAAGGTTGCGCCGGATTGAAACGGGTGATAAGCGTCGTCGTGAATCGTGATGTTCTCTCCGAACAAACGAGTCCCAATGCGGTTGTTCAGGAACGAACGCTGTTCCAAGAGGGCGGTACCGCCAAAGTCGAAGAACATGAAGCCAAGCAGATCGAGAACGGCAGCGGGTTCGAGAACAACGGTGTACTTCCCCGGTGGAACCTCCCGAGGATGTGTGGACTGAGAAGCCTTCTCCGCGGCTATCTCGGCGAGCCGCTTCGGCTGCAGATTGGAAACGTTGGGCGAGTTCGCCTTCTGCCAGCCGGAAGAATCGCTGGCCAGCATGGTGATTGATATCTCAGAACTCGTCTGCCGATGGATCTTCATTAATCCCCGCGAATTCAGCAGAGCTTCCATGCTCTCGGAAGAGGAATAAACTCCAGCGGTCGTTTGCTTGTGCTGCTTTGCCACACTAACAATCTGTTCCACTGCAGCAGCCCGATCCTCCGGCTTGATCGCTGCCGTAGCTCCGAAATGACGTTGAACGGAATTCTCCTTCCCTGCCTCGGCCGCAGATGGGGCCGGTAACAAGTCAGGATCGGACTCCTGTACGCGGGCAATTTGCTCGGCTGACTGAACCGCTCGTTTCAAGCTCTCGTCATCGAGACGATTGGTAGTGGCCCGAGCGGTCTTGCCATCGAGAGCCACGCGAATCGAGATCACGTATCCCTCTTCCGCAACGTTCTGATGAATGGTGTTGTTTGCGAAGCGTGTGAGTGCGCTGTGTCCGCCCGCAATGATGGCCTCAACCTCGTCGGCGGAAGTGAACTTTTGAAGACGCGAGAAGGTCTCTTGAATTCGATCTGGGGAGAGCATATTCAAAGTTGAAAAACAAGAGTATCAAAAGCGAGTGGAAGAACCTTGTAACCTCTCTCTGTATACTGCTCACGATGTCGATAAAGCAGACAGCGCACTGGGCGCTCGACACAGCATCGAAGCGTGGGGCCTCGTATTGTGACGCCCGCATCGTGAGTGACCGCCAGCGAGGTCTCGCTACGAAGAACGGCAAGATCGGACATGCTGCGGATTCCGAGTCACTCGGCATCGGCGTTCGCGTCCTAGTCAATCAAGCCTGGGGGTTTGCTTCCACCGACGATCTCTCGCGTGAATCCGTGGAGGCCACCGCAGCCCGTGCCGTAGAAATCGCACGTGCTTCCTCCCGTGTCCAGCAAGATCCCATCCAGCTTGCTCGGGAAAAACCGGTAGTCGCTGAATGGAGCACTCCCTGCAAGATCGATCCTTTCGCCACATCGGTCGACCAAAATCTCGCTCTTCTAATGGCATGCGACAAAGAGCTGCGGTCAGTAAAAGGAGTAACGCTCGCCGAGGCACAGATGAGTCTGCGCCGCTACGAGCAATGGTTTCATTCGAGCGAAGGATCGGACATTCATCAGACCCGATTCATTACCGGAGTTGGCTACAACGCGTTCGCATTTGCCGGCACTGAGATTCAGAAGAGGTCGTACCCGAACTCGTTTGGCGGCCAGTACCAGAACAAAGGCTACGAGCTGATCGACGAGCTGCGCCTAGTAGAGAATGCCAAACGGATCGGCGAGGAAGCGGTCGCCCTGCACCAGGCGCCTCAATGTCCGGAAGGACAGTTCACCGTAATCCTCGGCTCCTCGCAGCTTGGCTTGCAGATCCACGAATCCGTCGGACATCCCATCGAGCTCGATCGCGTTTTGGGAATGGAGGCCAACTTTGCCGGCACCTCGTTCCTCACCATCGACAAGCTGCGAAACCTTCGCTATGGCAGCCCAATCGTAAATGTAGTCGCCGATGCAACCGAGCAGCATGGTCCCGGATTGGGAACGTTCGCGTACGACGATGAAGGAGTGCCGGCGCAATGCACTCCGATCATCAAAGCCGGAGAATTTACTGGCTATCTTTCCTCTCGGGAAACCGCTCATACGATCGCTGAGCAACACTCCAATGGGACCATGCGCGCAGAGGGCTGGAACCGCATTCCTCTCATTCGCATGACCAATGTCAGCATTCTTCCTGGCGAGAAGCCGCTCACGCTCGATCAACTCATCGCCGACACGGACGATGGCATCTACATGGAAACCAACCGCTCGTGGTCGATCGACGACAAACGCTACAACTTCCAGTTCGGCTGCGAAATTGGATGGGAGATCAAGAACGGCAAGCTTGGCCGCATGTTCAAGAATCCGTCGTACTCCGGCATCACCACTGAATTCTGGAACTCAATGGACGCAATCTGCTCTCGCGATGAGTGGCGCCTCTGGGGTACGCCCAATTGCGGCAAAGGTCAGCCAATGCAGACAATGGGCACAGGACACGGCGCAGCTCCCGCGCGCTTTCGCGACATCACCGTCGGGAGCGCGTACAAGGGGACATAGTATAAGGACACGATGAGCACAGCGGTCGGCCAATTCTCGGCTAACTCCGGGTATTCCGGATTGCTTGCGGAATTGCGCACGGCATTCTCCACCGGCATTACTCGTCCGCTAGCCTGGCGGCTCGACCAACTTAGAAGGCTCGAAGCCCTCATTCAGGAAAACACCGCGGAACTCTCCGACGCTCTCTACCACGACCTGGGCAAATGCTCCTCGGAATCGTGGATCACAGATCTCGGTCTCGCCTTGTCATCAGCCCGATCGACCAGAAAGAGGTTGAGGTCATGGATGGCTCCCGAGCGCGTTCGAAATCCGATTGCGCTGGTCCCGGCCAGATCGTTTGTCATGCGTGAACCGCTCGGCGTGGTCCTGATCATCTCTCCGTGGAACTGTCCCCTTCAGCTCACACTCATGCCTCTGGCAGCCGCCATCGGCGCGGGCAATTGCGTGGTCGTCAAACCTTCTGAAATAAGCTCGTGTACTTCGCAACTGCTTGCCCGGCTCATACCGCACTACCTCGATTCGAAGTGCGTGGCCGTAGTGGAAGGTGGCGCCGACGAGACGACCGCGCTGCTCAGGGAGCGCTTCGATCACATCTTCTATACAGGTAATCCAGCGATCGGAAGGATCGTGATGGAAGCGGCAGCTCACCATCTCACGCCAGTCACTCTAGAGCTTGGCGGCAAGAGTCCATGCATCGTCGATGAGTCCGCAGATCTCGAGACTGCTGCGCGCCGCATCGTCTTCGGCAAATTTCTTAATGCAGGACAAACCTGCATCGCTCCCGATTACGTCCTCGTACATCAGTCTCGCGAGCAGGAATTGTTGAATAGCCTGAAGGCTGCACTCTCGGAGTTCTACGGACCAGATCCAAGGTCCAATAGTGACTACGGAAGGATCGTGAACGATCGCCACTTCAGGCGTCTGCAAGAGCTCATGGCAGGCGGCCACGTAGTAGTCGGCGGAGAGACGGATCGCGAATCCCGATACATTGCACCAACGATTCTGCGCAATGTTAACCTCCGCTCTCCGATGATGACGGAAGAAATCTTTGGCCCAATCCTTCCTGTGATCTCAATACCGAGCATCAAGGCGGCGGTAGAATTCGCGAATGCCCGGCCGAAGCCGCTCGCGCTGTATCTTTTTTGCCAATCCCGTGAAGTGGAGCGCTTTGTTCTGCAGAACACAAGCTCAGGCGGAGCCTGCGTCAACACGACACTGCTGCACCACGCAAACGAACGGCTTCCATTCGGAGGGGTTGGCGAGAGCGGAATGGGCAACTATCACGGCCGCTTCGGATTCGAAACCTTCAGCCACAAGCGCGCCGTAGTACGAAAGCCCGTCCGCCCGGAGATTCCCTTAGCCTATCCGCCTTACTCAAAGGTCAAAGACTTTCTTCTGCGCTGGCTTCTCTGACTCAGACATAATGATGGAATCAGCTAGACTCTAGCGATGCGCGCGGCGGCATCTGCAATTGGCATTGCGATGATCGTTCTCGTCCTGCTGGACGCGTTCGAAACCATCGTGCTGCCTCGGCGCGTGACGCGCCCGTTTCGGCTGACGACTCTCTTCTATCGTCTTACATGGAAGCCATGGCGGGTACTGGCCGCAGTCATGCGTCCCGGGCGGCGGCGCGAAACTTTTCTCAGCTTCTTCGGCCCACTCTCGCTGCTCATGCTGCTGGGAACGTGGGCTGCGGGCCTCACCCTCGGATTCGGTTTGCTGCAATGGGGACTGGGAGCGCAAGAGACCGTGACCGGTCGCGCAGTAACCACTTTCTGGGACGTGCTCTACATGAGCGGCTCCACGTTCTTCACGCTTGGCCTCGGAGATGTGTTGCCGAAGAGCGGGTCGGCGAAGTTTTTCACCATCCTCGAATGCGCGATGGGCATTGCTTTCTTAGGTCTCATCATCGGCTATCTGCCGGTGATCTATCAGTCATTTTCAGAACGGGAACGGACGATCGCCTTGCTCGATTCCCGGGCCGGCTCACCTCCTACGGCATTTGAGGTCCTCCGGCGAGCAGTCCGGACCAACAACGTGCAGGAAGTGATATTGATACTGCAACAATTTGAAAGCTGGGCGGCGGACATCCTCGAGAGCCACATCTCTTATCCCGTGCTGTGCCTGTACCGTTCGCAGCACGACAATCAGTCATGGCTGGCCGCGCTCATGACGATCCTCGATCTAAGCGCCCTGGTGATGGTGGGAGTCGACGGGATTCCGCCCGCACAGGCGCGCCTCACCTTTGCCATGGCGCGGCACACGGTGGTCGACCTGACCCAGATCTTCAATACCCCGCCTATTCCCGACGGTACGGACCGGCTTCCACCCGAGAAACTCGCAGGCTTGCGCAAGGCTCTGCGAGAGCAGGGAGTGGAGCTGAGAGAGGACGCAGAGGCAACTGAGAAATTGACGCGTCTGCGCGCGCTCTACGAACCGCACGCCAAAGCGCTCGCGAAGTTCCTTGTCCTCACAATGCCGCCATTCCGCGCGGAGAAGGAGCGCAAAGATAACTGGCAGACGAGCGCGTGGAAGAAGATCGAAGGCTCAGACGCGATGATGATCACCGAGGAACACTTCTAAGCGAGGGCGCCATTGCTGCCGGTAGTCTCAGTCACATGGCCATTGCGTGTTGTGGCAAAAGGTCCCAAACGCGCCAGAACTCCTTCATCTCTTCTGGCGTGCCGACCGTGACTCGCAAGTAGTTTTCCATCGAGCGGAATCCGGAACCAAGCAGAACGTGATTCTTCCGGAAGTGTTCGGCGACGTCGTTAGCCGAGCGACCGGCGTTAAGCAGGACAAAGTTGGTCTGCGAATCGATCCAGCGAAGCATGCGCGCATTCGCCTGGTTGAAAAACTCCTGACGGTTGTCTGCATTTCGCTGGGCACAAGTGCGGACATGGTCATTGTCTTCCAGCGCTATTCTCGCTGCCCGGGCTGCGCCCACGTTTACTCCATCGAGCAAGCGATAAGCAGCGATGCGTTTTGCAGTTTCCGCAGTCGCGACTGAGTAGCCGATTCTCATTCCTGCCAGGCCATAAATTTTTGAAAACGTTCGCGTCACAATGACGCGCGGGTCGCTTACCGGATGATCGATGAATGAAGAATATGCGGCTGAGGGAGTGACATAGTGATAGTAAGCCTCATCAATGACCACATAGGTGCCCGCCGGCAACCCACGCAGCAGGGCCTCGATGTCCTTGCGCGCAGTCAGCGTGCCCGTCGGATTGTGGGGATTGCAGATGTAAATCAGTCCGTTCCCGCCACCGAGTCGTTGCGCCATCAGCGCCAGATCATGGGCATACGTCTTCGTGAGGGGGACCATCTCGACCGAAGCTCCGGTTTCCCGGGCGTACTGTGCCATTGCGTCGAAGCCTGGCGTGGCCATGGCCAGCTTCTTGCCTGGCCCGAGAAACGCACAGGAACACATGCGGAGAATTTCCGTTGAACCGCAGCCAAGGATGATCTGTTCACGATGGACGGAATGAAACTCGGCAAGGCGATCAATGAGCGCTGCTAGTTCCGCTTCGGGAAAGCGATTGGCGATCGCCATTCCGGATCGCATGGCTGCGGCGACGTGGTCGGACGGTCCGTAGGGATTTTCATTCTTGTCCAAACGGATCATTCGCGACGCTGGATCCGAGCGGTCGCCTGTAGTCGATGATGCCAGGCAGATGGTGGGCCAGGACTGCGCTGTAGCTGTCACTGCAGCAGTTGCGCCAATGTTGCGAAGAAGCGTTCTCCTAGATATCGCCATGCATCAATTCCCAATGACTGGCGGTGCAGGAGCGCCTATCACCATCATATTGACATTTGCAGCGTGCGAGGTTCCTCCGCTGACTCCTGTGATCGTTAACGGGTAGTTTCCCAGAGGCGTTAACACGCCTGTGTTCACAGTCAGTGTGCTCGAACCGGCCCCCGACACCGCTTGCGGATTGAAACTTGCCGTGCTGCCTGCCGGTAATCCGCTCACGCTCATGCTCACCGTTCCGGTGAATCCCGCAATGGGACTGACGCTAATCGTGTACGTTGTGCTTCTGCTGGCAACAACGGTCTGGGTTGCCGGCGATGCTGAAAGTGAAAAATCTCCGGGCTGAGCCGATGGCGATATCTGCACGAAGGTACCAACTGACGGGACTCCCGCGGAATTCAACAGAAACAGCAGGTAATAGCCGGGAGGAGCGATATTGCCATTGGGCGGCGCCGTTACCGTCAACACACCACCGCCCGCTGTGAACGACATGCCTACAAGTCTTTGCTCCATATCGAATGCATGCGTTACCGCACCGGCACGCATCAGCACGGCCGACGTGATCGATGTCGCATCGGGTGTCTGCACCTGAAACGTAGTTCCATATCCGATTGCACTGGAGGAAACGCCGGTCACTGTGGGACGTGGCGCGAGCGAGCCGTCCGGAGCAAAAAGGTACGCAGGAGAATAGACCTCCATGTGAGGTTCATAAGTCCCGCGCGTTGGGTTTCCACCTGCAACAAAGACTCTGCCATCCTGCAGCAGTATCGCGACGGAATGGTAGAGCCTCGGGAAAGCATTCTGACCCGCTGAGGACACGCTGCCACCATCGGCATCGAACAGATCGGCGTTTAAGCTTGCGGTGGCAGCGTCTTCATCATTCGTCGAACCGCCCAGCGCCAGTACTTTGCCAGTCGGCAAAAGGACCGCATTCATCTCAATACGCGGCTGCGACATCGGAGGACCCCATTGCCAGGTGGGCGTCGCCGCCGAAAGATCCATGATCTCGGTAGTCGCCGTTGCAGGGTTGCCGCCGCCGAAGATCATTACGCGGGGCCGATAGCCATTTGCCGGGGTCAGCGGCAGCAGCACTGAAGAACCGTAGGTGCGTCCTGAGGAATAGTTAGTAGCGGTCACATAAGACCAGGTGTGCGCAGTTGAATCGAACATCATCGAGCTGTTCGTTGGACCGGAATAGAACACGTTTCCGTTGGGCAGCAAATGCAGGCGCGGATATAAAGGAGGAGTCCAGCCGGATGGATACTCCTGACTCCAACCCGATCCTACGGTGTATATCTCCACAGCGGTGTTGGTTGGGCCGGTTTCACTGAGGCCGGAAAAGGCCATAACTGTGCCGTCCCCGAGCGTAGTCGCGCTTGGATACCAGCGTCCGTGGGCCATGCTTTCGAGATCAGTGAATTGCAGGGCACATTGCCTGAGCCCGAGACGACTAGAACCTTGCCCGTCCGGAGCAAGGCGACATGGACCGGATTGATGGGCATGGTTGACGGAAGTGTCTGCCACTGCCCCAGGACGTTGGCTTGTGCAAGCGCCGCTTCTGCGGCAAAGAGAAAGGAGAGCAGCACAAGCAATACTGCTGCGCGCTCGCTAAATGTATGCCCGATCGAATCCTTGCCCAGCTTCTGAGCTGACTGCCTTTCGTGTGCTCGCGTGTGCTTCAGCATCAGTTCCTCCCACCAAGAAGCGGACATCAGGAGCTCTGCTGACAAGGCCTTAAGCGAGCGAAGACATGTCGAGTTCCGGAGATCATTGATGCGCTCTCGGAGCCGATTGCCGGTATTCAGAGAGTGCCGAGATCATCCGCTCATAGCCCGCTCTGCACTCTGGAGTCCAAAGCCGATCGATTGCCAAAGGGGCCTTTCGTGGAGCCGGTTGCAAAAGAGGTAAGTAATGGAATACGCGGGACTTTCCGGACAACTAGCAGGCTAACGACAGCAGCTACACACTCAGTTTGCGTGCATTTTTGGGAAGAGGTGAATGAAAGTTCTTTCACGTGAAAATATTTTCGGGCTCCGTAGCGAATCTTTTCACTGTTGTTTGTTCATTGGCTTGCGCGAGTGAATTTCAGCCTGTCGCGCAGCACCGTTGGTGGGTTCGAAGGGTGCGCTTATCCACGCTGCAACTGAGCCGTACGGGAAACGCCGGCAAAAAAAGGACTGTTATGCCACGGAGCCGCGCTCACGAATCCAGCACAACCACCACACAAACAAACAAATGCGCCCAATCACTCTCTCTTGAATCCAAGGCACTCGCGCAAATCCTTCGTCCGCAAGCAACGTTCCGCTGTACAAAACGCAAGCGCGTGCACGCTATTCCCGTTTTGGTTGCTTTGATTTGGGGCAAGCCGGTGACCTCAGTACTCTCCCCTTTTGACATTTCACTGAGGTAGCATTTCGGCATGGGTCGAGACAAAGTCATTGGCTCCGCTCCGGCCCTTCGGCCCAGAATGCTGGACAGCAGTCAGGAACCCAGGCTCCTCATCACTCACAGAGATGCTGCTCACGTGTATGGCGTGTGCTCGCTGTGCGAACACCGGTTGCATGCATTCATACGCGACACGGAACAACAAGCCAGGCTGCTGTTGAACCGCGGCTTCAAACAACATTGTCGCGGAAGGCACGAAATGATCGTCTCCATTCCGACCAAGGTTTCCACGCCTCGCCGTAGTACGCGCGTAGCCGCCGACGTCCTCATCGAAGTCCTGGGTGAGAGATTCGCATATGCGGGCGAAACCATTACCGTGAATCTACACGGCGCACTCGTCAGAGTGGCCGCTCCTCTCAACCCCGCGGACCGCATTACCTTGCACGTGCACGGCACCGGAAAATCTGCTGGAGCCGCAGTCGTGTTCGCGGATTACGAGGCGTCGCAATTCGGCGTCGAACTCGACCATCCTGAAAACATCTGGGGCATGGCTGATCCGCCCGCTGATTGGACCCTGTCAGAATCTTGAATTCCTCTCACAGACTTCCCGTGAGACAATCCAGCTACTCACCATTCCATTGAGAATTCTGTGCCGACGCCCTTATCGGACGAGAAGCTGTGTGTTTGGAAGCACAGCCAATTCCATCCTGAACTGATGGAGTGCTATTGCCACGCTTGTGGATTGCTGATCGGCGCGAGTCCCAATCCTGACATTTTGCGCATAATGGGCCGCATACACGTCTGCCCCGTGTACTTCAGATACACGAAGCCGGCAGCCTAGCCTGCCAATTCGTCGTCCGGTAGGAGCTCTGGAAGTTCGTATAGCGTCACTGTGAATCCGCCGGGATAGGAAGGGATGTTCGGCGCGGATCGCACGAATTCGTAAAGCACAGGTTCGCTGCAACGCGAACAGCGCGGGAACTTCTGGTCTTTGAGCAAGGTTACTTCGGATGGCAGGTGGTGTTGCGAATGGGAAACCCGGTAGATACCGCTATGCGGCACCTCCCCACTCGTCCGTAAGCCCGTGTCCTTGGCCGTGCCTGTTGAATCCATGATTGTAATTCTGGTCTTCTACTGCATGGCCCATCTGCTCAAAAGCACGAGCCATTGGATATCAACGAACGTGCGCGCTCGCAAATTCTACAAGCAACGGCAGTGACAAAGATAGTGACTCAGGCGAAGAATTTCCGGAAATCGGTTTTTACATTTCCACAAGTTTGTCATGAAGGCTGACAACCAAAGTAGCTGCTTCCTGCATCTCACGCCGCTCCCATGTCCGGAGACGCCGCAAAACGCGTGAAGGAAAAACCTGGCGCAAAGAAGGCAGGAGCGAGGCGAAAGAACGCCGCTAAACAATCCGGTCAAGTCCAGCCAGGCGGCCTATGGGTGGATACTGAGTTCCTGCGCAGCTTGACTCGGCGCGCGCCGCGAACCATCGTTCACCCTCCATCGCCCCAGGAACAAAACTATTACCTCAAGCTGGCCGAAATTATCCTTGGTCCCACGGAAAAGCGGAAGACAGACCGCATAGCAACCGCGTTCCAAAAATCTCCTGCACCCTCGAAGAAGCGAAAAGACTAGCAACTCATGACCTGCGGCAATGGGAGCCTGCCTGGTCCTGGTAAGCACTCGGCGGGTGGCCGACCCTTGATTTTCCTTTGCTTCGGTAGTTCAAACAGTGGGTGCTGCACTCTGCGCGGTTGAGGCTGTTACGAAACTCATAATCCCAGCACCCACATCATGTTTCATTTGGGGAAAGCACACCAAGGGCGGGGCACCCGGCCTTCCTGTGCAAATGTAGTTCCGTACTTTACACGGCCATCTTCTATTTCATATGGGAAAAAGACGTCAGCCGAATAACCATCCCTGTGTTCAAGGCAAACTTGGATAGCGTTTCCTTTTCTGTTTTCTTCGGGAAGACTTACTCGTACATCAAGCACGATTGCCGTAGCTTCGCATTTGCCAGCCTGCGCCAATTCCGAGAACGACTTGCGCAGCACATACAGCAGGTCCTTTGATTTTGGAAACTCAGTTTCTTCATCTTCGGCTCCGACGTGGACAACCTCACCGTTCGGTTTCATGTAGCCGCCGTAGGGATGAAATTCGCCGTAGTCGCGCAGCATTCGCTCCGCCAGAGGCAATACGGAATTCATGAGTCTTTCACAATCTTTTTTGCCGTTCATTGCGGCCCCAAATCCTTCCGGCGAATGACTTGCGTACCTTGAGCAGCGTTTTTTGTGACCTCGCGTCTTTGGTTTTGGCAATCAGGTGGTCTTAACGTCCGGTCCGGTGGTGAGACCCTAGTCGTCACGCGCGATGTTCCTGGGCCCACCCTTGGAGCAGCCTGAGATGGTCGCCGGTTGTTTCATCTTGTTGAATAAGCTGATTGCTTTTCTTCAGGATTGTCAAACGTCAAGGCGAAATCCAGTACTTCGTTTCGGGTGATAGCAAATGCAATTGGGACGAGATGCCTATCGCGAGCCAAGTCCCTCTTGGCCTGTTCCAAAGCTTTCAGCGCCAGCTCCCTGACCTTATTCATTCTTGTTTCTTCACTTCCATTCTGTTTTTAACGGTGGGCGATACGGTTCTGTTTCGCGGTCCCGTTATCACTTGGGCTGGGTGGCCCGTCCTCTTTCCCGTTGTGGATTTTGTCTCGGACTTCCAAACTGTGGGTGCCCCTCGATAAGAACGAAGGCGTTGTCAAGATACACGACTCCTGTGGCGTGCCGAAGGCACGGTGAATGAGCCAGTGTGGTTGAGGACCGAAACTCTGGAGCATTCACTTTGAATCACATCTGGGTGGAATCGAATTCCACCAACCATCGATTCGGCCAAGACTGCGGCCATGATTCTGCTATGCGAACATCCAGCCTGTGCTGGATGCGAGAGCGCCCAATCAATTCAACGGTCTAGCTTGCGCCGACCAGGGGCACCCGCGGGCTACTCTCGATGCGAACGATCTCTGGATACGGGGTCTGGGTACGAAGCATCCAGTAGAGTCGTACTGCCAACTTGCGCGCCGCTGCTACTTTGGCCACAGCTTTGGGTTTGGAGTGGCAGCGGTGCAAGTATTGCTTACGGAATTCCGGATCCGAACGCACGGCCGTCTGCGCGGCTTCCACCAGCAACATGCGCAGCATGCGATTGCCTTGCTTGCTGATACCGCCCAGGCGCTGCTTGCCGGCCGAGCTGTGCTCGCGCGGAATCAGTCCCAGATAGCTGGCGATCTGCTTACCGTTTTGGAACCGGCTCACATCTCCGATCGTCAGCACAAAGGCCAGCGATGTGATGGGGCCGACTCCAGGCTGGGTTTTTAAGAGTTGCGCCATTTTGTCTAGCTGAGATTTTTCTTTGACGGCCTGATCCAAAAGGCCAATGTGGCGCTGCAGCATCGCCAGCAACTGGAACAGATCGTCTCGTCGTTGCCCCGCCCAGGGTTGCAGTGCAAGTGAGCGCAACAGCTCCTGTCCCGCCTCGCTCCACAGCTTGCGTTGCTTGCGCACACCGTGATTTAAGGCCAGATGCTGCAGCTCATTCTTGACGCGCGTGCGCATCTCTACCAGCTTGTGACGATGCAACAGCAGCTGGCGCAGATCCCGTTCCTCCCGATTCGGAACCCAGATGCGAGGAAAGCGATCTTCCAGCAAAAGCTTCAGCACATGCGCGGCATCCCGCTTGTCGGTTTTCTGTTTGCGCACATAACTGGCCCGGATCTGCGCCGCATCGCCCACCCACACCTGGTGTCCTAGCTCCGTCATCAGATCCAGAAACCACTGGCAGTTCCCAGTCGCTTCCACTCCAATCAACGCCGCTGCCGACAACGAGGCGTAGAACCCTCGCGCTTCCCCGTTACTGTGCTCGAGCTTACGCTCGGCCGTCTCACCGGTTTCCGTATCCACCCACGCTACTTGTTGCCACGCAGGATGGAAATCACAGCCTACAATAATCATAAGAAGGCTCCTTCTTCCTCCAGACTTCTTGGTCCTCAACCAAAAGATACTCTGGAGTTTTAGTTGGAGCCTTCGTTCTTATGCAATCAATCCTCGCGCGGTTTGCGAGGGTGGGATAAGAGGATGTGTGTAATTCCGCTTTTCACTTCGTCTTTTGTAAGACACGACTCCGCAGCCCACAAGGAACTGAAATTCCTCAAGACAGAATAGACGAGCTATTGACTATCCGCGAGGGCAAGAAGAAACAACGTGTAGTGTCCTAATCTGCAAGAACTCATCGCAATTGCCAAACTAAGGATTGTCCTGTCTCATCCGCAACCATCACGGATGGAGGCTTTTTCCGAGGCGGTCGAGACGGCGGCTCCGGCAACGGTATTGTGTTCTCAATCGTGTAGGTCGCCGGCAAATTAGGCGGAGCGTAACCCTCAAACGCTAAGCGTCGTTCTTGAACGCTGGAATGTAGCACCGAGCCTTCAGGGATAAACCTGCGGTGTCCGCACGGCAGAGTCCAGCCGCATCGACCCAGACTTCGATCGTAGTTGTGATGGGGCAAGAATTCCAGGAGCCACCAGGGGCCTTTTAAGGAGTCGTGAATGTGGCAAGTGGTTGCGTCGGGAGCGACGTATGGAGGCATCCACCGCAGAGGCGGCCTTTTCTGGCCGAGTACCATCCTGGCTCTCTCAAGATCTATCGATAAGCCGGCTGCGTGCGCCTCTCCGAGCATCCACGCCAACGAACCTTTGGAGAGTTCACTCTCATCTTCGGGGTAGCTTCCTCCCACATCGGAGTGGACGCCCGGGAACCATACCTGCTTGATGTCTTGTCCCTTCAGGCTTTGTCCCCACAACCTGTCCTCATACATGCAACGCCTCTCATCGATTGCGAGGGCCTGCCGCCCGATCTTGATTGCCGGGTTTTGTCCGGTGAACGGAAGAACGATGGGATCGTAAATCCAGCCGATCGAGCTCACGGTATCCCAAACACCCACAAAATGCAGTGGGCATTCTCGAGAGAGTGTCTGCTTAAATCGCTCCGAAACGGCCAGAGTGCTCTTGTGGCCTGTATTCCGTTGCCGAACGCCAAGCCGGTCAAGACACTCCACTTCTTCCCGATTCGGGTTCGGGTATTGGGGTCTCCCATAGTTCCCACTCCCGGCAGGTAGTACCCCCGTTGATTCTTGTCGATCGCCAGCGTGCTGTAGAGCTTCACGACGTTAGAGTTTTGATCGCTGAACTCATTCCCGGTTCCATCACAGCAAATCACGATGTTATTCGCCACGTCGGCACCACTCCTTCACGGCTACTTGGGGTGTCGCCTCACTCTTGGGTAAGAGTCGGGCGCCAATTCCGTCCGCGTTCGCTCTCCTGTGCCTTTTGCAAACCTATTGCCCGACTCGTGCGAGACGGAAAACAGGATGGGAAACTCAGGGGCAACGCAAATGATTTCAGTGCTTGAGGCACCAGGGAAAATCGAAAGTCTTACGGGAGCGGATAAGCAATTCTTGGCATCGTGAACTGAAGGGTTAGCGCCACTAGCCAGTAGGTTACGGAGGCTATAAAACCGAGAGACAGCTAGTTGCCGAATCTCTTAGGAATCGACGCACGAAATCACAATGGAAAAAGACTAGCCACCCGGTCCACTGCAAGATTGTCCAAATTAGCTGGCGTGTTTCTTGGTTTCCTGAGGTTTTGAAGGGGCACGGCTTCAGCGCAAGCCTAGCCGTGCCCCTTCAAAACCATTTCCGCAAAGCTAATTTGGACAAGCTTGCGGTCCACTGAGGTGTGAGCGAGGACGACCTTGCCGGTGATCTGTTTTACCCCTTTAAGGAAATTTGGCGCGAGAAACGGATAGTTCGCATAGCAACGTTGCGTCTAAGGTTGCGGACAGGAGAAGGCAGCCAGAAGAACCCGGCAGCCTTTTCTAACACTCGAGAAACTGGTATCGCCGATTGCGCAACAAGTGGCGATTTGAAAATACCACCGGTTCAGGCATGCTGGCCGGTGTCGGGTTGCGTGGAGGCGATGCTCCGTTGAGTAATTTGACTGGAGAGGCTCGACGATGAGTTTCTGGAAAGCGACTCAGAGGACACTGGTCATGCTGTTTATGACGTGCTGCCTTTGTTGTGCCCAGGACGCTTCGCCATCTCTCAACGTCGAGCGCCAGTCTCTGGACGAGGCCTGGTGGACTGGCCCAATGTTGGCGGCATCGGCTGCGACTTTGCCTCGCGGACACTTCCTGATCGAACCTTATTTTTACGATGTGAGCGTGCAGGGGCGCTACGACGCCGGGGGCAGTCGGCACACCGCCACCCACATGAACGGCTTTGGGTCACTTACCTACCTGCTTTACGGACTTGCGGACAGAGCGTCCGTCGGGCTGATTCCCGTTGCGGGATTCAACACGGCGCTTGGCAGCAGATCGGGAGGCGGGATGGGCGATCTAAGTCTCCAGGGTCAGTACCGTCTTACGCAGTTTCATTCCGGGAGTTGGATTCCGACTACGTCGATCGTGTTGCAGGAGACGCTTCCGACGGGAAAGTACGACAGGCTGCGTGACCGGCCGAACGACGGCATGGGGAACGGAGCGTGGACGACAACTCTCGGGTTCTATTCGCAAAAGTATTTTTGGTTGCCGAATGGACGCATCTTGCGCGGGCGCGTCGACGTCTCGCAATCCTTTTCCCGCGATGTGCAGGTACAAGACGTGAGCGTGTACGGCACAGATACTGGATTTCGCGGACATGCAAGGCCGGGAAGCTCATTCTTCCTCGACGTGGCGGGGGAATACAGCCTGACGCGGCGCTGGGTACTGGCCCTTGACGCGACCTATCGCTACGGGGCGAATACACGCGTGACTGGAACGAGCATTCTGGATTCCAGCAGCGCGCAGAATCCAACTGCGGTCCAGCTGGACTCCGGCGCCAGCCACGCGTTCGGCCTGGCGCCGGCGATCGAATACAACTTGAACCGCAATCTCGGCGTGCTGGTTGGCGTCCGCGTGATTCCTGCCGGACGCAATACGGCCGAGACAGTCACTCCGGCGGTCGCGATCAACTTCGTGCACTGAACGACGATAGGACGGCTTGAGAGCATATTATCCGCGATGGAATGGTGAGGAGTACCCAGCGAGGAGATCATCCTTGTTACCCCCAGATTTTCGTAGTAGCACGGTAATTGTGGTCAGTCGAACACAATTCGTTGTAGCTTTTCGGGAGGCTGCAAGATGGGGGAGTCAGCAAACCTTGCAAGACAGGTTCCCTGCTAATTCCGTGGTCGACCGTCCTCGGATTTCACTTGCTCAAGGCAGGCTCCTCCGGTCACCGTTAACTGCAGGCTATCCCCGCTTTCTAACCGGATCCATCCTGACGGAATCCATCGTTCTTCACGCAACATCTCCATCACACGATTAGGATTGTTTTGAGAATCGTACGAGGAGAATCGAAGATGGGAAGCGCACTTGAAGTCGGGAAAAAGCTGGTCGAACTTATTCGCAAAAGGCAAGGCAATCGATGCCATCAACTCGCTCTACAGTCCCAACATCGTGAGCATCGAGGCCGAGGAGAGTCCAGCGATCCCAAGACGGATGGAAGGGTTTTGCCGCCGTCAAAGGCAAGACCGAATGGTGGGAACAGAACCACGAGGTGCACCGCGGCGAGGCCGAAGGACCGTGGCCGCACGGTGATCGTTTTATCGTTCGTTTCAAGTACGACGTCACCGCTAAGACAGGTCCGATGGCAGGAAAGCGCATGAATTTGGATGAGGCGGCACTTTACACCGTGAAAGACGGGAAGATTGTGCAAGAGGAGTTCTTCTACAGCATGGGTGCGTAATAGATTTCGAGATTGGTTACCGCGCTCCGTTTCCTCTAGTTGCGGCAAACGCTACGGGGTCAGGCCTCAAGGTAACTAACTAGGGTGGTAACCAGATGCTATGGTGGTAGTTAGCACCAATGGACGCTCCCCGAAAACGCACTTGGGCTAACCGCGTTCGGGCGGGAAAGCAAAGAATCAAGGCGCTGCGGCGACCCATTTATGTCGTTGCTTTGTCACTGCTTGCCGCTGGTTTCTTCGCCTTTACCTTCACCATTAACCGGCGGTTCGAGGAGAAGCGACGCAACCTGAGCACCTACTGGTTCCAGGAAGGACAGGACGAGTTAGAGCGAGGCGCTCCGCAAAACGCCATTCCGTATCTGAGAACTGCCCTTCTTTACTCCCACCAAAATCCCCGGTACTTGTTCAGTCTTGCACGCGCCCTGGCGGCCGCCAACCGGGTTCCCGAAGCCCGCTCGTATCTGCTCAACCTGCTCGAAGAAGAGCCGGGCAGTGGCCCCATCAACCTGGAACTTGCCCGCCTTGCCGCCAGGGACAACGATCCGAACCAGGCCAGACGGCACTTCAATGGCGCAATTTATGGCGCGTGGGAGACGGATCCCGTTTCGAGTTGAACTATCGCGATGTGACAGCAATGCTCGGAGCTGGATGGGCAGCCTTTCGCCTGGGCCGCTATCGTGAAGCTTTGGAGTACTTCAAAGGGGCATCGGCGTTGCACGATGATCCGTCAACTTCGCAGATGATCGACCTTATGTCATCGGTGATCAAGCTGAATCCGTTCGACAGCAGCATTTCTGCCACGGAACGACGCCATCGTCTCGTCCTGGCAATGGGAATAGCAGACAAGCGATTAAAGAGCTGCGCCGACTCTCACGACGTAGATCTCGATACCGTTGCCGGCGATCCGCTTCAGCTTGCCCACTCACAATGGGCTTACTTGAACAGGCAGATCCGCGGCACCTACAACAACTCGGCGCTCGTGCCGTTACTCGCTCCGGTCGCCTCGCTCGTTACCAGCATTGAACAAAAGAGCGGATGCGGCGCTCCGACTGCTGAAGACCAGGCTATGCTCCGCATATATCAGGGTGGAGGCGAGCTGCAACGGTGATAGATACTACTGACATCCCCTTGAACAGCTCCCCTTCCATTGAGGACGTGTCCGTTCCGGAAACCCCTGCCCAAGGTGAACGCTTCTTTCTGCTGTTGGCAATCTTCATCGGCATCTTCTCCGGGTTGGCGGTCGTCTGCTTCCGCATCACCATCGAATTCCTTCGCATTGAACTGCTCGGTCCCTCGCTGTCCCCTCCTTTTCCGCGCATTCTGTTGGCGCCTGCTCTCACCGGACTGGTGGTCGCGCTGTTGGTAATGTTTGTTTTTCCGCGAGTACGCGGCAGCGGTGTAAATCAGACCAAGTCTGCACTTTACATTTACGACGGATACATCCCATTTCGGACCGCGATCGGGAAATTCATCTGCTCTGCGCTGGCGATCGGCTCTGGACAGTCGCTGGGCCCTGAGGATCCATCTTTGCAGGTTGGCGCATCGATTGCGTCGGCGCTCGGTCGCCGGCTGGAACTCACCAGAGAGCGCTTGCGTCTGATCGCTCCAGTAGGCGCAGCTGCAGGACTCGCGGCCGCATTCAACTCGCCAATATCCGCCATTCTCTTTGTCATCGAAGAGGTGATTGGCCGCTGGACCGCAGGACTGCTTGGCGCTGTCGTGCTCTCCGCTGTGTCAAGCGTTGTAGTAGCTCGCTACTTCCTTGGATCGGAGCCGTTGTTCCGCATCCCCTCGGTACAGTTCATCTCGCCGAGTGAGTTGCTGGCATACGCGGCGCTGGGAATCGTCGGCGCCTTCGCCTCCGTCGTCTTTGCAAGAGCCATTCAGGTTCTGCGTCCGCGCATGAAAGACCTGCCGCGTTGGACACAGCTTTTTCAACCTGCGCTGGCGGGACTGATGATCGGCGCGATTGGACTCGCCGGACGTCCCGAAGTGATGGGTGCGGGTTATGAGTTCATGGATCAAGCCATGCACGACCAGTTTCCCTGGAAGATCATGGCGATCCTCGCCGGCCTCAAGATTCTCGCCACCGTGCTCTCGTTCGTCAGCGGGACGCCGGGAGGAATGTTCGCCCCCACGCTCTTCATAGGAGCGATGCTGGGAGGCGCAGTCGGAGGAGTAGAGCGACTATTCTTTCCCCATCTCACCGGCTCGATCGGAACCTACGCGCTTGTCGGTATAGGCGTACTCTTCGCCGCCTTCCTTCGTGCTCCCATGACTTCCGTCTTCATGGTGCTTGAGGTGAGTGGGAATTATTCCATCATTCTCCCAGTGATTCTTGCGAACACGCTGGCTTATCTGATCTCACGCAACCTTCAACCGATTCCCATTTTCGATCTACTCAGCCAGCAGGATGGGCTCGGGCTGCCGTCAATGGAAGAACAACGCGAAGAGCGCATATTGCGAGTGGAGGATGCCATGCGCCCCGTGGATGTTCCAGTTGTCGACTCCCAGCTTTCAGCCGACGAAGCGCTCAAGCTCGCAAAGGAGCAGGGCGCATCGGAGATCCTGGTGCACGATCCCCCCTTTGGATGGTCGACCGTCACGGTGAAAGTTCTCCGCGACACGGTAAAACAAGGTCCCGTTGAACTGACGATTGCGAGTCTCCTGCCAGAACCGCACATGCCTCCGATCCATCCAGATCACAGTCTGGAAGTCGCGTTGCGTTATATTTCGCAGTGGCCGTTCTTGCCAGTTACGCATCGCGCCGATACAAGAAGAGTAGTGGGATTGATAGCAACGAGCGACATTATGAAAGCCTTCTCTAAGTGAATGGTTTCCTTTCACAAGCCATCGAAAACCTTTGAAGAGTAGCCAAAGTTCCCCGCTAGATCCCTGGCGATCACAAGTAGCGGATATGACAACCCACAGTCTTCCCAAGGAATTCCATCCCAGACGTGCAAACCTGACCGGCTTACGTGCTATGGATTCACATCGTCTAATGCATCGATGAAACACGCCATCCTAACAACTTTATTATTAGGGTCGATCGCTTCCCTGGCCCAAGACAGCGCGGATCACCACCATTCCGGGGTCGTTCAGCGAGGAGACCGGGTGATGGGCTTTTCGCACGATAAGACCACCCATCACTTTCGTCTATACAAGGATGGAGGAAGCATTGAAGCACTCGCCAATGACCCTGGCGACGCGGCCAGCCGACAGGAGATTCGCCAACACCTGCAACACATCGCCGGCATGTTCAAGAGCGGCGACTTCAACGCTCCCATGTTGATTCATGCGCGCACCCCACCTGGTGTGCCGACGATGAAAAAGCTGCGCAATCAGATTGAATACCGAGTTGAAGAGACTCCAAAGGGAGCCCGCGTCCGAGTCTCCAGCGAAAACTCTAAGGCAGTGGCCGCCATCCACGATTTCCTGCGCTTCCAAATTCAGGATCACCAAACTGGAGACTCGATGACGATCAGCAAGGAATAGCGCTCGCGATCACCGAACCTGTCTTTGAGACTGTCATCCCTCCCTCCGCCGCAAATTGCTTAAAACATTCGACGAAGCTCGCTCTTGCGGCGCGGGGGACCTGCTGTTTGTGATTGGGACGCGAAGCACACGAGATCCCCGATCTGAGGCATCACAACCTCTTGGGCAGTTGACTAGTTACTGAACTTTTTCCGAATCTCTTCCAGGCTCTCGCTCTTCCAGTTTCGCTTGTAGTTGTCCAAAGACATGAAGCTGCGAGTGCGCATGCGATCGATGTAAATAGTTCCATTCAAGTGATCGATCTCATGCTGCAGGATTCTGGCGTACCAGCCGGAAGCGCGAATGGTCTTCATTTCTGCGCGTTCATCGAGGCACTCGACGGTTATCTCTCTCGAGCGGGGCACGAGCGCTGTGAAGCCTGAGAGGCTCAAACAACCTTCAAAGAACTCGAGGGAAGGTTCGCCGGCAAAGGTAATTCTCGGGTTGATGATTATGTGAAATGGAACTGCTGTTCGCTCTCGCGCAGCCAGTTCGCTTGCCGAGAGTTCGGTCCAATACTCCGGTGGATCTTCGATAATTGCAAGCTGTATTGGAAGACCGACCTGAGGCGCTGCCAATCCGACACCTGGCGCGTCTCGCAGCGTGTCGCGCATTGACGAGATCAACTCTTGAATAGGATCGGAGATAATCTCTTCTGAACTAAGTGGTCGAGCCCTGTCGCGTAACACCGGCTCGCCAACTTGCAGCAGCTTGAGGAGCATTGTCATTTAACAAGCGCAAACGCAACGAGGGTCCTGCCATTGTCCCCAAGCTCAGTCAGGAGCGACTCTTCCAGGTGTTCGGGATCGGGCTTCATCTCGCAGGCGGCGATCTCTTCATGGCTTGCGCCGTGAAAACACAGCTCGCAGACGCCAAGGCCGCCGCCTTCGTTGCGGACAGGCGGTCCAAAGACGCGGCAAGTCATCGGCCGGAGTTGGTAAAGATCGCAGGTGCCTGACTCCGGATCCAGCGCGGGACACACTTCTTCGTCCGCAAAATCGAGGAACCGCGCCTCCCCTTGTTCGCTCTCGTCGAGGATTCCCGATTCAGGATCTCCAGGGAATTGCGGAGTCACTCGATGTATATAAGCTCGTGCTCGCAACTGAACTCGGTCGGCCCGGTTGGGATCGCTACGTTTCAGCTGTGCGAGTCCATCGCGCAGGCGCGTGACATCCAAAGCATTGATGGCGAATGCTCCCACGCAACACTGCATGCACCCCGGACGGCAGACCAGCCATTCACCGGCGCGCCGCGCTGCATCATTCAGGGCAGCGTCGACGATTTGAACTAATTCACGATCCCGGGCTGGACGCCCACAAGGCATGCGTCAGCATAACGCAACGATGCCCTGACACGAACCTGGAGTATCCACGGCACTTCTTCCGCAGACTATTCAGCGCAGCGGAGCCGTCTCCCTTCAATAAGTCTCCGAATCCGCTTACGACTTCGCGCTACTTATTGATGTCGTCCTTCGCTTCCAAACGCTTTACCAGGCCGTTCAAGGCTGGCTTATAGATATCGGGAGCCTCGTTAACTGCAAACTTCATCTCCTTGACGGCATTGTCGTAGTCTCCCTGGGCAACTGATAGGCGAGCAGTCTCGTTGCGTGCGACCCAGCCTTTCGGATATTTTTTCAGGTTTGTGCGAAACAGTGCGAGCGCCTGGTCCTGCTGTCCCTGGGTCTGCAGCTGGCGCGCATAGGAATGGACCTGGATCGCATTTGCCAAGTCGAGGGCCTGAGCGCGGGCTGAGGCCGATTCGTCCTTCTTGCCCATCGCTTCCAGCACTTGCGACTTCGTAATCAGATTTTCAAATCGCGATTCCACCTGTATGGAATGATTCGCGTAATCGAGAGCCTGCGGGAGGTTCGTTTTGCTGGCGAGGAAATAATTGGCAGCCTCGTCCCAAGGCTCCCAAATATACTGCGCCCCTCCGCGGAGCTGGTTCTTGACATCGGCTTGCACGACATCGCCGACCGGCACACCGATCCGAAATGGCACAGCGACTTTCTCCCAGCGCATCGTGACCAGCGTCGAATCCGGAGCCACATCGTCAAAGTCGTAAACGAGCGCCTCACGAAACTCGCTGGACTGCGGCTTGACCGAGACACGCAGCGCATCTTCGTCTTCTTTATATGAGAAGCTTCCCCAGGCCGAGGCGACTTTCGAGAAGATCACTGTCCATTCGTTCTCGCCTGGAATCATGTGCAGACCGTAAGTCCCTTTTGGGAGCTGCTTACCTTCGACCGTGACCGGATCGGTAAATTCGATGGTGGTGTTCTCATTCGCGCCGGCCCGCCAAACCTGCCCATATGGAACGAGCTTCCCCCAGATCTGACGTTTGTTGACGAGAGGACGGCTGTAGTTGATCGAGATATCCGTGATGCCCACGCGTTGCGTGACCAGGGCATGCTGGCTGGCGCGGGGAAGATTCAAAATGCTTTGAGCATACGACTCGGTCGCGCCAAGTATCGTCGCGCCGATCGCAAGAATTGCGAGCAGCATTCGCTTTTGCATGTGTGGTAAGCCTCCGCCGTTGGACGAAGGCATCCAAAGTTCGTAAGCAGAGTTGCAGAGATGCCGAGCACCGTTAGTCCCCAAAACCTAACGAAAGGTCACAGGAGAATCGCGCGGTGGGAGAGTGCAGTCTGAACAGAAATCTTGCCAGGAATATGACCGGAGACCTGCCTTGTCAGCGTACAGAAAGAGTCGTTACACAGTGAGGGCCATGTACGACAGAAATTCACTGCTAATTCACTGTTATTCACTGTTCTCAAAACCGACATTCCTGCAGATTCGGCGAAATTTGATAACTTCCCGGTTATTTTGCAGAAATTCACTGTTAAATTCACTGTTATCGCGAAAAAGTTCTTGAACCGCGAAGGCCTCAGTTTCCCTTCATCTTCCCCTTTACCGATCTCGCTAACTTCTCGATTTCTTCAGCTTTCTTGATCACATCGAGCGAGAGTGTGTGCTCGTTGGTCTTGTCCACGTATTCCTTGAGTTCCGTGGCGAGTTGAAGCAAGCGATCGGTATCCTTTTGTAATGATGTCTGCCTCTGCTTGTTGAGGGCCTTCTCACGGTCCCGTTCCATCTTTTCTTCTGTAGGATCCTTTTGGCGCTCACGGCCGAATTGCGGATCTTGTGACGGAAGCTGCGTGCTGCTATCGGATTGCACGGCAAAACAACTCAAAGTAAGAAAAAGAGAAACGATGAAGACCAGAAAAGGATTGCGCACACGCACCTCAAGTAGATTGCAGAATACGGCGATTATAACCAGCCCGATACGCGGTATTCCTCAGGGCTGTGCAGCCCCGGAGTTAAGACGAAGGTCACAAAGGTGAAACAAGAGGTCACGATATTTGAGAAGAGAGCGAAGGAGTTAGTGTCAGTTTGAGCGCGCTTCAGTGTTCGTCACCTCTCTTGTTTACCTTTGTGACCTTCGTGTTAGCCCCCGGGTGTTGATTCGGTCGCTTGCTATAATCCAGCTTCGCGCGACGCGATTCATGCCACTTCTCACCACAAACATCCTCTCGGAACCCATCTGGAAGCGCGTATTTTCGGATTGGCACGAGGATCTCGCTTACTGGCTGCGGCATGGGTTGCCGCGCATTCTGGTAATCGTCATTGTCGCGGCTATTCTCACGCGCCTGCTCGGATTGTTCACGCGGAAGTTGCAGGAGTTCAGCCGCCGCGAGGCATTGCCCAGCGGTATCCGCGCGACTCAGTTACGCACGCTGGCATCGATCGTTCAGAGCGTCGGCACGGTTGTCATTTACTTCTTCGCCTTGCTGCAGATCCTTCCGATCTTCAGTGTGGATGTAAAACCATTTTTGGCCAGCGCGGGCATTGTGGGATTGGCGATCGGTTTCGGCGCGCAGACTCTGGTGAAGGACGTAATCAACGGCTTCTTCATCATCATCGACAACATATATGACCTCGGCGACGTCGTGAAGATTGCCGGCGTACAGGGGACGGTCGAGCAGATGTCGCTGCGCATGACTGTGCTGCGCGACGACACCGGAGCGGTGCATTCCATTCCTAACAGCGAGATCAAAATTGTTTCGAATATGACTCGCGACTGGGCCCAGGTTGCGCTGCATGTCTCTGTGGACTATAGCGAGAGCTCCGATCGCGTAATTCAGCTGCTGAGAGAAGTGGTTGCCGATCTGAAGGAAGATCCGGAGTTCGGAAGGGACATTGTGGGAGAACCTGAGGTACCTGGGATCGAGCGAGTGAGTGGGTCGGAAGTCGACTACCTGGTGGTTGTGAAATCGCGTCCCGGCAGGCAGCATGCGGTGCGGCGTGAACTGCGCAGACGAATCAAGGCTGCCTTGGAAAAGAATGGCGTAAAGGCCGGCACTCCAAATCGAATGTATGTAATGGAAGCTCCGTCTTCCACCCGATAATCTGGCCACATGGAAACAGGACTTAAGAACAAAATTGCGCTGTTGGTTGCATCGAGTGAAGGCATAGCTCGCGCGGCTGCGGAGAAGTTCGCTGCCGAGGGCGCTCGCCTGGCGATGTGTGCCCGCAGTGAGGCGAAATTGGGTAAAGCAGCTGAGGAGCTAGGGACTCGTTACAACGTCGACGTGTTGACCGAGCGCGTGGATGTTTCCGATCTTTCCGCCATGCAGGCTTTCGTTCGCCATGTGGTCGAGCGGTTCGGGCACATCGACGTGTGCCTCGCAAATTCCGGCGGACCTCCAGCCAAGAACTTTCTATCCATCGAACTGGACGAATGGAAAAAGAACGTCGATCTGATGTTTCTGAGCGTAGTCAACTTGGCCAAGTGTGTGATTCCCCATATGCAGAGGAATGGCGGTGGCCGTTTCATCGCAATAACCTCGACATCGGTAAAAGGATCGATTCCCGATTTGATCATGTCCAACGCCATACGCCCGGCTGTAGTTGGATTGCTGAAGAGTTTGTCGCTCGAGTTTGGCAAGGACAACATTACCTTCAACAATGTCGCTCCCGGATACACCGCGACCGAACGGCTGAACGAGCTGGCGGGAACCCGGGCCCTCGCCGCGAATGTCAGCATCGAGGAGATCCGCAAGAGGTGGTCGCAAGAGATTCCACTCGCGCGATTAGCGCGGCCAGAGGAAGTCGCGGACGCAATCGTATGGCTCGCGTCTGAGCGCGCGTCGTACGTGACAGGGCAAACCATTTTGGTTGACGGGGGAAGATATCCCGGTGTGGCGTGAAAAGGATGCTGGCCGCGAACATAGTAATCATGAGCAACCAGGCGCTTTACAAGCTGCGGAAAAATAAGGGATTTCCCGTTCTTCTCACGTGTCGGTTTTGGTGTTCAGGTGGAAGCCCCCTGCTTCAAGCAGGGGAGGATCGGACTTCTAGTCCGGTCCGACAAAAGCCTGCCTTTTTAATCGGCTTTAGCCCTGGGCAGTTTCGCGAGCCAGCCGCTAAAGCGCGAATGTTGTTCGTGCTTATTTGCAGGGCCTAAAAGCCCTGCCCCGCATCATGCGGGGGCTTCCACCGGGGACCCTCAATTCGGCACGACGGAAAGTCGATGCTCTGACACGAACCGGGGATCCGCAGGATTTTTCGTATTCAGCAACCAGCCGTCAGCTTAGGAGCTACTTGAAAGTTCTGCATATCGATGGAGATCAACTCGCGCTTGAAGACCTTCGCGAGGTGGTATTTGAACGACGTCCGGTATTGCTCGCACCCGATGCGCGAGAAAAAGTTTCAGCCTCCCGTGAAGTCATCGAGCAGTTGGTGCGCGAGAACCGCGTTGCCTATGCAGTGACAACAGGAGTCGGCAAACTCAGCGACGTCCGCATCGCGCCCGAGCAGATCCGCGAACTTCAACTCAATCTATTACGTTCGCACGCGGTTGGCGTGGGTAGCCCGCTATCGGAACTTGTTACGCGCGCGATGATCCTATTGCGGGCTAATTCCCTGGCTAAAGGATTCTCTGGAGTGCGTCCGCTAATCATCGACACACTGTGTGAAATGCTGAGTCGCGGCGTGCATCCGGTAATTCCTTCTCAAGGGAGCGTAGGGGCGAGTGGAGATCTCGCACCTTTGGCACATCTGGCGCTCGTGATTGTTGGCGAGGGAGAAGCGATTTTCCAAGGACGACGGCTGGCGGGCAAGGAAGCAATGGCCGCTGCGCAAGTAAAGCCCGTCGTTTTGGAAGCCAAAGAAGCCATCTCACTGATTAATGGCACGCAGGCAATGCTTGCCATTGGAACTTTGTCCCTCCTGGCCGCACAGACGCTAGTCGAGACCGCTGACATCTTGGGAGCGCTCACACTCGACGCACTTCGAGGCACTACGGTAGCGATGGATGAACGCATTCATCGCGCTCGTCCCCATTCGGGACAGCTGCACAGCGCAACCAACGTACGCCGGCTGCTCGAAGGCAGTGAAATTCGCCAGTCACATATCGACTGCAATCGGGTCCAGGACGCTTACTCACTGCGATGCATTCCCCAGGTTCATGGAGCGGTTCGGGATACGCTTGCCTTCTCCCGGCAGGTCTTTGACATTGAAATGAACTCGGCGGTCGACAACCCGCTGGTCTTCCCTTCTCCACGATCGCAACGTGAGCCAATGCGTCCTTCCAAAGTTCCCGCGATCGACGACCGTCGGGCGCGAGGCAGCGCAAACGACCGCACCGATTTGGGAGAAGTGCTTTCCGGCGGGAACTTTCACGGCGAACCCATCGCCTTCGCGCTCGACTATCTGGCGATTGCGCTTTCTGCTTTGGCCGGGATTTCTGAGCGCCGGATTGAACGCATGGTGAATCCGGCGCTCAACGAAGGACTGCCTCCGTTTCTGGCCTCCGGCGCCGGACTCAACTCCGGATTCATGATGCCGCAGGTGACAGCCGCGGCATTGGCCAGCGAAAACAAGGTCTTGGCGCATCCTGCATCCGTGGACTCGATTACTACGAGCGGCAACAAGGAAGATTATGTCTCCATGGGCATGGCGGCCGCTCTGAAGCTCGAACGCGTGGTCGCTAATACCATGCATGTGCTTGCCATTGAAGCTGCGGCTGTCGCCCAGGCCATCGAGTTTCTTGCCCCGCTGAAGACCAGTCCAAGATTACAAAGAGTTCACTCAACAATACGGGGTATCAGTCCGGCAGTGGACCGCGACAGGGTATTGGCAGACGACATTTCCAAATTGGCGCGCGCCATTTCCGAAGGAAAGTTGGCCAGAGCGGCGTTTGAGTGACGATGATTAGTATTACGTGGGACTACTGAGAAGTTGCAAAACGGTTAAGGAACTTCGAGACTGTCATCCTGAGGCCCGATGTTGGCCGAAGGATCTCCCGGAATGATCGAGACGTTCTTGCTATGTCCTGGCTCTCATACGAAGGTCACCGGGCCGAAGACCCGGGATGCGACTATCACGTTTGAGGCATCGCGGGAGATCCTTCGGCCAACATCGGGCTTCAGGATGACAGTTTATTCGTGGCCTTTTATTCGTGGCCTTTTATTCGTGGCCTTTTATTCGTGGCCTTTTATTCGTGACCATCTGGTCCGTGAGGAACTTAAGATCCTTTAACTGTTGCAGGCCCCAAAGTCCCAAGGATTTGTCTTTATATGCCCCGTCAACCTCCTCGCATTGTTCGTTGATCAGGACTATTGGATCGGGAAGCACAAATGGTTGTGTCTGTAAATTAAGCATGCGCCAGTCGCCATTCTCGATGTCGAAATTGACGTCGTTTTCCGGAAACGTAGTCGTCAGAAGATATTTGGATCCGCTGCGAATAAAATTTGACAGCACTCGACGGATGTTCTCGAAACTCAGGTGTACCAGACAGTCCCGGCACAGAATCAGATCGCACTCAGGTAGGTCGACGATCGTCAAATCTCCTGACTGGAAATTAACGCCTTCCTGACCGTGGAGCCTTTGGTTCTTTGCAATCAGAGACTCGACGATGTCGATTCCCAAATAGGAATCGATCGGCAGCGCAGCAGCGGATATCCAAAGAAAATCTCCACAGGGCGCGTCTGTGAGCCTTCGTACCTGGAAGCGGCTGCAGAGTTCCGCAAGCTGATGGCGAATTGGAGCAGTAACCGCCAGCGTGGAGCCGAGTCCTGAGACCGATTCCGGACTTCCCCACACGTTCTCGTTGTAGATGTACTCGAACTTCTGTTGGAGCTCGAGTTCTCGGAGCTTTGCAGAATGCTTTTGATATTCCACATGGGCGAGTACCGGCGGACGCGAGCGGTTCATCATTCAGTTATAGAATTTTTCAGCTCATAGAGTGCGCTTCGGTTCAGTGCTCGGATTCCTGCAATAACTGCTTGAGATATTGCTGCCAGAAAACAGCCCAAGTGTGCGTGCCATGCCCGTGAGTTGCAGCGGAGCTCGGAATCAGAAGGAATCGTCCTCGTTTTACGCGCTTGATTTCACGTTGCGCAATTCCCAATTCCGGTGGATTAATGAAATCGTCAGCCGAATTGATGTACATGACTGGCGCCGTGATCCTTTCGAGCTGTGCCGATGGATCGTAGTCGCGCGAGGCATTCACCGCATACAGCAAATCATTCGCGTCAAGAGTGTGGGTTACTCGCTTGCGATAGTCCTCCAGATCCTTGTCTGCTGCATCTCTGGTTGGGTAGCTGATCTGCATTGGCAGTGGCGTGCTTCCCGCAATCAGCAAAAAATCCGTTGCAATCTCGAGTCCCGCCCGCGGTTCAGAGGTGTAATCCCCGTCCTTCCAATCTGGGTCATTCCGGATTCCGTCCATCACCATCTTGCGCCACATGCGATTGCGTCCGGCGATCTGGACAGGCAGGCATGCGAGAGGCATCAGCGCGTCCATGTAATCGGGATAGGTTTCACCCCACACCCATGAGTGCATACATCCCATCGAAGTGCCGAGTATCAGGCGGAGATGATCAATGCCAAGCCCTTTCTCGAGCATCTCGTGTTGGGCCGCGACCATGTCGTCGTAGTCATATCGCGGAAATCGAGCATGCAATCCGTCACTCGGTTTACTCGATTTGCCGTGACCTATCCCGTCGTCAAGAACAATGAAGTAGCGGTTGATATCAAGCAACTGCCCCGGACCGAACAGGACATCCGCGAATTGTGGCTGAAGAAACTGCCGCCCAGAACCTCCGGTACCGTGGAGCAGGAGCACTGCATTGGTAACGCGGCCATTTGCATTACGAACCGGCTTGCCGAACGTTAGATAATGCAGGCGCAGCTCGGGCATCGATTCGCCGGAGTGGAAGTGAAAGTTGTGGGCTATGTAATCGCCCTCCTGCGGAGGAGGAACCTTAGTCGATTCCTTGAGGGCTTGCCCTTGACACAAACACGCGAGACAAAGACAAACAAAAATTCGAAAAGTAAAGGTCATTAAAGGCTCCGAGTCTGCAATTGAGTGTCCGCTTCAAATCTGCGCCGAGCCATTTTACTGGCACATGCCCGGGAGGACTGCGAGATGAAACCGTTGTTGCAGGCAATGCAGGCAGACATCACGAAGCTGGCAGTCGATGCCATCGTGAACGCCGCCAACGCCTCCCTGCTCGGCGGTGGAGGAGTTGATGGAGCGATTCACCGCGCTGCCGGCCCGGAGTTGCTGGCCGAGTGCCGTGCACTAGGCGGCTGCGCGACGGGCGAAGCCAAAGCCACTCGCGGTCATCATTTGCGCGCAAAATATGTGATTCACACGGTTGGGCCGGTTTGGCAGGGCCGGGCGAACACAGCGCTCTCGGTCGGCGACCGGGAGGAAGATCGGTTATTAGCTTCCTGCTATCGACGTTCGCTGCAGGTCGCGAATGATCTCCGCGTCGTAAGCGTTGCTTTCCCTGCGATAAGTACGGGCATCTACGGATTTCCTCGCAAACGCGCTGCCAGGATTGCGGTTGCAGAAGTGCGGGCGGTTCTCAGGGAAAATCACACGGTTAAACAAGTGATCTTCTGCTGCTTCGACTCAGACACCCTTCGAATCTACGAAGAACTTCTTGGAGTTCACTGACAACCATCGTGGCGTTTGGGTTCGTGTCAGGGCATCAACTTTCAGCGGCGGCCCGACAGACGCCGATGTTACGGCTGCTGGGGCGAGTCGTG
>QIBC01000055.1 GCA_003225215.1 Acidobacteriota bacterium
AAACTGCTGTGACCAGAGCCACAAACCGGTATCCGCGACGGGGTAGAGTTTCCACATAGCGCGGACTCTCCGCAGAGTCACCCAGGCCTTCGCGCAGGCGATTGATGGCTGCGTTGACACTGTTGTCTACGTCCACAAAAGTATCGCTCGGCCAAAGCTGTTGCCGAAGTTGCTCGCGGGTCACAACCTCACCAGCATGCTCGAGAAGAACTACGAGCACCTGAAACGGCTGATCCTGGAGCTTGATGTGCATGCCCTGCTTGCGCAGCTCGCGGGCCTGCAAGTCCGCCTCGAAAGCGCCAAAGCGCAAGACGCGCGCTGCTGCCGGTGAATGCACGTTGAATCCCTTTTCTCTTTATGCGGGGGAGTTTATCGCAATTAAGGAATGAAAGCGCAAGTAATCCCTGACTGCAAGCATATGCGGCAAAAGGACTTGATGGGTAAGAAACGTTCAATCTGCGCACTATGGACAGGCGCGGCCCCTACACGCAAAGTCGCAACCAATACTCGCCATTAGCTCGGCGAGTTCCCGGAGACGACACGGCAACAACAATTGCCAGCCAAGTCGTGCCGGACATGGAGGACTTTATGAAAATCAATTGCGAGATCAGAAAGCCGGCTTCCCAAACCTGGATATCGCGTGTCCTTTGGCTATTCGCGCTTTCTCTGATGCTGAATGCAGCCTCCTCCGCGCAGGATGCGGTTACGGAGTGGAATCTAAACGCGGAAAAGGCGATCCTTGCCAGCCCAACGGTGATCGGAAGCGGGGCGGCCGCGGCACGCGTTTATGTGCTGATGCACGTCGCCATCTTCGATGCTGTCAATGGCATTGAGCGGCGGCACACGCCCTACCATGTGGACGCCACGGCGCCACGCGGAGCTTCGCGGCGCGCGGCGGCGATCGCAGCCGCTTACAACACTCTGTTAGCTCTTTTCCCTTCGCAACAATCCACGCTTGACGGGGAGTTGTCATCCTCGGCGGCTTCGTTGTCGGCTGATGAAGATCCTGGAGACAGCCAGTCGATTGATCGCGGGCTTGCCTGGGGGCAGCAGGTAGCCAATGACGTTCAAGCCTGGCGCAGCAACGACGGATTCAACACAGTGCTGCCTCCGGTCACCGGTGGACTGGCGCCCGGACAATGGCGGCCCACCCCGCCCGCCTTCCAGTCCATGGCTACGCCGCAGGTAGCAACCATGATGCCCTACGTGATCGCGTCCCCGTCACAGTTCCGTCCGGCCGGGCCTCCGGCCTTGAACAGCGCACAATATGCGGCCGATTTTAACGAAACCAAGGCTCTGGGAAGCACCACCAGCTCAACTAGAACGGCGGAACAGACGCTCATCGCCAATTATTGGGCCGGAAACAGCGCCATCTCCTGGAATCGCGTGGCCTCATCGCTGGCCATTGCCCGTCACACCACACTCTCAGAAAACGCGCGGCTATTCGCGTTGATGAATCTTGCGATGGGGGATGCGAGCATCGCCGGATGGGACTCGAAACTCCAGTTTATGTCATGGCGGCCGGTCACTGCCATTCGCCTCGCGGACAGCCTGAACCCGGACACGCTGGCAGATCCTAACTGGAAGCCTCTGTTGGTTACCCCCCGGCATCCCGAATACGTTTCCGCGCACGCAATTTTCAGTTCGGCTTCAGCGGGCGTGCTGGCCGCCTACTTCGGTGACGACACAACTTTTTCCCTCGAATCCGTGAGCCTGCCGGGCGTTTTCAGAACTTACAACAGTTTCTCTTCTGCGCTCGACGAGATCACACTGGCTCGAATTTACGCTGGCTTTCACTTCCGCTCGGCCTGCGTAGATGGCAGGAGCATGGGAACAGCTATCGCACAGTATGTCTTCGAGAATGTGGCTCAACCGAACCACGGGGAACGTCGGGGACAGGTACGTCATGATCATCCGGAAGGCGACAGCCTGAGTGTCGAAAACGCCGGCCCCGAGAATTAACGCGCGATTGGGGTAGTGGTGCAGTTTTCAAATTGCACCACTACTGCAGCGCCGAGAAACCAGTCCGCAAAACAAAACAGTTTGGGACAGGAGAAGAAGATGAAGAGGATCCTTACTGCAGCCGCTGCCGTAGCCACAATCGTTGCGGCAGTCGCATGGGAAACAAGCTTGGCCGAAGGGAACAAGAAAGAGATTGTCGCGCTAACCGCGAACGAAGTACGGTGGTTTACGCCGCCGTACTACAACGACGGCAGACAGCGAGCGCACCTGTTCGGCGACTCCAGCCAGGGCGGCACCTGGATCGATCGAGTGAAAATACCCGCCGGTGTGCGTGCCCTCGCGCATACGCACCCGCGAGACGAACTGGCCACGGTGATCGAAGGCACCTGGTATGTGGGAGAAGGAACAAAATTCGATTCGGCGAAGCTGAAGGGGTATGCAGCGGGCAGTTTCGTGCTCATTCCGGCCGGCGTCCCTCATTTTATCGAAGCGAAGGAAGGCAGCGTCGTCGTTCAGCTAACTGGCATCGGTAAATGGCAAAGTGACTACCTGGAAAAATAAACCCTCAACCTGTCGCGACCGAATCGACGAGGGGCGGGTGGCACCCCTATTTTCTGTCAGAGTTTTGAGTTTGTAAGTGATACCACGCTGTGGGTGGCCGGATGGCCCATCCCCGCCGGTGTTGTCTGAAACGCGGGAAACAAAACGCGGGGAACAGACGGGACGTTTTCCCGAATCCGGAAACTCAGGGGCAAGACGGAACGTTTCCCAACCAACTCGGACAAGAATGCGTTCCGCCTCTCCCGAGGTTTCGGACGGACATTTTCTGTGAGCGTCTTACTTTGGCGCTTGTCCGGGTGGGTTTTCACTAGTCGGCGGCACAATTCCCTTGATCCGCAGATAAGTGACCATGTTCCCGTAGTGCTCATCGCTGTGCGCCGTATTGAGCGAGAACATGGTGAGCTTCGCTACGTCGAAGTTCATGAATTTCACCATCCGGCTGCCTTTTGCGTCGGTCATACTGTCGAATGCCTTGTTGCAGTACGCAACCGCATCCTTAACTGCCGCAACAAGATCGGCCTTCGAGGTCTTCGTTTTTTCGATTCCCTTTGCTGGGTTGGGTTCGCCCGAGCTTAGCGCACAGAACATGTAGTTAGCGTCGGCCACGTGGCCAACGAGCTGGCCGAAACTTCGAACCTCCGGTGTCGGTTTGAAGGAGTAGTTTTCTTCCGGCATTTTCTGCGCCGCACCGATGACGGCGTTGCTCACAAACGAGTAGAGACCTTTCTCGCTCGCGGTAATCGGGTTCGCCGGCGGAGTGGATTGCGATTGAGACTTCTCCTGACCGAGTAGAACACCAGGAACCACCATCAATACAGCAAACGCAAAACCGAGTCTTTTGTTCACGAAATACCCTCCCGGGAAATCATGCCACATCTCGTGCACATAAGCACCAACGCGGATAGCCGGGTGCCCTGCCCTTGTTTCTGCTTTCCCTTAACGACCTAGAAGCAGGGTGCCCTATCTCTCTGCGCCGTTCGGAAGGGTGGGCTGCGATGATGCGTGAGACTCCGTAATTGAGTTCCGATTTGGCTAAAGCACGGGACGGTGGATGCTCCAAATTATGACGTACACTGCAGAGCATGGTCGGTTGTAGCTCAGTTCTCGCTTTGCCCGAAATGAGAATTCTCCTTTCACGACGGAGCCACGTGCTTGGCTTCTGGGTGGGAGCCCGCGCATTCATGCGTGGGAGAGGCTTTCAAGCCTCGCAAACGCGCGCATTCTTCTTTTTCTCCGGCTTTAGCCGCGGGGTGTCAGATCGGGAAGTCCCCGGGGGCTAAAGCCCAAAACTTATTATGCGATCGCCTCTTTGCAACGCTGAAGCGTTGTTCCCTGCATGAATGCGGGGGCTCCCACCTGAAAATCTAGTGCGGAGGCTCCCAGTGAAAACTTAAATCCGGGGCTCCCCACCCTAAACATCAGCTCCCTCGCATGAATGCGGGGGCTCCCAGGGACCAAAAGGGGACAGCTGAACCGAGCGATTTTAAGAAATTATGAAGTTCAGGCCATCCCCTTTTTATCCCCTCCCTTTTTGCTCGGAAGCGATGTTCATTGGGGTTCCCGGAATGGCATGGTTACTTCATGGAGGGTGGAGCAGGCGGTTCCACGCCTGCGACTAAACAGTCGCTCCAGAAATCGGGCTTTAGCCCCTGAGGTACTTGCTGCGTTTGCACATGACGTCAGCGGCTTAAGCCGGTCATTCCGGATTGTGGAGCAGGCCGAAACCGGCCTGCTCCACCCGATCCTCCGTGCTTGCATGGTGAAATCAGCTTTGCGCCGCCCCCGCGGGCGCGAAGCGGCGGAAAAGCGTTTTGAGGATTTTCTTATCGGCGCCCTCGAGTTCGGTGCTGGTTGCGCTGCCCTCGGCCTCTTGCATGGCCTGGCTCAAGACCGAGAGCACGCGAAAGGCGTGCATGTCGCCGTTGATCGCCTCCTCCACCAGCCGTTTAACCGCGGCTTCCATTTTGGTCATCGTCTTCGTGATTCCATCCTCGACCATCTCCACCGGCTCCCTGAGCGTGTTGTACAGGGCCGTCGCCAGATTCACGGTGCCCTTGGGGCGTCCGCTCGGGTTTCCCGATTGTCCTTTTTTGAACTGCGTGTGCTTCGGTGGCCTGCGGTATCCGACTCCACTCTTGTTTGCCATTTGTTGCCTTCGCGCCTCCTGACTTTCGCCGTATCTTCACTATCTATTTTTCTTGCTATCACGGGCAGAAAGCAGAGTCAAACGCGGTCCGTGGTTCTAACCTGAGGAAATCTTGACGAGCAATCAATCACTTGCCGGCGCACGACCGGCGGTATGCAACGCCGCGATCGCGTCAAATCACGACTCTGTGCGCGAGCCTGAGGGGGGCTAAGTGGATGAAAGGCAAGAACCATGACATCGCAGAGTGAGTCGCGAAAGGAGACGAGCGCCGGAATCTACGATTCATGTTCTTAGATTTATTTTTTGGGCGAGGGCAAGTCCGTTCTGGACGCAAGTTCCATTATGGAACGAAAAATCCCTGCAAGATCCCTGATCTTTTTTGCGGTATCGCGGAGGAAGAGCACTAAATCGAGAAGAATGTTGAGGTTTGGCGGAAATCGACGGAGGTCCCTGTTAAGTCCCTGCCTCGGCGTGAAATTCGCGGATTTTGGGCGAAATTCGACAACATGAGACGGTCGCAGCAAAAAGTCCCTGCAATAATCCTTGTTAGGATTTGTGAATCGATTACAAGGTCCCGCTCATTCTATTTGGCAGCCCGCGCTCAGGCTTTGTATGTAATGGACAAGCGCGACGATCAATCTGTCGAGGCATTAACGTTTTCCCTTAGTAAGCCTCAGCCAAGACAAACGGCACGAGGCCGCAGCTAAAGGCAACAACAACATCAACTGCGACCCCGACCACACCACCTGCTCCGTGGTAGCTCCAATTCGGGCATGGTCCATCTTGGCCATTTCACCCTTCGCGAAGCCGCCAGCTGCTCAGAGCATCCCTAGCTACCGGCGATGCCCTTGTTGACCAGGACTTTAACCTCCACCCGACGGTTCTCGGCCCGGCCGGCCTTAGTCTCGTTCGGGGCTGCTGACCCGTATTCGCCCATTGCACCCGGAGCCACGATATGCCGCACGGGCACGTTACCCTGCTGCATCAGAAAAGTGACCACTGCTTTAGCGCGGTCTTCGCTCAGTTTCGTGTTCATCTCAGCGGTGCCGGTCGCATCGGCATACCCCATTACCTCGACGATGTAGCCAGTGAGGCCAGTGGCGGTTTGCGCCAGATTCTTGAGTGCCTCCTGGTCCTGCGGCGAGATCCTGGAGCTACTGACTTTGAATTTCACGGTTGTTTCGCCCTTCACGTCGTATTCGCTTAAGGCGGTAAAGCGATTCGTGTTCTCCTTGATGTCCTTGATGTTACTTTCAATTTGCTGTTTGTTGGCCGAGATATTCTGTTGGTTGGTGTCGATGCTCTCCTTCTGCGCCGCGAGCTGTACCTTGTTGGCGGAGATATTCTGCCGGTTGGCAGCGATATGCTGCACGTTGGTAGCGACTTGCTCTGCGGTGGGGGTCAACCCGGATTGGATCATCTCTGATGTTTCCAGGTCGTCACCATCGACGGTGATGGTTTTCGCTACAACCCGACCCTGGTCGTCCGACGTTCCGTCGACGTCCACCTTGAGTCCGGGTATAAGCACGACATTGGACATGTGCTGCTTGTCCAGGCCAAAGAGTCCCTTGTCGTCTTTGGTTTTCGTGTAATCGGTGAGGACTACGGTTACGTTTCCGTCCGCAGACTTCACCAGCAACGTTTCTCCGGTGCGCGAAGTGATCATTCCTTTTACTCTGGCTTTGTCGCCATCCGCGCCAAAAGCAGATATTGACGCCACAACGAGCACTGCCATCAGACTCACCACAATCGTTTTTCGCTGCATAATTCTCTCTCTCTCTTCATTTTTAATCTTGGATTCAGACGGCAATCTCCGTCTGTAGTTCTCCCTGGTAATTGGTGTTACTGCGCTCATCGTGTAGTGCCAACGGCGAAAAGGTAATGGAAGCGGGGAACTGCACTTGAGTCGCGCGTCACCTGTGAGTCTATTCATCGATTTTGGCGACGATACTGTCAAAAGTGCCGGACAGTAAAAGTGCCAGTACTTTGGCCGGAGTTGTTGAAGCTGAGAAATCCAATGCTTTGTTTTTGCTGACCAACCATGGGCTGGAGCACCGACAGGAACTTCCCAAAACAAGAGCTATACGCTGTTACAAGTTACAGTTCTCGCCAAGCTATCCAAGCACTTATGGTGAGCCCTGAGTGCCATAAAGCTCGCGGTCGACATTTGGCGAAGAGGCAACCAAGTAAATGAGAATCCGACTAAGAATAGTCGGAACAATTGCTGCGGTGGTTTGTTCTTCGTTGGGGGGCAGTCCTTGCTGGGCGCAAAAACAAGCGGCTGCCGGCGAAACGGCAGACTTGCAGAAGGCAACTCAAAACCCAGTAGCTAGTCTCATCAGCGTTCCGATTCAGAACAATAGCAACTTCGGTATTGGTCCGTTTGATCGCACACAGAATGTACTGAATATCCAGCCGGTTATTCCAATGGAGGCGACTCAGGGCTGGAACCTGATAATCCGTTGGATCGCCCCTATCATCTGACAACCTGTCCCGGGTACGACGAACTTGGAAGGGTTTGGCATCGAGGCAAGCACGCCTGCGTACTTTGCAGCTCAAAACGTGCAGAGCAACGTAGGCGTGTTCGGCTTTGGGGACATGACTCCAACTTTCTTCTTCTCGCCCTCCAAGCCACACAAGGTGATCTGGGGCGCAGGTCCGGTATTCGTTTTGCCCACAGCGACCAGTAAGGTGTTGGGGCAAGGAAAGCTCAGTATGGGACCTTCGGTTGTTGCTCTGGTGCAACCGGGTACTTGGACCATCGGAGCGCTGGTGAATAACGCGTGGTCAGTGGCTGGTCCTTCAGATCGCGCCTCAGTCAATCAGATGACCCTCCAGTACTTCATCAACCGTAACCTGAAAAAGGGTTGGTACCTCTCGTGGGCACCGATCGTCACGGCGAACTGGGAGGCTGCCGGTGGCAATGTATGGACCGTGCCTGTTGGGGGTGGCGTGGGTCGAGTATTCCGGCTCGGGTTCCAGCCCGTTAATGTCGCGGCCCAGTTGTATGGAAATGCTGTCCACCCGGTGGGCGGTTCTTCATGGAGCCTGAGGATGCAGATTGCATTTCTTTTTCCTAAATCAACCGCAAAGAAAAGTTAATCACTCACTTGGTTTTCCCGTTAAAGGAGTGTTACTACATGGTGATACAACAACCTGAATAGATAACAACTCGGACGCGGCGCCACCTCAGAGGAGACTTACCAAATTGGAATTGAGGCGTATGTCTACCCTGACCCTCTGGAGAATGGAGATGACTCGATGCCAAATGACAAACATCCAAGCGGGCAAGATATGTCCGCTGTTGACATCGCCTTTGATGGAGCTCGTTTGGCTACAGGCAGCCCTGCGTTTGACGAGCAATCGGAACTCCTCAATGGCAAGAAGTGGTGTCCTGATATTGGCCTCCAGTCAGCATCGTCCCGAGAAATTGATTACAGCTTACGATTTTCTGATATTCCGAATCCTTCTCGAGAGCATCTGGAGTGAGCGAGTAATTTGCTGAGCTCATGGACTTGCGCGCATCCACGAGTTTGCGTTTCCACTGATCGACCTGATTGAAGTTGTTGGTCAACAACTGCAGAGCCTGCCGGTCTGAGTGACTTGAGGCGTCTACGCTAGCTAGCCGAAGCCCTTCGGCTGCGCGATCATGCAGAACTACAATCCGGCTACCGTCTCCAGGTATGCCTCTTTGAATGGCGTAAGCCAACTTGGTGTGCCAATCCTTGATGAGAGCCAGGTCTTGAACAGCCGAAGTCATGAACGGTCGCGTCATTCCTTCATTAGGCGGCGTGCTGTCGGGAACAGTCGCGGCGGCAGACGAAGGGAGTGTCAAAATGATCTGCTCTCCGCGAAAGCTCACTGAACCGTTGCCGATGCGGGCAAGCGACTCGAGGTCAATGAAGGATTGGTTATTGATTCGGTAAATCACAGCTTTTCCGCTCTGGCCGTTTATGACCAACGTACGCGTCTGCAGTTCGGACTGCGCGACCGCAACTGGCAGGAGCGCCATAACTGTGGTCGCGGAAATCAACGCCCTTCTATTGTGAACGCAACACACGAACGCACCTCCTGCCGTTGCCGCAAGCCACACCCGCGACACCAACAAACGCCGCGACAGCAACTACATCGGATGAATCGAAGTCTGTGAACTGGCAAAAAAGGTAGGTCGCCCGTCCTTTAAGGGGATGTCAACCACAAAAGACTGCTGTCGGTGCAAGCTTCGACGAGACTGCGAACATTCCAGGTTTGGTTCTGTCGTTCTGAAGTCGTACAGGCCATCGTGGACACGCGGCAGCGACGTTCCTGCTGGCTGCACGACCTGCTCGCTAAACGCGCTTTTCCCTCGAGGGCTGTCGTATCTTGACGCTTGTTGCTGGATGACGGAAGGCATATGTTCCACGCGGCATTTATAAGCTCCTCCGCGGGGGCAGCGCTTTCTCTCTCCTCCAAGAAGCCGGGTCGCCGGGTCTTCTTGGTCTAGGGGGTTGTTTGGAAACATCAGCATCAACCATTCGGGTTCTTGTAGTAGATGATTGCGAATCTTGGCGTTGTTTTGTTTCTGCCAATCTTCAGAAAGACTTGGAATTGCGCCTCGTCGCTGAAGCATCGGACGGCCTGGAGGCAGTTCAGAAGGCCGAAGAGCTGCAACCGGACTTGATCCTCCTGGATCTTGGTCTTCCAAAGCTGAATGGGATCGAGGCTGCTGGGCGCATTCGCAGACTCTCTCCGGAATCTAAAATCGTCTTCTTGAGCGAAAATCGTTCTTCCGAAATCGCAACGGACGCTCTGCGTGCGTCCGGTGGCGCCTACGTCGTCAAGTCCGATGCGGAAAGAGATCTATTAGCCGGGATTGCGGCGGTTCTCGAGGGCAAGCAGTTTGTCAGCAGCAGTCTGGCTTCTCACGTAGTTGTGCATCCTCCCTCCGAAAAGATCCCATAGGACTGTACGATCGTTCTTGAAAGTTGCTTGGCCAATAAGGTTGCTTTGCCGAAACGACACCATGCGCACGGCAACATGATGCGAATGGCGAGCATGACTCATCACTCAAGCCAAAATGGTTTTCCCGTAATGGCGGATATGTCCATGGATTGCGCCCGCAGGGATCCAGCAGGCTGCCCTTGTACGAGGATGCGCGCGGCTGCACAGCTTAAGAGTGCCGTGCACCTCACCTGACTGCTGACCGCTTCACCGCTCAAGAATTCTAAACACTGGTAGAGTTGCCAGTATCTGCCCCGCGCTTTTGCCACTAAATCTGAATTGGGAACTTGAGGAATCGATTACAAGTTCCCGCTGAGCTACTTGGCGGCCACGCGCTCAGGCGCGCCAACCCGGAAAAATGCAGACACGGCCTTGCAGATCATGGCTGAGGAAGACTCGCGCCTTTTGCGGAAAACGAAGATCAAGAAGCGATGGCACATCTCTATCCTCACCACTTACGCCGAACACCTGGAGCACCCAAATGACGCAATACACTCCCCGGGCCGCGATTCGCTTTCCTCCTCTGCTGCTGCTGCTGCTTCTCTCTTGTCTTCCCGCGAATGCCAAGCGGCGCGACATTGTAGTGATGAAGAACGGAGATCGAATTACCGGAGAGGTAAAGAAGCTCGAGCAGGGAGTTTTGTATATCGAACCTGAATATGTTTCCAGTGCCTTCGGAATCAATTGGAACGAGGTAGCGACGATTCAGAGCGCTGCCGGCTATCAAGTCGTCCTCAAGAATGGTGATCATCTCGCCGGGATCATCGAGAAGGTCTCGGCCGACGATTCCCCGGACGCAGATTTCAAGATTCGCAGTGACGACCATGAAGTCAGCACCCCCGCAGCGAGTGTCGTTGAAATCAAATCGAAGGAAGCGAGCTTCTGGGACCAACTCACGGGCGCAATCGACCTGGGCTACAACTTCACCAGCGGCAACGATCAGACCCAAGTCAGCACTAGCGCAAACGCCGCTTATCTGAGCACGAAGTGGTCCACTGGGGTGTCGCTTACTACTTCTTTCAGCGGTCAATCGGGCGCTTCCAAGACAAATCTGTGGGAGGGAACGACCTATGGAGAGCGTTTTCTCAATCGAAATTCATCTTTGATAGGACTGGCTGACTTTCTGCATAGCTCCCAACAGGAGTTGAATCTTCGCACTACTCTCGGCGGCGGCTATAGCCGTTACTGGGTTCGCACCAACCGGGCGCAGTTTCAGGGTATCTTTGGCCTTGTTCATACGAACGAAACTTTCGAGTCGACACTCAGCCATCCCACACAACAGAACGTGGAGGCGTTACTCGGGGTTAAGTACCAATTATTTCGCTTCTCCCGGTATTCACTGACTTCCCAGTTACTTTCCTTCCCCGGACTCTCCGATACCGGGCGTCTGAGAATTGGTGCGAAGGCAACGTTTTCAGTGAAGCTGGTCAACAACTTTCATACTGAGTTTTCATTCTGGGACAACTTCGACTCTCGTCCTCCAATAAGCACGGCGAAGCGAAATGAACTTGGCCTGACCAATTCCTTGGGATGGACGTTCTAGCATGAGGCGTCTCTTTCCAGTGCTCACACTCTTTGCCGCGATGGGCGTCTGCGTGGCGCAGGATCTGTCTGCGCCCGGCAGCGCGGCTCTGGGAAATCGTCCTAAGATTGGGCTTGTTCTTGAAGGCGGATCGGCGCTTGGGCTCGCCCATATGGGCGTGATTTCCTGGCTGGAAGAACATCACATTCCCATCAGCTACGTTGCCGGAACCAGTATGGGCGGACTGGTTGGCGGCATGTACGCTACCGGAAAGTCGCCCGCAGAGATGCACGAACTGGTGGATCACGTTCCTTGGGGAGAAGTGCTGCGCGGTGAGACTCCCTTCCGCGATCTCGACTATCGAAGGAAAGAGGACAAGCGAGACTATCCCAACAGCCTGGAATTTGGGTTGAAACACGGGGTTCGTTTTCCCGAAGGATTCAATGCAGGACATCAGGTCGGGCTTATCCTCGATCGCATCGCTCTTCCCTATTCGGGAGTCAAGAGCTTCGACGATCTCCCGATTCCCTTTGCCTGTGTCGCCTCCGATCTTCTCTCGGGGAAAGAATATGTTTTTCGCAAGGGATCACTGGCCACTGCGCTGCGCTCCACGATGTCGCTCCCTGGAGTATTCAGCCCGGTTCGAACTGACGATCACATCTTCGCCGACGGCGGAATTCTCAATAATCTTCCCACCGACGTCGCCAAAGCCATGGGTGCAGACATTGTGGTCGCTGTTCACTTGCAGGTGAAAAAGTTAGATCCTGCCGAATCTCTATCGTCGGTCGGCGTGCTTGGCCGGAGCGTCTCAGTAGTGGTAGCAACAACGGAGCTGCGCGGGATGGAAAGGGCGGACATCCTGATCACCGTGGATTTGTCGGCTTACGACTCACTCGATTACGAAAAGAGCGTGGAGATCAGTAAGCTCGGATACGAGGCCACGCAAGCCAAGGCCACGATACTAAGCACTCTAAGCGTGGACGACGCAACCTGGCAGCGTTACGTGGCTGAACGCCAGAGTCGCCTGCGCACTGCTCCGGTTCCGCAGTTCGTTGAAGTTACCGGAACAAAGCCGGAAGCTGCCCGCGAAATAGAGAAGGCTCTGATATCGGATGTAAACAAGCCGGTCGACAGCGATACGATTGATCGCAAGCTCACAAATCTCACCGGAGTCGGACGCTACTCACGGCTTTCCTACAGCATGACGGAAAGAAACGACCAGCCGGGACTCCTCATTCGGGCCGACGAGAAACAGTATGGTCCGCCCTTCGTGCAGCCGCTGATTGTGATCGATGGATCGGAGTACAACAACGTTAGCTTTACCATGGGTGCGCGAATTACCTTCTTTGATGTCGGCGGTTTTCGGTCGGAATGGCGCAACGATGTCAGGCTTGGCTTCGTGAATGGAATTCGATCAGAGTATTATCATCCTTTGACGGCAACGTCTCATTGGTTCGTGGCGCCGCGCGGATTTGCCGATTCATCACTATTCGACATCTATTCAAAGGATACGCAACTTGCCGAGTATCGCCACCGCCAGGCAGGTGGCGCTCTGGATTTTGGCTACCAAATCAACCGCAGCTCCGAAATTCGCTTAAGCTACGAGGGTTCAACCCAGAGATACTCGCCCCAGATCGGAAATCCCAATCTTCTTCCCACCGTCACCGGCCGCCAGGGCATCAGCAGCATTCGGTACTCGCTGATTGGAGTGGATAGGCCGACAGTGCCGCGCAGTGGCGTGCTGGCAGATTTTCGTACTGCCTGGTTTGACGCAAATCCTGCAGCAACTTCCGGCTTTCCACTTTCCGAGTTGCAGATGGCTGTATTCAAGCGGCTCAGTAAGCCCTCTTCTATATTCTTTACGGCTGCAGGAGGTACAACCTTCAGCTACAGCCACACCGGCGTCCCTCCGTTTGCACTCGGAGGAATTCGAGATTTGGCTGCTTACGGCACCAATGAATTCCTCACCAATCGGTACTTTCTGTTCCGGGCGGGTTACATCCGGAAGCTGGGGGAACTTCCAACCTTTATGGGAAAAGATATCGACTTCATTGGAACCTATGAAATCGGAAAAGCATACGGACTATCCAACGCGTCGCGGCTTCCCAACGACGGCGTTGCGGGAATCGTGATCAACACCATCTTCGGGCCGGTCCTGGCGGGAGGAGCGTATGGCGACACTGGCCATCACAAATTCTTCTTTGGCCTCGGGCGAATCTTCTAAGAATTATCTGAGTTCGTCCCTGTTCTTGCTTTGGCGTTCTTTCTGAGACCTGGTTCCCGCATCAACTCGCCTTCTGAGCCTTTGCCTCCGCTTGTTCCTTGGTTCCTGTCGAACGCTCCGGCGGATACGGGATAGTTCCCCGCAATTTTGCAAGAGTCTGCGGAGAAATGTCGGGAAATGGATTCTCGCTGTTGCTTTGCCAAGCCCGAACCATAGTCTCGGCATCAGCGACTCTTTTCGCATCGACAGCTTGTTTCTTCGATGCGGGAATGGGAGTAGAGCATCTCGCGAACTTGGCCTATCACGCACCGTACTTGCGTGAGCGAGGTTTCATAGCTGAGCACGAGAGTTGTCCACAGCAGAGATTTCTGTCTGCGGCACGTTTTCGATGCCGATCTGAGCGAGCATGCCATTGGGGAACGACATTTGCGTGCCTTCTCTGGCGCGCACGATAAGCGAGCGCAGTCCGATCTCCTGCACGGTAATGTATTTCAAGAAGTTAAACACCGTCCCACGTGGCGTCTGGCGGTGAAGAGTGTCGGCAGGAACTGCAGGCTGTGTCGCCTGTGGTGCCGCTGTCGACGGGATGCCGGGAATTTGTGAAGAGCCAGGCAAGCACGCGAATAGAAGACTAACGCGCACCACCAAATGCGTTTGAGCTGAACAAACTTCATTTGTATGCCATCGTTTCTGTGAGCCGATTTCGGCGTCTCAGTTCACGCATCTTCGGATTTGCGGTGAGTTTGCGTGGCGATGATCAGACGCACTGGCGTCGATCAAAGCCTGTGATTCGGGACGAGGCTTCTGCGCCCCTAAAGCAGGAGCGCTGTTCAGTGTTCGCAGAGTGGACTCCATGCTGGTAATCCTCCTCCGTCTAACCGCTTCTCCTTATCGCTCGCGGCCAAACTAGCATGTTAGGAGAGAGAAGCGTTGTGTTCCAACTGTTAGAAGAAACAAGTACTCAGCGGAAAGCGGCGTTTGGGAGTTCCGCTTGCAGGAATCGAAGATCAGGTTGTCAAGGCTTGCTGCAAGTTCTGACAGTTCCGAATCGATATGCTGACGAGCATTATGTTTGAAACAGTACGCTTTGTCTCTCCTGTGCCTCCTGGTGCGTCGTAATTCATCGCGACGCACCGTTTTTCGTTTCGATCCAGACCAGCAGTTTTGACAGGTTCACTCCTTCCGAACTACTAGCAAGATGAGCACAGCGTCAGCCATGCTGGTGCTGCCATGGTCTTAGATCGAACGCTTCAGATTGGGCAATCGGCGGAATTGTGGAGGACACTCACTTGAAGAAACAGATATTCCTGTGGCGCTTCTTCCTCCTGTTGCTCGTCTTCTGCTCGCTCATTTTGGTGCAGGGAAGAGCGCAATCGCGAAACGCACAAAAGCAATCCCCACAAGCCGCGGACGCAAAGGAGAAGAACGTCAAGGAGTACGTTGAACTCTTGCGGACTGACGTTCGGCAGCAAAAAGCTCAGATTCTGGGCGCCGTGATGCAGTTCGATGTCGATCAGGCGGCGAAGTTTTGGCCCATCTACAACGACTATGACGCGGAATTAACCAAACTCAACAACTTGAGACTCGCAAACATACAGGAATACGCGAAGCACTATAGCGATCTTACGGACGCTAAAGCAGACGAACTCATTCAAAAGGCTTTGGATTATCGCAAGCAGCGTGCCGATCTTCTCGCGAAGGCCTATGGCCGCGTTAAAGCTTCTTTGGGAGCAGTCGAGGCTGCGCGATTCCTGCAGGTTGAAGATCAGTTGCTGCTGATTATTGATCTCCAGATTCAGTCGTCATTACCGATCATTGCGCAAGGTTCGTGAATTCTGCGAGGAAGGATTTAGCGATGCGACATGCGGGCATTCGGGTAGCAGTTGTGATAGCTGCGTTGACGATAGTCTTCGTGCAAGCCATGGCTCAGAAAGCGGCAAAGACTTCCATTCCTGCCGGGACGCGCGTTCTGATCCGCATGATTGACTCGATGGATTCGAGCAAGCAAAAAGCCGGAGATCGCTTCACTGCCAGCCTTGAGACAAATCTTCAGGTCGATGACCGCGTCATCGCGCCCAGGGGCACGAAGGTGTATGGGCGGCTGACAAACGCGAAGTCAGCAGGGAGGATGTCGGGTGCTGGTGAGTTAACGCTGGAGTTGACCGACATAGTGATTAACGGCACAGCCTACCCTCTCGTCACCAGTACGTATGAAGTGCGCTCAGAAGGCAAAGGTAAGAAAACGACGCGGAGAATCCTGGGGGGGGCTGGACTGGGAGCGCTGATCGGCGGAATTGCAGGCGGAGGCACCGGCGCTGCAATCGGAGTTGCCGCCGGCGCGGCAGGTGGCACTGCAGTGGCGGCAGCGAAAGGCGGCAAGCAGGTGCAAGTGCAAAGCGAGGCCCTGCTCGAGTTTCGACTCGAGCATGCAACGAAACTGCCTGTCGCGAGCTAAATGCGATCTAGCGCCGACTTCCAACCTTGAGGCTCTGGGGCTGAGAGTTTATTGAAATCTTTAATTGGAGAAATGGTATGTCGAGAAATTCACTTTGGTTTGCGGCGATCCTGATCACCGCAACTTCCATTTTCGCGCAGGACGTTCGTTACAACTTCGATAAGAATGCAGACTTTACTAAGTTCAAGACATATAAGTGGGTGCCAATCAAGGACGCCCAACCGATAAATCAAATCGTAGAAAGGCAGATTCAGACTGCCATCGATGCGCAGCTCACACAAAAAGGATTGAGCAAACTCGACACCGATAAAGCTGATCTGTATATCGGATACCAGACTGCGATTGGAACGGAAAAGCAGTTCAACTCCTACAGTACAGACTGGGGATACGGTGGAGGCTGGGGTCGGGGCGGATGGTATGGCGGGGGCATGGGAAGCAGCATGACAACCGGTTCAACAACCACCATCTATACGGGTCAATTGGCCCTCGACATGTACGACTCAAGCAACCACTCACTGGTCTGGCGAGGAGCAGCCAGCAAGACGCTCGATCCCAAGGCTAAGCCTGATAAACAGGAGAAGAACCTCAATAAGGCGGTGGCTAAGCTTTTGAAGAATTATCCACCGAAAGTAAAAAGCTAAGCGCGCGTACTTTGCAATTGCTCTTCAGTGTTCACAGCGACTGGACCATAAGAGAAAAACGCGTCGTCGCCGAACGAACTTGCCGCAAACCGCGGATTGGCCGTTCGAGAGTGCAAGAGAGAGGCGAAGATAGATCGATTTATCTTCGCCGAGAATTCGCCATAGGCAGTTCCGAGTAGGTCCGCCAGGCAGAAACTCAGTCATCCCCATAAAGAGCGTCTAATCGCAAAATTTACATTTCCGCCGAACTGTCGCCACGGACCAACTGTAATAAAACTGTAATAAAGAAGATAGAGCGGAATCTTTCCGTCAATTGAAAGGTAAACCGAGAGGCTGGCGAATTCGAGCTTCCAGGTCGCAAGAATGAGGCTCTGAAGAGCACTTTTTGCGGCATTTCGAGGTCGCCAAATGACAAAACCGATGCTCCGAAAGGCTACTGCCGCTCACCCGGCCCCTGTGGACTTCGCTGACAACGTGCTTCGTTGAACTAAAGTTGGACTCAAGGACTATGCGCTTTGCAAGTGTGAAAGGACGCTTGACAAAGGCACATCGACCGTTATGGTGGTACCGCCGTTGGCTTTTGAGTCAATGGCGAGCGTGCCGTTCACGAAGCGCACTCTCTCCCGCATGCTGATAATCCCGATACCTTCACTTCTAAGCGCGGTGTCAGGATCGAACCCAACACCATCGTCGTGGACGGTTAGATGAACTCCATACGTGGTTCCATGCAGGCCAACTTCAAAACGGTTGACGCCGCTGTGTTTGAGTGCATTCGTCAAGCCGGCCTGCATAACCCGGAATAGACAAAGCGAGATCTCCTTTGGCACATGCTGGGGGACGTATTCCGGTAAGAACTGGACTTCAACATGATGTTGATCGGAGAACTCGCGGCAGAAACCCTGCATGGCATTCACCAAGCCGAAGTACTCAAGCTTGGACGAATGCAGTTGGTGCGAAAGAGCTTGCAGGCTCCGTGATATTTCCTCGGTCTTGCGGAAAAGAGCTTCAGTCCGGCTGCGGATCTCAGACACCGAGCGAGGTGGGCCCTTCCTCATCTGGTCGAGTGAAATTGCCAGGAAGGCCAACTGCTGGTTGACGTCGTCGTGGAGCTCGCGCGCAATTCGAGTACGTTCTGCTTCCTGCGCAGCGATCAGTTTCCCGCCGATGCTCGCCAGAGCTTCTTCCGCAAGCTTACGCTCCGTGACATCAATCGCCGAACCGATATAGCCGGAAAACGAACCATCTGGATTTATGATCGGTGCTCCGGTATCCAATACCCATCGATATTCATCGTCGTAGCGTCGCAGCCGATACTCCATCGTGAAAGGCTGCCGTTGGCGAAAGGCTTCAGTATAGGTAGCCAGGGCTTTTTCCGAATCGTCGGTGTGAATTCCATCCGCCCAACCGTTGCCAGTTTCTTCTTCCTCCGTGCGTCCTGTGAACTTAAGCCACTGCTGGTTGACGTATGTACAAAGCTGATCAGGGCCAGCCATCCAGATGAGCACCGGCGCGGAGTTCGCAACGTGGCGGAAGCGCTCCTCGCCTTCTCGGAGTCGAGTCTGCGCTAATTGGCGTTCTGTGATGTCCACAAAGCTGACTATGCTTGCGTCTCCCAGGGAGGCAAAATGAAACTCGATATGGCGAATTGTGCCATTCTTGCAGCAAACTTTCGCTTCCATGGGTTCGATGCTCTTGTGCAACTCTAAAGCCTTTTCCACCCGGCTTTCCCATTCTGCTTTGATTTCACGCCGATATTGTTCATCCGGATAAGCGAGGGGCCACCATTGTTCTACGCCTGGCACATCGTCGATTGTGTAACCAAAGAGGTCGGTAAATTTGTCGTTAATTAAATCATTCCTGTCCCCACGAGTGACTACCTTGGCGATTGGTGAACGAAGCACTACCTCTCTGGTGTACTGCTCGCTCCTTTTCAGTGCCGTGCGTTGCCAAACAAGTTTGCCAATCAGCAGTGCCTGCAAAACAATGAGGGAGACGCCGATAGTGATGTACCACTTGTATGCTGCCCAGACCGTAGGCTGCCGATTCACGACGATGCTGCCCTGTGGAAGCTTTTTTTCGTTGAAGCCCCACCGCTTGAGGGCTCGCCAATCGAACATGTAGGCGGTTACATCTCTTGCACGCGCAATGTCCTGAGGCCTTTCTCCCTTAAGGATTCTTAGCGCCATAGTGCCGGCGAGTTTGCCCTGCTCGTCGAGACTGGAAAGATCGCCTCCAACTTCTCCATGATTGAGGTAGACGTCATACAAGGTAAAGATTGGAGCATTCGCGGCCGCGGCAACCATCGGGGCTGATTCGGATCCGCTGATGAATTTTGTACCGGTTGCATCTTTTCCGATCGCGGTGTAGAGGATTACGGTGTGAGCTGGCAGGCGCCGCAAACGCTCCAGCAGATCGGGCATCGCGAAATTCGTGAGATAAGAAATATCGAGCTGGTTCTCGTAGACCTTTAATCGTTCTCTCACGAGCGCTACCTGTTGCTGATCGAAATCGGCTGTGCCTCCTAGTACGACCACGTGTCGCGTATCCGGTTGCAGCCCCAAGGCCGCTTTTAGAGTCTCCGCAGGCTTCATATTGTTTTCCACGCCTGCGAAGTAGGAATCCAGCGCCGGAGAACCGGGCGAGACTTCATTCGGCAAACAGAAAACAATGGGAATGCCAGGAAATGCGGTTTGGTGTACCTGGTTCATAAACTTCAACGGGCCAGGGCCGACGGTGATGATCACATCCGGTTGACGATTCTTGTATTTCCCGATCAGGAAACCGCGAATTCGCTGCTGGTCGGCCGCATCAGGGAAAAGTATTGTGTCCAGGTATTCGGTGTACAACTCAAGATGGTAGGGGGCACTCTGCAATCCGGTGCGGATTCCTTTATCGATAATGTTGATTCCCGGATGCGAAATACCTGCCTCATTCAGAATCAGAATCCGACGGATTGGCTTGGTCTGGGCTGTGGCAGCGATTTGCAGGAGTAAAAAGATTCCAAGAAGCAACGATACCAGCCTCAAGTCTGCGAGTGCTTCAGACGAAACTTGAGTAGGCCGCACGATGCGATCTTTCATTCGTGTCCCTAACCCGAGTGGCCATCGAAATTTACATCTGTACATCTTCGCAGTGCTCCACCGTTCTGGGACCCGCGATTTATTCCTGCGCAATTCGAGAGCAATAGCAAGAACAGATTCGCGCCTTACTCGTCTGGCCTAAAAATTGGAGATTATACGTTTTACCACGAACCGCTGAGTTTGCCATGCTAAGAATTGATAAATCGGCCGATGTTTTTCGTGTTGTTCAGGAGCATTACACCACTTCATAATTGCCAGTCTAAAATCTGCGCCTGTCAAAATTGACGGGTGCCGTCGTGTTCTGAATCCAGTAAAGTAATTTGCCTCGGGACTTACCGAATCGGTATTCCAAGGTCGCCCGCCTGCACGAACTTGCGGGACAGCACCGCCCGGCGGTCACAGTGAGGCGAGATGAACGAGGGCTTCAGTCTCAGACTCCCATGGAAGCATTTTTATCTTTGCGTTGCTGTGACCGTTATCGCCTTTGCGCTCGCGGCGCCAGGCGGCTGCCAGACCGCGTCCACCGGGGCGGTCACTGGAATCACGTCGGATTCATCCGGTGCGCTCTTGCCGGATGTGGACATCACCTTAACCAAGGAAAATAGCGGCGAAACGAGATCGGCCACTTCTGACGACGAAGGAAGATTTGGAGTCCTCCTACTCTCTCCAGGCGCCTACGATCTAAAAGCTAAGAAATCCAATTTCGAACCGCTGACACTTTCTGACCTTCACGTATCGGTAACGGAAACGCTTCGTGTTGATGTCCGCCTCTTTGTTGCTCGGCGCGTTGAGCATGTGGAGGTGTCTGCTACCTCTTCGCTAGTTCAGGCCGACAGTTCTGTTCTGGGACGAGTCCTCGATCAAACAGCCGTCACAAACCTGCCGTTAGTGACGCGAAACTTCGCGCAGATTACGGGGCTCTCTCCAGGAGTTAATGTCGGCGTCTCCAACGCCGGGGAGCTAGGGAATGGGGGAATGGCCCTTTCCCAATTGGGAAAGTCGACCGATGGGATTTACGTGCATGGAGCACGCTCTTATGACAACAACTGGCAACTCGATGGCATTAGTGTCAGCGACGTTCAAGGCTCGGGCGCGATAAGCGGGGGGATTCCAATTCCGAACCCCGACAGTTTGGAAGAATTCAAGGTGCAAACCGGACTCTATGATGCAGCGTTTGGTCGAAGTGTGGGAGCCAACGTCAGTGTGATCACGAAGGCCGGTAGCAACACTTACCACGGCAAGTTCTTCGAATTCCTCCGCAACGACTTTCTGAATGCTAACGATTTCTTTTTGAACAGGACCGGCCAGCCGCGTCCGGAGCTCACCCAGAACCAATTTGGAGCTTCCATCGGCGGACCCATCAAGAAAGACAAGTTACTCTTCTTCAGCTCGTACCAGGGAACACGGCAGGTTAACGCCCTTGCTGCAGGTCAGACGAGAATTGCCTGCAACGCAAGCTTAAGCGAGCCGCCGATTACGGACGACAGATCGCCGGCGTCTCTCGGCAAGTCGTTTGGTGGTATGAGAGGTGCACAAGGAGGCGTTGCGATTCTGCCGGACGGTTCCAACATCAATCCGGCAGCTTTGGCTCTCTTGAACTTCAAACTGCCTGACGGCAGTTTTCTTATTCCGACACCGCAGACTATAGATACCTCGAAGCCGTTTGCCAGCCGCGGGTTTTCAACCTTCGCACAACCGTGCGATTACGCCGAAGACCAGGGATTAGGGAGCATTGATTTCAACATCTCCCAGAAAAGCCGACTCGCAGGAAGATTCTTTATCGCAGAAAGCAATCAGTCAGTTACTTTTCCAGGTGGCGCATGGAATCCAATGGGGAACATTCGCGGATTCACCAGTCCGGACAATTCCGATTTCGTCGTGTTCTCTCTGGCGCACACCTACATCTTGAGCAACTCCTTCTTAAACGAAGCCAGAATTGGCTTTGTTCGCGCAAAGACCAAAATGGGCGCAGACGCTCCCTTCAAATGGTCAGACATCGGCGTGTCGGAAAGCGAGATGAATGGAAATAACGAACTGCCCAGCTTGAGCATTCTTGGTTCAGTCAGCATGGCGAGCGTGCTTCCCCGCACTTATACACAGAACAGCTTCGTGCTTAACGACACTTTCAGCTTATTTAGAGGGGCGCACTCTTTGAAATTCGGAGGATCACTTACCCGTTTGCAAGACAATCTTGGCTTTGCAGGTTTCGGCTCCTCTCTGCTGTTTCTCAGTTGGCCCGATTTTCTACTCGGGCTCAATGCCAGCGCGAATGGCACTGGAACTTTCAGCAATGTTTTTGGTTCTTCCGATGCTTTCGGTTTATTTGATCGCGAATTCCGAGTGTGGGAAGGCTCGGGCTTCGTGCAGGACGACTTTCGGGTCAGCCGGACCTTTACTTTAAACGCGGGATTGCGTTATGAGCGGATCGGGCAGTTCGGTGACAAACTAGGAAGGAATTCGAGCTTCGATGTCAGCAAGGCCAATCGAAACCCACCAACCAGTGGAACTCTCGATGGCTACATCGTTCCTTCCAATTTTCCGGGCGCTGTACCTCTGGGAGTCGCTCAGGTTAACAACACATTTGGAACGTATGGTGAGGGGCAAAACGCCATCGCACCTCGAATCGGTTTTGCGGCTCAGATCCTGCCGAGCACAAGCCGCGTGATATTGAGGGGAGGTTATGGCATCTATTACTCACGCCCGACTGGCCAAACGGCTACTCAGTCGGTACTGGCCGCGCCGTTTGCCTTGACTCGAATCAGCTCGGGGCCCGCGAATGCGGGAGCATCATTTCAAGCGCCGTTCGCCCGGCCCTTCCCTACTCCCGCATCGTTTCCTCTGTTCGTGCCGTATTCTCCAACCTCCGCGGCAGCGGTCACTGTAATCGCTCCCAACTTTCGATCGGCAATTGCTCAGCAGTTTTCATTAAACCTCCAGTCAAAATTGCACGAGGGCTGGCTGTTGGAGACTGGATACGTAGGCACCCGGGCAACACACCTGCAACGCTTTCGTTCGCTAAGCCAGGCACTATCTGCGTCTCCTGACAATCCGATCAGTGGAATCACGTCGAACACGATTGCGAACATTCGATTGCGAGTTCCCATTCCTGGAATTCGTCCGGATGCACTTCGCGAGCAAGAGTCCGCGGGCAGCTCGTGGTACCACGGTTTGGAAACTAGCCTGACGAAACGGTTGAGCCACGGTCTTCAATTTCTAGCCTCGTACACCTTCTCCAAGGTCCTCGACACGGATGGTGCAGACGTCAGCGCAATATCAACCGGAAACTCACTTACGCTGGGAGACCAGAATTCTCCGCAACAGCGGTGGGGAAGAGCGAGCTTTGATCGAACGCATCGTTTTGTTCTCAGCACTACCTGGACCGTACCAAGCCCAACTCAGGGTCTCGCGCGAGCCGTACTAGGCAATTGGACTGGAGTTGCAATCGTGACCATACAATCCGGAACGGCTCTTACGATTGCAAACACGAACTCCACCAACGTGTTCGGCATCAGTCAGGATCGGGCGCAACTAAGCCCGGCTTGCTCGCGCAGTCAGCTGGTAAAGAGCGGCTCGATTGAGTCAAAATTTGGTAATTACTTCAACGCGACCTGTTTCACTACTCCGCCGATTATCGGTGCGGATGGCATCGGCACAGGTTTTGGCAACAGCGCGACGGGAATCGTAGACGGTCCAGAGCAAACGAACCTTGACATCGCGGTTTCCAAGACTGTGCCGCTGAACTGGCTACTCGAAAACAGCAAGCTTCAATTTCGTGCGGAGTTTTATAACGCACTGAACCATCCTCAATTCGCCAATCCCGACACCAACCTCACCTCATCAACGTTCGGCGTGATCAGCGCCACGGCAGTGAATCCACGTGTCGGACAATTGGCGCTAGTTTTGTCGTTCTGAAATGGGACAGGAGTCTCTTTCTAGAAATGAACGCTACCCGTGACCTGCAGGGAGTATCCCTGGAAGCTTGCTCGATCCGCAAACTCTTTGAAGTACTTGAAGCCCAGGCTCGCCTTCTGTTTTGGGAATGCCCCGCTGAGTGAGAACCCTAAAGCATTGATTGCATAGCGCTCGTCCAAAGGCACAGTTGCATGCGGATCGGTCTTGGCGGTTGTTTGTCGCGCTCCGTATCCCACTAAGCCGAACTGAAGACGTCCATTGGTACGCGGAACTGCTGCCATCAAAGAGTAATCGAGGTCAAAGCTCTCGCCGGGGTGAACACCGGTGCTTTCTTGCAAGGTATGGAATTCATACATCTCAAATGTCGAGGCGGTAAGCGAGCCGTTCTTTGTCAGGTAGAACGTCTGTCCTGAAGATAGGGCGTGGGTCCAATATCCCGAGCCGACGTTATTGCTTGCTCTTGGAACGAAGCGGCCTGTCGGCGCCAGGAATCCATACATCACGCGAGTGCCAAACCGCTCCCGATTCCAGCCGAGGATGAGAGGGATGTAGTAGGAATCGGCGAAGCCGCCACCTCCGCTGATATTCCCGTGGAGATCGGAGGTCAGATCATTCTTTGCGAAAGGAAGCGTAGCGGTCGCGGAGTAACGAGCCCCTCCGAGGATCTTCTTCTGGCTTACCCAGATCAGCGAGTTCATGTCCATGAGAACGTAGTTCAGCCCGGTCACGGGCAGCCTGTTGCCGTTCTCATCTTTAGATTCATCACGGGAGTAGAAGAGGAGCTGATTTGCATAGCTGAACCCCGGCTCAGGAGTAATTCCGGAATTGGTGGCACTCATGCCGAGTGGGTACACACCTCGATTCTGTGCTCGTGCCGGTCCCAGTAAGGCAAATGCCACCGCAAGAATCCACCAACGACTGAACCTATGAGTTCTCCTCGTTCGACAGGCCTCACTGCATTTGATCAAGTGCTTCCCCAAACGCCTTCTTTAGCTTGAGGGCCTTCTTGATCTCGTCGGCGCTTACGTAGGGATACTCGCCGTATTCCAGGAAGCTCGGACACTGATGCTGGCGAAAGAACTTGATGACCGCCTGTGCGTTCGTTCTCCAATCTGCGGGCCATCCTTCGAGGTTCAGGAAAACCGTGTCGATGCCCGTTTGGTTGAAGAGCACAATCGCGTCCTCGATATATTTGTCGAAATCAGTGTCAAAAATGCCCTGATACATGAAGTGCAATCCTGAGCCAACGTCGAACAAAACCCACCGGAGATAGTGGAGCTTCAGCGGCGCAAGAACGTCAGGAGCGGCTTTTACTGCCTCTTCAATTTTCTTACCGTAGTCCCGGACCGCTTGCTCTCTGCCAGGAAGAACCTTTGCTACAACTGAAAACCCATAGCAGGCTGGCGTCACCGGAAACACGGAGCCGTATCTTCCTTCTTCAGGCTTGAAATATCCCTCTTTTGGGATCGCTAGCGCCTGTGGTTTTGTCCATGCGTCCTCTCTTCTTAGTGGAACCGCTTGTGGCTTGAGGGGCTCGAGCTTTGGGATTGCTTGTGTCGCCATTTCATTCTCCTGACTGTGAACTTTTGGTTCAGCTTGCCTTTGTACTTGCGTTAAACGGAGGAAACAGTTTGCCGCGGTAGTGGACTTTTGGCTGAAGTACGCGAACTTGTTTGTGCTTTTTTTGCCCAATAATTGTCGGGTCAGGAAACTCGCGCGGGAACTGTCAGACGTGACAGCCTCTGCGTATGGAAATGCTGGTACTTCGCTCAGTTGCTCTGGCTAATCGCTATTGGTATATCCCAATTAGCGTGCTTGAATTCGACGACATCCAGCACATCCTGTTGACCCGTACTCCTGCGCTCACAGGAAGATACGAATTCCTATCCTTCAAAAGCCCAGCGGCCGGACGAGCGTGGTTGACGGGAATCCTCAGAACCGTCGCCTCGGTCCAAACAGTTCAAACCTCAATCGAAAAAGAGAACCGATGGGTGAATGTGGCATTCACCTGGAATGGACTGCGAGCATTGGGAGTTGACGAAGGCTTGCTGGACACGTTTCCAGAAGAATTCAAGCAGGGCATGGCAGCGCGCGCAGAAATCCTGGGCGACACTGTCGTGAACCATCCTGACAACTGGGTGGGAGGACTTGCGAGCCCTGATCTCCACGCGATCGTAATACTTTTTGCCCGCGACACTACAGAACAGTCGCGCTGTAAGTTAGAGCACGAGAAGCTGCTCGCGAATTGCGAGGGAGTGGAGGTGCTGTCGTTCCTCGATCTCGAGGCAACGCCACCATTTGAGTACGCGCACGATCACTTTGGCTATCGAGACCGTCTTTCACAGCCCGTGATCGAAGGATCGGGCGAGGACCCGACGCCGGGCTCTGGCGCGCCACTGAAGGCAGGCGAGTTCATTCTGGGTTATCCGGACGAACATGGACCGGCATCCAACTTTTCCCAGCCGGAACTCTTGTCCCGAAATGGGAGTTACATGGCATACCGTCGTATGGAAGAGCATGTAGGCGCCTTTCGCGAGTTTCTCCGACGGAACGGTCAAACGCCAGAAGAACAGGAACTCGTCGCAGCGAAGCTCATGGGCCGCTGGCGTAGCGGAGCTCCGCTTGTCCTGGCACCCGAGAGAGACGATCCCGCTCTCGGTGCAGACGCACAGCGGAATAACGACTTCAATTACGCAAAGATGGATCCGCACGGTTACGCGATGCCGCTCGGCTGTCACGCTCGTCGCATGAATCCGCGGGATACCGCAGTGAACATGAACCGGCGGCGAATGATACGTCGTGGCGCCACGTACGGCCCGCACTTACCAGAAGGTGTTCCAGATGACGGTACCGAGCGCGGCATCGCTGCCTTCGTGATCTGTGCGAGCTTGGTTCGTCAATTCGAATTCGCGCAAAACGTTTGGATTAACGACCGAAATTTCCACGAACTGGGCAACGAGCGCGATCCAATCATTGGTGCCCAAGACGGGACATTGGAGTTCAAGATCCCGAAGCGTCCGATCCGAAGAAAGATTACCGGGCTGCCGTCATTCACAACTGTCCGAGGCGGAGCGTATTTCTTCCTGCCCGGCCTCAAAACGTTGCGGTATCTGGCGTCGTTGGAGAAGCGCGCCCGCAACTAGTCCATTCATTCTAGCCACACCAACAAGGAGTTGGCGCATGAGCAACGTCAAGCAACCCGCCAGAACTTACAACCAGAATCATGTGCCGCGTAAGTACACTCCGGGAAGTCGGCGCCTAAGCATTTACTGGACTTGGAGCTACCCTTGGGAGTCCAACCGCGATGTCGCGGAACTAGACAATCGTTTCTCCACCATGACCGAGGTTCGTCGAGTCTTATGGCCGGCGTACGAAACTCCAGAATGGGATGCGATGAACTTCCTTCAGGGAATCGAAGGAACGCTCGAGCTATTTCACCGCTCCACGATTGCATTTCAAAACGTCGCTGGAGAAGTGACTGGCCATCCCGTTGCTGTCTTCCAGCGGATCGATCAGGCAGGGTACAAACTTCCAATCGACGAGCGGATTCTGGCGGACACGGACACGCTGATGGTGTTTGGTCTCGATCACATCGCTTCCGAGCAAGGGGCCGCGCCTGAGGAGATCGAGGCGATTCGCGAGTGGCTTAAGCGGGAAGGAACGTGCCTGCTTCTAGCGCCTCACCACGATGTAGGTTTCAGCAGCGATTTGAAGCAGCGCCAAATGGAGTACAAACACCATGGCGACGAACTCGTACCACGCCAGCAGCGCTTTGGACAATACACCCGCTCGTTGATGAAGGCGTTCGATGTACCTGTGATCAATCAATACGGTCTCTGTCCAGCCCGCACGAATGGTCAGATAGTGCCTCTTAAGATCAATAAGGATCTCGACAAGCTCGGGTTACTGAATGAAGTCATCACCTTCAACTTCCACCAACATCTACCGCATTACGCACTCACAACCGACGACACGAAATCCGCTCACGTGTTGACGCGGCAGCCCATTGATCTCGAGCGGCCGCATCCGTTCACTGCCGCCGGCAATACGGAATTCAACTCCTGTATCTGGATGCCTCCAGCTGACAAACGTCCAGGACATGTCCTGTTGGTTGACTCCACCATTTTCACGACACTCTTCGGCGGTACGGAGAGCCTGACGAAGTTCTGGAAAAACTTCGCGCTCATGGGAACGAGCAGAGCTGTCGCCAAAGCAAGCTAGAAAACAGAAAGCCTAAACACGAGAGAGGGGAAGAGCACTAGGCTGTTTGGGAAGAGCGCTCTTCCCGAAGTGGGATTGACAAAGGAGAGACCGTTGGCGAGTCGGATTGGTCCAGAGTTACCGACTCGCCTAAAACGTTCCTGTTAGTTAGCGGCAGTTGTAATCCCTTTGTTCACCATCACCTTGACTTCAACGCGACGGTTCTCCGCTCGTCCTTGTGACGTTTCGTTCGAAGAGACCGGGTTTGAGATGCCCATTGCTCCTGGTGAAACGATACGACGTGGTGCAACGTTGCATTGCTGCATCAGGTAGTTCACAACGGCGTAGGCGCGGTCTTTGCTCAAGGTCTGGTTCGCGGCGGCATTTCCGGTTGAGTCCGCGAATCCCTTCACTTCAATGATGTAGCCGGAGAATTGGGCCGCGCCTGTCGCGAGCTTTGAAAGCTCATCCTGATCCTTCTTCGCGATGGTGGATTTGCCCGAAGCAAAATAAACCGTGGTCTCGTGCTTCACGTCGTAGTCGGCCAAATCCGAGAAGCGCCTGCTTACCTCGGCGTCATTCTCGGCGATTTGGGCTTTATTGGCGGCGATATTTGCCTGATTCACGGATATCGATTCTCTGTTTGCAGAGATGTTTTGTTTGTTTTCTGCAATGTTCTCGCGATTCGCCTCCACGTTTTGCTGCGTGGGAACAAGACCGGCCTGGATCATGTTGGCGGTTTGCAGGTCGTCTTGGCCGAAGGTAATCGTCTTTGCCTCGAGCTTACCGTCGACACCTTGGGTGGCCTTCACCTTGATCTTAAGGCCAGGAATGAGCTGGGCCCAGGACATTTGTTTTTTGCGCAGGCCCAGTCCCTTCGGCGATTGCACTTTTGTGGCGTCGGTGAGGATGATGACCTGATTGCCATCCGACGTTCTTACGGTAACGGTGTCGCCTGTACGTCCGGTGATCATGCCCTTTACTTCCGTTTCATTTTGGGCGTATACCGAGACTAACGATGCGCAGCAGAAAATCAGAGCGACGGACATGAGCGTCCAGATCTTTTTCATGGTAATGCAACTCCCTCGCACCTCATCGAAGAATCTAATGCGGCAATTCGGCCTTGGGACCTAGCAAAACTGTCAGGGCTGGGGAAAAGTTTGCGGGAAGATCGCTGGTCTTAGTCCATATCCTCGCGAAGTTTGACCAGCATTTGATCGCTCGTGGCAAGACGGATCAACCCCGCGCGCGGGTACTCGATGTCGAGGATGGTGTACACAATAATTACGGTGATGACTGTGAAACCGAGAATGTGGAGCCAACTGCGGTGTTGCCCAACTGCCATCCTATAACCGGCCAACGCAGAGCAGATGAGTCCCAAGGCAAACAGCAGCACATAGATGATCCCGGGAGGATGGATTTGCAGGGCCATAGTGCGCGTTGTGGCCATGTCGATCATGTTGTTCAGCGCGGGGAGCAGCAACTTCCCGGCATCGGGATGAGCACTAGGGAGGCGCGTAGCGACATCGGCCTGAGTCCAAATTTCACGCTGGAGCTTTTTGGATTCGGCCATCTCGCTTTCCGCAGCCTGCATATTGGGGAGTCTGCGGTACGTCTCTAAACGAGAATCTACATACTTGCGAAATAATTCTTGAAGTGAAGTTTGTGCTTCATGCGGCAGCAAGTGCAGCCGCAGATACGCGGTTTCGATCGTGTTGACTTCCTCGGCGATTAACGCTCTTTTCTCGTTAAAGCGCGTAGATGCTCCCGAGAACGTGAATGCCATGAGTAACCCGAACAGGGCAAAAACCGCGCCTTCAACGATGCCCAGACTGCCTCGCTCGCTTTCCGATTCCTTCGCACGGCGCCTCACAGCGATTCGCCGGCCCGTCTCCAGCATCATCAGCATGCCGAGAAACAGCAGCAGAGCAAACACCCATGGAGGGATGGAAAATTCCATCGAAAAAATGCTCCTTTCCCCAATTTGGCAAAGAACTGGCGGGCCGTCCTACCTTCTCCGGCCGCCGCCCATCCGCGGCGTGGAACGATAGCTGGGCGAACTACGCATGCTATTAAAGTTCTGAGAACGCTGCGCTCCCTGTGACCGCGCTTCCTGCTGGCGCTGGATTGACGAGTATTGAGTTGGAGTGCCTCCAGATCTCTGGGCAGTTTGCCATCCGTTTCCAGTGTTCTGCGACCAACTGCCACTGTTGCGGTCGTAGCGATATAGCGAGCCGTCCTTGCCGGCGTAAACGTTGTTCTTTCCAGCGGCAATGCCGGCGTTGGTATTTGTGTTGTAAACAAAACCGCCATGGCCGGCCGTGCCCTCGCCGGTGTAACGATTGCCTGCAAAGCCCGCTCCTCCGCCTGCCACGATGCCGGTGTTCGGGTCGTAAGCTGCGGCGCCCCGATATCCAGCGGTGTTTCCCGTGTAGATATTCGTGTTGTAGCCGCTTCCGCCAGCCGCGACGCGTCCAGTCTGAGCGTTGTAAGCGCCACCCCTGCTGGCCGCACCATAGTTTCCGGTGTAAGGATTTGCCCACGCGGCAGCGGTTCGCGAATACGCCGCGTTACCCCAGCGGCCATACACGTTCGCTACTGCAGCGCCGCCCCAAGCGCCCCACCCATAGTACGGATACCAGCCGTATGGGTAGTATCCCATCGGGCCCCACCACGGCGAGTACCACGGGTAATACCAGTAGTATCCGTAGCCGAATCCGACACTCCAGCCGGATTCGTCAGTCCACGTAAATCCTGCGCCAACGCCGTAGGTGTACGGATAGCCATACCAAACCGTCGGGCCAACATAAGGTGGATAGTACCAACCGGTTCCGTAGACGACGGTCATCGTGCTCGAGGAGACGACGGTGCCGTAGTATCCAGGCGTGTAACCAACGTAGACGAGCTCTGGAGTTGAGCCATACACCTTCGCGTAGGTGACGTAATGCAGTGGCGAGCTAGCGGGAATGGTAGTCAGTTTGGCTTCTGAGCGAGTGATGGTTGCAGTTTGCGGGATCGAGTTGGCGATTAATCCTTCCTCCGCTTGCGGTGTGTTCCGCACAGAAGCGAGCGCGCTTGCCTTAGGACTATCGGGAGGAATCTTGGCGAATTCTGAAGGAATTGCAGCGGCATCTACGAATGTCCAATTGGTGCTCAATGACGGGCTCTTGAACCATCGTCCCGAAATGAGGACGTAGTATTCGCCGCCGTAACGCAGAACTGTGCCGGTGGTATTTGAAATGTATTCAATGGAAGAGCCCGGAATAGTTGCGTACTGCGGCTCGCCCTTTGTCTCAACCAATTCAGTTGGTCCGTAGACAACGTAGACGGCAGGAATCTCGGCTCCCTCGCCGGGTCGTTTCAATGACGGCTGCTTTATCTGACCACTTGCTGACGATTGTCCCGAAGCGGCATCCGGTTGTGGACCCTGCGCACTCATCTGCTCGGCGATGTATTGGTCCGCTTTCTTCATGTCGGCGGGCAAATTGGACGCGTAATTCCATGGTCCGTCGAGCTGAGTAGATTCCAGCCACCAATCGGTCAATCGCAAGTAGTACTTCTTGCTTTGGTCGGCAAAGAGCAGGATGGATTTGGTGTTCACCACGCGCTTCAAATCAGTCGTTTTGACCGGCGCTTGTTTGGGTTCGCCATCGATCGTGACAAGCACAGAGTGCTTCTTGCTGAAGATAATCTTGGGGGGATCATTCTTTACAGCCACACCTTGAATCTGGGGACTCGCCGCTCGCACTCCGGCTTCAAGACGATCGAGGGAGATGGTCTTAGTCCTTCCGGGCATCTTCGTCTTGAGCATCGCCAGGATGGCGGCGTCTTTCTGCGCAGCGGTCGGGAAGCGGACGTTGCTGATGTCCACCGTGTCGAGCGTTACGAGACGGTTGATCTTGTCCACCTCAGTGCGCGCGCTGAACCAAACAACCCCGTATTGGGAAGCTGTCTGGGCGCCCTTCTTCGTTTCCACCGCGGAGTAAAGGTAGATGCGGTTGCCCTCCCATCTGTCCACCTGCGGCTGATAGATCAAGAATTCCTGCGTGCCATCTTTGAACGCACGTGGCCATCCCGTGTCGTTGCTGATTGTTGCCAGCTGTTGCTTCTGGGCGCTAGGGGCATTGGGCAGATTTTGCGAAGTGACGAGGGTTGATAGCAAAACGCAAATGCAAATGACCAATCTGGAGGTTACATTCATAGGGCTGATTGGGAAGGGCCGCCTTGCGTATGACTTAGCGAGGGCTCTTACATCAACTTTAGGATTCGGGGAATGAAGGCAGAAGTGTCAGTAATGACAGGTGTGCCGCGTGAGGCCCTGTCCAGCTTACGCTTCGCGGTACAGCATAAGGGAGGTGCCAATTGCCACAAAGCACAACGGCCATATCCATGAGAATAGCTTTATGCTGGTCGGATGAGCACGCATCTCGAGCCATCGAGCCCAGCCTGCAAATACTGCCAGTACTGCAATGGGAATGTGGCTTAGGTCGATCAGCGTGGCTTCTTTCACATTTGTTACGGAATGCGAATGCGTAAGTAATACCGCGCCACCGAGTGCGCAAACCGCCGGGAAAACATACGGAGCCCACCACGACGCGTTGCGGCCATTCGTTACCCGCCATTCCAGAATGGCAAAGCCCAGAACTAGTAATGTGAAGAAACGATGCTGAAGTACGTCGGCTACGCGAAGGCTTTCCCAAAATCCGTTCGGCCCCAAGGGCCAATTCTCGGCGTCGGCGCGAATAAACAGGAAAACTGCCAATCCGAAAAAGAGTAGCGGCCAGTGTCTGGCCCACTCCGCTTTTCCGGATTGACTCGCAAACGCCAGCAAGCCGACGCAGAGAACAAGAATGCCGGCCCAGTGGTGATTGTATTCTGACCACGCAATGTCTTCGGGAGAGCCGGGCTGCAGTGCTGGAGCCCCCGGAATATAGGCGGGTGCAGTTTTCTGGTTCTCCGCTTCCTGCTTGAGCACCTGTTCGTCAGACTTGCTGAGTTCCCGTAGCGCCGGTGTCCGCAGGCGAGGAAAACGCGGCGTAAACCGCTGTACTAAATCCTGCGGTGTTACTCGTCCGTTCGGCAGGTCGATCGCCGGCGGTTGAGATCCGAGCGAAGCAGCCGCCAGAATTGCGGTGAAGCCAATGCCGATCTCAGCCTCGACTAACCAGCGCAGCCAAGGGATAGCTCTGCCGGAACCTGTACCGAGTTTGCGGACAATCGAGAAGTTCAGCCCACCGATGCAGAGAATCCCAGCGACGAGCCAAATCTTTGCTCCGAGCATCGCTCCCCACGACGTGCCATACAGCGCTTTCGGAGAGTCCATATAAAAAAAGGTGAGGCCAGCTCCGGCCACAAGAACCACAACGACGGAAGACGCCGCCATGGAGGAGAAGGCTCGTGCAATCGCGCTAGATAGCGAAACATTCTCTGAGTGTCTAAGAGCAACCAGCAGAAACGGAAGAGCACCGATCCAGATGCCGGTAGCCAAGTAATGAATTAAGGTAAAGCCTGCTGAGAGCACGCGATGATCCACACGAGCCCACGCATGGCTAGTTACGACGCTGCACAGCAGAATCGCGAGAACAAGCAGGGTAGAGATGGTGGAGGAATCTCTGTCAGGCGTCACAGCCCTTATCAGCAACAATGCGCATACGGCCGACACGACACCCGCGATGAAGAAGTTAGCGCCCGCGATGTCGCTTAGGCGGAATGCGGTTGTATCCATGAGAATTGCTGAACTCATAGACACGGATGCGAGTTGAGTAGCTGCAAGTGCGAGGGCTGCAGCCCGAATGAGCGCGATCATCGGGGGCAGCAACTGGAATCGTGGCTCTGTTTGGACACGAGTCCGTACCAGGACGCGAAAAGCAATTCCACCTATCAGTAAAGATTGAAAGGAGAGGGTCAGCCCTCGGAGCAGTACAGAAAGGAATCCGAAAACGTCGAGTAGGTTCGTCACTAGCGATCATCCACAAAATCATTTGGCCGAAAACGGGACTTCTCCGCGAGTAATGTGGCCATCCGAAGCGAGTACTTGCCAGGCCAACTTGTATCTTCCCGGCGTTACGTTGCTCGCGCTGGCCGAGATCACATTAGAAGCTGTTCCCGGCAACAGCGAGAGCGCTCTCGCGGTGCCGTCAGCGGTCACCAGGCGTACGACTGATCGCGTGCCATCAATGCGCACGTTGAACTTGAGAGTGATGTCGATGTTGGGTCCAGTGACAATCGAGTTCGCTTCCGGGCTCGATGCCACAAGTATCGCGTGAGCCCACGCAGCTGTTACACAAAGAACAAGAGCCGTAGCACAAGCCAGCGAACGTTTGATTGCGGAATTTGACGTCTGAATCATCCAGCGGCTCCAAAATATTGCAGTTTACTCATGGACCGCTCAAGCTGCGGCGTTAGGCTTTAGAAGCCGGAGACACTTTTGTGGAGTGCTGAATCGGAATGTCGATGTTAGAGGACACATCCCTGAGGTTAGTCTTTGCTCCTTCGAACGGAAGTACCGTTTAGAGCCTTCACTCTCTCGAGATTCAGCAGAGAGGTCACTCGTACCATTGTGGGACATCACCGTCTCTGGCGGCAATTCCTTCTTGTCATGGCATTGGCCTGCGTCGCAACAGCTCAGCCGGCAAGTCGTGCTAAGACTCTTGTTTCTCAGGGAAATCTCGATGGCATGCGCTGGCCGAACTTCTCCGATTACCGGAGTTGGCTGCAAAAGTTCTACGAGCCTTCCGGCTATGCTCCAGCATGGGTGCAGGGAAGCGCACCATCTCCGCAAGCTCTGTCGATGATCGAGCTGTTTCGGAACGCGTGGCAAAAGGGATTGGAGCCGGAAGACTACGACGCGTCCCGTTGGGATGGTCGTCTGCACGGGTTGCAAGATCCTAGTGCTGATCTTGCCGCGTTCGATGTTGCCCTCACTGTCTGCACCATGCGCTACATCTCGGATCTTCGCATCGGGCGCATTAATCCCAGGCATTTCCAATTCGGGCTGGATGTCGATCAGAAGAAGTACGATTTGGCGCAGTTCATTCGTGATCGGTTGCTGCCTGCGTCGGATGTATCCGCCGTGATCGACAGCGTGGAGCCTCCGTTCGCTGGATATCGTCGGACAGAGCAGGCTCTACTGAGATACGTGCAAATCGTCCGTGAAGACGACGGCGAGAAACTTCCGATTCCAACGAAAGCGATCGACCCCGGCCAGGCATATGCCGGCGTGTCTCGATTGTCACGGCTGCTTCGTCTTCTTGGCGATCTACCGTCCGACGCCGCCCCGAATGATTCTCACGTTTATGACGCCACCTTGGCCGAAGGTGTGAAGCGCTTCCAGCGTCGCCACGGACTTGATGCCGATGGCCGTCTCGGTGCCGGTACAGTGAAGCAGTTGAACGTTCCGCTGTCGGATCGAGTGCGGCAGATGCAGCTTACGCTCGAGCGCTGGCGCTGGCTTCCGATCGAGTTTTCTGCGCCGCCGATCATCGTGAACGTTCCCGATTTCCGCCTCCGCGCGCTCGACGACAACAACCAGGTCAGCTTCGACATGCGCGTTGTGGTAGGAAAAGCCCTGCGTACACAAACACCAGTCTTCACTCGAGACATGACATTCATCGTACTTCGCCCATATTGGAATGTTCCGCCGAGCATTCTGCGCGGTGAGATCGTTCCAGCGATCAAGCGCAACCGCAATTACATTACTGCCAAGAACTACGAAGTCACGACGATGGACAGCAAGGTTGTAACGTCAGGGCAGATTTCCGACGATGTTCTGGCGCAGCTTCAAGCAGGGAAGCTGGCGGTGCGCCAAAAGCCCGGCGCAACCAACTCGCTCGGACTGATTAAGCTGATGTTTCCAAACGAGTACAACGTCTATCTTCACAGCACGCCCTCTGCCGCTCTATTCTCGCGTGCGCGCCGCGATTTCAGCCATGGATGCATCCGGGTCGAGAAGCCGGCCGCGCTTGCCGCCTGGGCGTTGCGTAACAATCCTGGTTGGACCGTGAGCCGTGTAGAGGAAGGAATGAAAAATGGCGACGACAATGTCACCATAACTCTGGCTCGGCAGGTGCCCGTGTTTATCGTCTACGGTACCGCGCTTGCGTACGAGAACAACGAAGTTCACTTCTACGATGACATTTACGGACACGATGCCAAGCTCGCGCAGGCCTTGGCTAAGGGTTATCCGTATCCATAACGGGAAAGCGAACTACCAGCGCCGTTCGCGGCCTACATCTACGTGAACAAAATCAGAGCCACCGTAGTAGCCCACGCCGCCGCGATGCAATGACAGCGCGGTATCGCGAAGTTCGGAGGTGCGGACGCCTGGAACGCGAATATCAATCGCCATCGCCTGCATGTGCAGACTGTGCTTGGCTACGCCATGACCATGGGTTCTGAGATATTCGTTGCTCCAAGGCGTACGGTAGCCGCACACAACGTTGATCTCAGAATTGGGACGACCTAACGCCACCGTTAAGTCGTGCAGCAGGTCGAAGACTCGGGGATCGTATTGACGAACATCGCCGCTCCGGTGATCGCGCAAATATTGATTGAGTTGCGCCAGGGCCTCAGGATCATATGTGTTCCCACGCCGGTAAACGATGTCGAGCCGTTGGCCGGTATGAGTATGGAACAGGCGCAGCCGATAGTTGACGTCAGATGCAGGGGAAGTCTCCGCCGCCTGGGATGGAGAAGAAATAAAGACGAGGAATACGAAACACGCAAAAAAACTCTTTCTTAACAACAACAGCAACTCACGTTCCAGCAAAAAATGAGCCACCATCAAGTGGCCGTACTCTCGATCATATCAGGAAGCGCTTCGTGATAAGTTGACCGCCGTCAATGAGCGTGTCTTATTCCGGTACTCACTTGCTTTCAAGCACAACGCGGTCATACAACGGCTGAGTCGGTCGCGCGTCGTGTCGGTACAATCTCGAAAACTGCTCGATCTCGGCGGAAGAAACGGTTACCGGATGCTTAAGGACGAACCAAGTTACATTCTCGCTGCAAGGCGGAGTAGTAAGCGATCCTGAAAAGGTATAGTAGCTCCGGTCTACCGGAAGCAGGCCGCATGCACTGACTCTGACGTTAGCAACCGATTCTTCCTTCTCTTTTTCCTTTGGCAAATCTTTCCATAATTCGTGCACCAGGGCGTTGTCTTTTCCTTGCTGAAGCAGGATCGCGACTACCGCGAGATCTCCTTCCTCGTCGGCATGTACGAGATGCACCACCATTTCATAACCCTTGCCGTTGATGCGCTCTTCGCTTGGCCGGTGAAAGTGGAACTGTTTTAAGGCATACCGTCTCCCGCTAACCGAGATGGAACTTCCTGGCTCGTAATTCACCATAATCGTGTGACCGTTATCGATTATGCGCAGTGAGGAGGACTCGTAGTCGAATTGGATTGGTTGGAGATCAGCTTTCTTGGAATTGCGGATGTCGATCGGCGACTGGCGATGCCCATTTTTGCACAAAGTATATTCCGGCTTCAAGTCGCCCCAGTGGTCTGGTCCGTGCGCCGTACCGTAGTCCCAGTTGTGTTCCTGGGCCGCGCTGTTGGCTGTGAAAAGTAGCGTGCAGCAAATGATGGCAACACAGGCGGAATATTTTCGAATCTGCATACGAACTACAGAAGTAGCCTTTACGTTTCCTACTTTGCCTCAGCGTACTTCTTTAATTCCGCCTTCTGATCCTTTCGCAAACCCTGCAATTTCTGCCACTGCTCTGCCGAAAGAAAAGGCTTCATTTCGTTGTCTGACCCGCTCACGATGGCCTGCAGTCTCTTCACCTTCTGTTTCTTCGAAAGCACTGGATTACCACGGATCTGTTCCAGAAGTCCCATTTCCTGTTCGAGAATCGGTCTCATCTTTGCTTGTTGATCGGAAGTCAAGCTTAGTTTGTCGCTTAAATTCTCTATTCTCGACGTGAAATACGAGCCTTGCTTATTCTTTAGGTCCGCAACCACTGAGTTATCTGATTGTGAAAAAGAACTGACAACGAGATTAGGAGCGCAGAATAGTGCAGCTATCAAAAGCAAGTACCGGCCAAGCCTCATCGGTAATCTCCTTGTTGAAGTTAAGCCCGCTCAGGCTCGGCCTGAGCGGGCAGTGGAACGTACATTGCTGCTATGCGGCTACTCTCTCAGCAATCTTGGTCTGGACGATGTTCCGGACCATCCGCTTGGTTCGCTCGACGAATGCGAGTTTGTCTGCAAGTGCGCTCTCCAGCAGCACTCCGACGGCAGGATGCCCTGTCACATCGGCGGCCGCGATCAGAGCGACGTACTCGCCAATCCGGAAGTGAATTAGGTGGCTCATCTTGGCCAGGACAAATAGATGTCTCGCCACTGGAAGCTGTATCTCGGCGAACTCGCGGCGAAAGTCCTCCACAAATGTCTCGTAAAAACGTCCGCTGGCCTTCACAGGTTTTTCGCCGATCAGCCTGAAGCACTCATCGATCGTGGCAAGGGTCTTTTCGGCAACGAATGCCCGCGCCTCCAGGGCCGCCTTGACCTCTGGATTTTGGGCAGCATCGCCGATCTCTTGCAAGATCTTTGTGGATCGCTCACTACCCTGGCGCAGATCGCTAAGCATCCGCACAAAAAGTTCCTTAGGACTGTTAACTGGCATTACGTTCTCCTTTTAGGGTTTAGTTATCGATTGATTCTGCGTTGATTGGCTTTGAGTGTTTGAAATTCGGATTACTCGAGGCGCGCTGAGGATTATGAAGTCGTCACAATCCGGCAGGAACTGTCAGAAGTGCATAACTCTTAGCCCAGAATTGAGCACAGACTCGCTTAGTGCGTTTCGTCGCACAGACATGCAACCTGTCAAACGTGACAGGCAAAGGGCCTGTTTTGGTATCGCACGTTAAGTGAGTTAGATGGTGGAAACGTGATTTCTGATTGCGTATTTGACAAGATCGGCGTTGCTCTTCGCCCCAATCACCGTCATGATGCGGTATTTGTGGAAGGCGACCGTCCTGGTTGTCAGATTCAGGATATTGCCAACTTCCTTCATCGCTTTTCCTTCCGCAAGTAGTTGCAGAACCTCACGCTGCCGGCGCGTCAGCCGCTCTTCCTCGCTCGTCACCTTTGGAGATTCGAAACGCAACCGGTTGGACGTTTCTTCTGCAATGCTAGGGGAAAGATAACGCTTACCGCGCAATACGTCTCTTACAGCGTTGATCAATTCCGAGGCAGCGCAGGTTTTTAGAAGATAACCAGACGCCCCGCATCGGAATGCGTCGGCTGCAAGCTGCGTGTCGATGCTCATGGTTAAGTAGAGCAGCTTGACGCAGGGAAGTATCTTTTTTACCTGTTTGCCTGCGTCGAGACCATTCAATATTGGCATTGCAATGTCGAGGACAACTACATCCGGCTTCAATTCCTCAGCCGCTTGGACGAGAGCGCGTCCGTCGCAAACCGTGCCAATAACTTGAAACTCGGGTTCGAGCATTTTTTTGCAGAGCTCGGCCACCAGAGTGTGATCGTCCGCTATGAGAATACGTGCACGGTTTCCCGAGAAAGGCATGAGAAGAACCTCGCGCCATTCTAGGTTTCCTCTATTCCTTGGAGCAACTCGTAGAAATGACAGTGGATCACAGCGATGCAAAGGCGAAGGTTCGTTTTTTTGCAAGTAGCAATGCAAACCGCGCACTGGGGCGGCGGATGCTGTGCCAAATGTCAATTTAAAATCTTCGTCTCCAAGGTAGTTAGCCGCGACAGCTTAAGGAGAAGAACGATAAGTCGATTCTGAGCGAAGTACTAGTTCAAGTGCTTTTGTCCTCCAGCAGTTTTGACAGTTCAAAAAAGAAGAACGCGGTCTATAAGTCAAGGTAACGGATTCAACGAACAACTTTCGCATCGACCCCAACCCAGCGGGCCATCTGCCAGTGTCTGAAGAGAAGCAATGAACTGAGTGGGCGATCAAAGAGCATGAGGTACGCGATGACAACGAATGTATTCCTCCGCCGAACACTCACGCTTGTCCTGACCCTTATTGTGCTTTTCGTCGCTGCTTCAGCGATGCCTCAGCAGTCCGCGCAATCCAAGCCGCGAATTGAAAAGGATCTGCTCGGAGAAAAAGAAATTCCCGCCAACGCCTACTACGGCGTGCAGACCGCGCGGGCGCTGGAGAACTTCCAGCTCTCCGGCGTGGCGATCAATCATTACCCCGGGTTTGTGGAAGCGTGGGCCATAGTCAAGCTCGCGGCTGCACGAGCCAACACCGATGTAGGTGCCATGAAGAAAGAGCGGCTTGACGCGATCGAGAAGGCTTGCAAGGCGGTGCTGGCCGGCAAGTATCACGATCAATTCCAAGTTGATTGGTACCAGGGCGGCGCCGGCACGTCGACGAACATGAATGCCAATGAAGTGCTCGCCAATATCGCGCTGGAGGTCTCCGGTCATAAAAAGGGTGAGTATCAGTTCATTGAGCCGCACGACGACCTGAACATGTCGCAATCCACGAACGATTCGTATCCCACGGCCATCAAGGTTGCGATCCTCATGCGCAATGACAAATTGATCGATGAGCTCGAGAAGCTTGTCGCGTCATTCCGCGCGAAAGGCGATGCGTTTTTAGAGATTGTCAAAATGGGACGCACGGAAATGCAGGATGCCGTGCCTATGACTGTCGGCCAGGAATTCCATGCATTCGCGGCCTCGCTTGACAGCGAGATCCAGCTTCTAAAGAACGCCGAGAAGTCGCTATATGCCGTAAATATGGGTGCGACCGCAATCGGGACCGGCATCAATGTTCCCGAAGGGTATGCCGAAAAGTGCGCTGCACATTTGGCCAAGCTCACCGGCAAGCCGATAGTGCCGGCTCACGACATGCTGGCCGCTACGTGGGATCAGCAAGGGTTCGTGGTCTACTCCTCGGCGCTAAAGAGCCTCGCAATCAAGTTGTCGAAAATTTCAGGCGATCTCATCTTGCTGACTTCTGGACCGAGAGCCGGACTCTCCGAGATCGATCTTCCCGCTCTGCAACCAGGCTCGTCAATCATGCCCGGCAAAGTAAACCCGGTGGTTCCGGAAGTGATGAACCTGATCACTTTTCGAGTAATGGGCAATGACTACGTCACTACACTGGCTGCTCACAGCGGACAACTTCAGCTCAATGCCTACGAGCCAATCGAAGGCCTCTCAGTGCTCGAATCACAGCATCTGCTGTACCGCGCATCGATTCTCTTCCGGACAAAGTGCATTGACGGAATCACAGTCAATGAAGAAGTACTGGCTCACTACATGGAGACTACGGTAGGCATCGTGACTGCGCTCAATCCCGTTGTGGGTTACGACAAGGCTACGGAGCTGGCGCAAGAAGCCTACAAGAGCGGCAAAGGCATACTCGAGGTCATCCGCGAGAAGAAGATTCTGACTGACCAGCAGATTAAAGAACTGCTCGATCCGGTCAAGCTTACTAACCTAAAGAAGAGCAAATACGCAATGAAATAGTGGACGAAACAATGATCGTGGAACGCACCTACTGGAAAGGAAAGTCATGAAACGGTCCCAGAGAATCTCGGTAGCAGTATTCCTCTCACTGATTGTCAGCGTCGGCTGCGAGAGTGCTTCCTCGAATCAAAGCAGAAAACCTAACATCGTCATTCTGGCGACAGGTGGAACCATCGCGGGCGCCGGCGCAACAGGCACACAATCTGCATATACCTCCGGTGCGGTAACGATCGATGCCATGGTGGATGCTGTTCCGGGAGTCAAGGACTTGGCCAATATAAAGGGCGAACAAGTCGCCAACGTCGGCTCGCAGGACATGTCTTTCGACATCATGCTGAAGGTGGCCAAGCGCATTAATGAATTGCTTCCCAAAAAGGATGTGGATGGAATCGTCGTCACGCATGGTACCGACACCATGGAGGAAACGGCATACTTCCTGAACCTGGTTGTGAAAAGCGACAAGCCGGTGGTTCTGGTCGGATCGATGCGGCCGTCCACAGCGGTCAGCGCCGATGGTCCGCTGAACCTCTATAACGCAATAGGCGTCGCCGTTGATCCCAAATCAAGAGGCCTAGGCGTGCTGGTGGTGATGAACGACTGGATCCACGCGGCGCACTCGTTGACCAAGACGAGCACGACCGATGTGCAAACCTTCATGTCGCCTTTGCGCGGACTTGTTGGCATCGCCGCCTACGGCCACAACGATTACTACAACGCGCCTCCATGGAAGCACACGACAAAGAGCGAATTCGACGTCTCGAATGTGACCAAGCTGCCGCGAGTCGACATTGTCTTTGGCTGCGCCGATATGTCCCCGGACTTAATTGACGCCAGCGTGAACAACGGCGCGAAAGGCATCGTGATCGCCGGTGTTGGCAACGGAAACATGAACAAGGCATCGCTGGATGCGGCCGAGAGGGCGGCCAAAAAGGGAGTTGTCGTAGTTCGCAGCAGCCGCGTCGCGCTGGGGACGGTCGGTCGCAACGTGGAAGTGAAAGATGATGATATGGGCTTCGTTGCTTCGGATGAACTGAATCCGCAGAAGTCACGAATCCTGCTCTCGCTGGCACTTCTGAAGCCGCGCCAGGTTTCTCAGATCCAAGACCTTTTCTATAGCTACTGAGCCACGGAACTTTGGCGATCGGACCAGCGATGAAGGCGTTGCGATTAGTAGTGGGACTCATTTTGCTTACGGCAGCGTCCCAGCTTTCGTTCGCGCAGCAAGCTGTCGCAACGCCCTCAAGCACTAGCTCTGACGAAAGCCACGTCCAAAATCCGCCGCTACCGGCGGACGCTCCAAGCGACACGGAAAATGGTACTGCGAGTTCATCGAGCAGTATGAACCTAGTCCAGGATCCTGACGAAGCATCTGCAAACTCAACTCTCGAGGACACTATCGACGCGGAAGAATCCTCTGAACCTCCGCGGCGAAGCCTCGTGCGCTGGAACGAATACCAAGGCCCGTATTTCACTGCGCGGGTGGGAGGCGGCTTGCTGCTCGAGGTAGCGGGTTTCGCTCAGGATCACAACAGCAAACAACAAATCGGGATGCACCCGGACCAGAGGCTTCGTGACTTTCGTTTCGTTCTCGGCGGCAAGCTATTTCCAAATTTGGAACGAAAACTCACATGGAGTGCCGGGATCATGTATGACGGACCAAATCACCAATGGCTGATTAGGCAAACAGGGTTGATGGTCGCGCTTCCCGAGCTCTGGGGGCACTTCTTCATTGGTCGTACCAAAGAAGGGTTTTCACTGAACAAGGTAATGGTTGGATACGACGGCTGGACGATGGAGCGAGCCACCATAAGCGATGCGACCATTCCCATTCTCGCCGACGGAATAAAATGGCTTGGTTATTCTCCAAAACATAAGTTTCTCTGGAACGCCGGATACTTCAATGACGTGTTCTCTAAGGGACAGTCTTTTTCGACCTACTCCAGCCAGGTAGCCACGCGCTTCGTATTGCTGCCGATCCTCTCGGATGAAGAGAATAAGGTGCTCCATCTGGGCGTGAATTTCAGATTCGGGAAACCATTGGACAACAAAATCAAATTCAGATCGCGGCCCGAGGCCTTCCCCGCGCCTTATTTTGTCGATACAGGTTCATTTCCGTCGAACTCAACCCGCATGCTGGGATACGAAGCCTACTACCGCCCGAACCGCTGGCTCTTCGGCAGCGAGTATTGGTGGGTCCATGTCTCGTCGACGGCGCAGCACGATCCGTTGGTTCACGGAGGCGACGTTGTTGCTACCTATCTCTTCAACGATGCCACGCGCGTTTACAACACCGTGGGAGGGTACTTTAGAGGTGTTTCTCCTAGGCGCTCTGTATTTGAAGGAGGCCCGGGGGCATGGGAAGCAGTCCTTCGATTCTCTTACATTGATCTCAATAGCCAAACTGTGCGGGGAGGTGCCTTCGCAAGAATCACTCCTATGGTGAACTGGCACCTCTCAAACAATGTGCGTCTTGAAATGGCCTATGGCTACGGACGTCTGAACCGTTTTGATCTCAAGGGGAATACTCAATTCTTCCAAAGCCGTATCCAATTTACCCTCTGAAGAGCGCCACCAATAATTCCAAGCGATCGCGCAACCGCTCCACATGCGAAACTTTTGCTCCTGACCTCAGGCACTCCTTAGTTTGTGAGCCTCAATCGCCTGGATCGGTATACGCGCACAGATGGTCGTACCGCGGCCTTTTTCGGAACGAATGGAAAGTTGGCCTTTCACGAGTTGTAGCCTTTCGTGCATGCTGATAAGGCCAAGCCCGCGATTGATCATAGCGTTCTGCGAGTCAAAGCCGATGCCCTCGTCAAGCACCGTGAGTTGAATTTCACCGTGTTGGGCACATAACTCGACCTTGATTTGGCGCACGCCGCTGTGTTTCACAGCATTCTGAAGGGCTTCCTGTAAGACGCGAAACAGGCACAGAGAGATCTCCGGCGGCAGCTTGCGCGGTACACCGGCATGGCTGAAGTTTATCTGCAGCTGATACTGCGCCGACAATTCTTCGCAAAAACTGCGTCCCGCTGCCACGATCCCGAGGTAATCAAGTTTGGAGGAGTGCAAGCGATGAGACAATGCCTGTACGTTCTTTCCGAGTTGCGTTATGCGCTGGTAAAGTTCAGCAACCTCAGTTTGAACATCAGCTGTCGACTCGGAAACATGCTGTTTCAGCCGATCCAATCTGATCCCCAGTACCGCAATCTGCTGGTTGACATCGTCGTGTAACTCTCTCGCGATCCAGGTGCGCTCCCATTCGTTGGCCGCAATCAGCCGGCTTCCGACGGTGGCGAGCGCTTCTTCGGCAATTCTTGCGTCAGTAATGTCAACTGCCGTTCCGAGCATCCGCTTAGCCTTCCCGTCATGGAAATATAAGAAGATGCCGTTGGCTCTCAGGCAGCGCACTGTATTGTCTTCTCGGAGTACTCTGAATTCTGCGGTATAGCATTTGTTCTTCTTCCGGGCCTCTGAGATGGCTTCCCATACCCGTTCCCTATCTTCCGGATGTATGCGGCGGCGATAGTCCTTGACGTCTGCGGAATACGCTTCCAATGGTATGCCAAGCACTGTGGACAAATCACCGAACCAGTGAACCTCTCCGCTTTTGACATTCCACTCCCATCCAATCGACCGTCCGGCTGATGTCAAGGGAAGACGTTCGTCAGTACTTGTGGATGCTTTTTCCAATCTTCATCCTAGCGCGAATTGCGCGCAGCACAGTGCGATTTCCCTTTACTACTCCTGATATTGCAGACATGGTGAAACAAAGTGCTTGTCGCTCAGCACCGCCCTCAGCGCCTCTGCCAGGTCGCCGCGTAGTTGCGATTTGACCACATAGGCTGAACCGCCGACATCCATCGCTTCCTGCACGAAGTCGTGATCGCTGTGAATGGTGAGGAAGATGATTTTGGCCTCGCATCCGGAGTCACGGAGAGCGAGCGCTACGTCGATGCCGTTCGGTTCTCCCATGGAGATATCGAGGACAATGACGTCCGGCCTGAGACGCGACCAATTTTCCAGGACCCAGCGACCATTGAGAACGGAAGCCACAATCTCGTAGTCGGGTTCGAGGATCTCGGCAACCTCGCTCAGAACTTCGGGGTTGTCGTCGGCCAGAAGTATGCTCGCCTTTGACACGATCTCTCCCTCGACTGCTGACACGGAAAGCACGGCAATGGCACGAAGTGGTGCAACGCGAGCAGACAACATTCGCGACGGTTAGTGCTGCACGGCAGCAAACAAGTGGTCCTCACTTTATGCGCCGTGTCGTACCAGAGCTACTGTCAAATCTAATGGATGTCGTAACTTAGACCACGGTACTCGACATACAGTTCGCTAAAAGAGACGCTTTACCTTCATTCAGAATCAGTAACACCGGGCTGATATTGTCCGGATGGGGCCAAGCCACTTATTGCGCATCAACCGTGATTTCGCTCTATGACTGTGGATCGAGCAGGCTACGCTAAAACTATCTCGTTCCGAGTTGGTATCTCATGAAGTGAAGCGAATCCCTGCCTGTCAGAAACTGTACGTACTGCCAGTTGCCCGTGCGTTCATATCACGCGAAAGTCACAACACCGACAAGGCCATCTTGTGGGGAATACCAGCATCGCAAGTCCAGGCTACAGTCCGCGTGTCTCGCCGACTCGATGGTCGGAAACACCGCACCGGGAACACAGTTGTGCAGAAGCAGAAGGGTCAATGGGAACTCCGGAGTATCCAGCAGAAATGGCAGAAGGAGAAAAGGCCTCATGAACGTCCCTTGCACGGTTATTTCCAGATCAGTTAGCTATGCAGCCTTCCTTATTTGTGTACTGCCAGCTTTGTGTGTGCAGTCAGCTTACGGCCAATCGAGTGATGCGCCGAATCCAGAGGTCGTGCAACTGAAAAAACAGATGGCAGAGATGCAGTCACAAATGGAGGAGATGAGAGATCAAATCCGGACTCTTGAAGAAGCGCGTAAGCCGTCGGTGCGCAATGCAACATTCGTAGTTCCGGCGACGACTGATTCGGTCTCTTCAGAAGCCGCAGGAGGTGACGCGGGAGCCACAACCGCGAAGGCGGGCACGACGGCCACGACCAATGCCGCTGCGCAAACCGCTTCTACTCCAGCACAAAGCGAGAGATCTCTGGATATTTATGGCTTCGCGATGTTGGATGCGGGTCAGGATTTCAAATCGATAGACCCAAACTGGTATGACTCACTTCGCCCCACAAAGCTTCCATCGCCTCCGGGCCAGTTCGGGCAGAACGGCAATACATATCTGAGCATACGGCAGACCCGCTTTGGCGTTAAGGGGGTTGAGCCCACGCCGTGGGGCGATCTAAAGGCCCAGTTCGAGTTCGATATGTACGGTACGGGCAAGGATGCCGGTGTAACCACCATGCGCCCGCGTCACTTCTTCGGCCAGTTAGGTCCAATCCTCGCGGGGCAAACGAACACCACGTTCATGGACATCGATGTCTTTCCCAACAATTCTCTGGAGTACTGGGGACCGAACGGGATGGTGTTCATTCGACAACCGATGTTCCGTGTTATGCCGATCCAGGGAGATACACATCTGTGGCTGGCCCTCGAGGCGCCGGGCCAATCTGCAGACCTGGGTCTTCTCTCCGATCGCATTCAGATTCAAAACATAAAGGCGCGATTCCCATATCCGGATTTGACCGGACAATATCGCCAGGCCACGTCCTGGGGCTATCTCCAGTTGGCTGGAGCGGTCCGAAATGTAAAGCTGGATGACACGCTGGCAGACCAATTCAACCTCAACCAAAGCATCATGGGGTGGGGATTGTCTGTTAGTTCTCTAATGAAGATAAGCAAAGATGCTCTTCATCTGCAGTACACCTTCGGCAACGGAATCGAGAACTACATGAACGACGCTCCGGTCGATGTCGCACCTATACCCAATCCGGGGAATCCAGCGCGTCCCATAAAGGGCAAACCGTTACCGATGTGGGCCATGGTGGCGTATTTAGACCACGCCTGGTCGGACAAGCTGGCTACGTCAATTGGATATTCTCAGGTGCAAATTCAGAATACGAGCCTGCAGGCTCCAACCTCATATCACCTAGGTCAATACTCTACGGCGAGTCTGACGTGGTATCCATTTGACCGGGTGATGTATGGCGGCGAATTCCAATGGGGTCGGCGTACAAACCTCGCCTCTGTAAGCGCGAACGACTATCGCTTGCAGTTCTCATTTAAGTACACCTTTAACGGTAGGATTATCGGCGCGAAGTAAGGTGTACGAAGAAATCACGAACGGTCGAATGAAAGAAATTAGGGAAGGAGCTTAAATATGATTGCAAGAAGAGCTTCTATTGCAACACTTGTCGGTTATGGCTCTTATACCGACTGGTATCTTTCCTGCCGATGTATCGGAACAGCGTTCGGTGAGCCTAGTCGCTCCCAGACGTGGGATCGCGATCGTTACTACGGACAATCAGATCCTCTCGATGGGGGACGTGAAGTATTCGTTCTCGATCCAATCAATCTCGAAGGTGTTCACCCTTGCTCTTGCAATGCAGGAGCAGGGGCGAAACCATTGTAGCTATTTCTTTACTTATGAATCTGTATAAGTAAAGCACTGGCAGATTGCGGACCGCGAAGAGGGATGGTGTGCGAAAAAATAAATCTGGCGACGGGCAGGTTCATCGACAAATTGCCGACAGTTCGTTTCGCCGAAAACAGGAGCGAGTATGCGGTCGAACCGCGTTCCGCGCTGTGGGATTCGAGCGTTGAAAACGTAAAGAGGATTTCTTGTGACAAACGGGATGCCAGCTATGACGATTCGCTCGTCAATCTACGGGTGTTCAGCAGTATTGGCATTATCGGCGTTTTTCGCGCCTTCTGTGCTGGGGCAGGCTCCATCGTCGTCATCACCCAGCATGGAGCAGGAAATTGAGAACCTTCGAGCTGAAAACGCAGCCTCACGAGAGCTCCTAAAGGCCTTAGCAGATAAGATCGACAAACTCCAGCGGCGGTTGGATGGGGAGCCTGCTACCGTGGTTCATGAATCTCCCCCTCTTACTCCTCCTCCAACGCAGCCAATGACCTGGGAAACTCGCGAAGGGGCTAAGGTGCCTTTCCTGCTGAAATTCAACATCAATACCCAATTGCGATATCTCAACACTCTTGATAGTGCCGCGACTTTCACCGACCACTTGGGCGTTACCCGGGATGTTCATGACCGCAACGATATTACGGTAAACCGCGCGATGTTCATCTTAGGCGGCTACATTTTCGACAAGAGGGCGCAATATAGCTTCACCGTCTGGACATCCGCCGGGGCCGCATCGATCGTCGTAGCCGGCAACATCGGCTGGCGATTCAACAAGGCTTTCACGCTAACCGCAGGTTACACTGGCGTTCCGGGCAGCCGATCACTGGTTGCCACGTTTCCATTTTTCCAGGCAACCGATAGGAGCATGGCTGACAACTTCTTCCGCCCCGGGTTCACCCAGGGCGCCTGGGCGAGCGGAGAACTCGTAAAGGGACTCAATTACTTGGCGTTCCTTGGTAACGGTCTCAATACCCTGAGTATCACGGCAAACAAGATCGATACGAATCTGCTGCGTTCCGGCAGCCTCTGGTGGGAACCGCTGGGAGCCTACGGAGAACCTGGTAAATCACGCAACATGTACGATGATTATTTCGCCTCCAGGAAAGTTCGCATTCGACTGGGTACCGCGTATACACAATCTCGGGAGAACCGTTTTTCAGATCTCGATCAATCCAGTCCCGAGAACACCTCAATCTACAATTCCGACGGCGTGCAGGCCTTCGCGACCGGAGCGTTTGCGCCGGGTGTAACACTCCAGGATGCCACGTATAAGTTGTGGGCGGTCGACGGTGGCATCAAATGGAACGGGCTTTCGGTGAACGGGCAATACTTCGTGCGCTGGTTAAGTGATTTCGTGGCCGACGGACCGCTTCCGCTCGCATCCACATTTGACCACGGCGGTGAGCTTTCAGCGGGTTACTTTGTCAAGCCGAAAAAATTGATGCCGTATGTCCGCGGATCATGGGTGCGCGGGCAGTTCGGCAACCCTTATGAGTATGGAGCCGGACTAAAGTGGTATTTCCTTCCGACCGAGCGGCTATGGCTCAACACAGAGGTGTTCCGGATTAACAAAGCTCCTTATAGCGGGGCCTTTACTCCCTATACCGCAGGGATGACGGGTTGGGTGCCGATGGTGCAGGCGCTCCTCGCTTTTTGACGATCATCAGTTTCTGACTGCCCACACGCGTTCGAGGCGTTGAAGTCAGCGCAGGGATTATCGCGGAGGGCAGGTGGCGCATCCTTCCCGTTGTGGTTTTCGCATCAGACTTCCAGAAAAGCGTGGCCCTCGATAAGAACGAAGGCGTTGTCAAGATACACGTGTCCGGTTGCGTGCCGGGCGCCCCAGCCTTGATTTTGTTTTCCTTAATGAACCCAACCGCTAAACCCGGCGCTGTAAGACCCAATAGCGGATTGGATGGGAACCCGCTGGTTGACTACTTCGCGTAATTGCCTCTGCTGCTCCTCGACTCTTCGAAGCTGCTCTTTAAGCGCGGCATTCTCGGCCTTGATTCCCGCAACTTCGCTTTCCATATTGGCCGGCTGGGCTTCTGGCGCCTGGCCGTATGCTGTCGCCGCTAATAAGACCTAAGGTCAGTGCTGCTGAGACGAAGTAGGTTTTACCGTGTCTCAACATGGCTATTTAGGTCCTCCAATGCCGCAGTCAGGTCAGTGCCGTTGCGGGAAACTCGCTGAGTTGCATTGTTTTCGATTGGATCGGCAACAATTTCCTCGCTGGTGCTGGCTTGGCGAGCGGCTAGCATATCCACAGCCGCGTTGAAAGAGACGGCAACGCGAGGTGTTTCTCCGGAATAGGGGTGTACCCAGTGATAGAGCCAGCTCGGGAAAAGCACGAGCAGTCCTGCTTCCGGCTGGACTCGAAAAGGCTCTCCGTACGGATCGCCCGGCGCGCTCACTGCCTCGACGCCGGCACGCGGGTCGAGAAACTCAAGCACGCCACTAAGCGGCCGATCCGGAGTCCCAGTCCCGGCATCGACGTAATACACTCCAGACCAGGCGCTGTCTGGGTGCGAATGCGGAGCATGGTACGCACCGGCGCGACAGACTGTCGCCCACGCAGAAAGCGAAAGCGTAACTTTGAAGGAATCTTGGCCGGTTGTTGCACGGATCATTCGGCTCAGCGCCCAAGTGATCCATGAAGTCAGCGCGGCCACGCCTGGATCTGACTGGTGAAGGAAGTCAGGACGCGAGTGCCAACCTCCGACATTGCTACGACCCAAGCTTGCGTACTCCGCTTCCTCTCCAAGGATCAACGCACGCAAGCCCCGATTCATCGCGTCAGCATCTGGCAATTGCACCCTGCCGATAAAAGTGGGGAATGCCGGCGTAACCTCGAGTTCCATGGCTCACACTCGATCAGCAGAGAACTACTGAAAGCGCCAGCCCGGCCTCGCTGGTTTCCTTGTACTTGCTGTTCATCTCCTTGGCCGTTTGAGCCATGGCCGTAATGGTTGCATCTAGATCTATGCGGTGCCTGGATTCGATTTCATTGCTGGCAATGGCCCAGGCAGTCCAGGCCTTGACTGCGCCGAACGCGCACCTCTCAATGCATGGAACCTGCACGTATCCAGCGACCGGATCGCAGGTCATCCCCAGATGATGTTCCAGTGCAGACTCCGCCGCGTTCTCGACGATACGTGGATTGGCATCGTACGCCGTCGCAACCAACGCTGCGGCCATCGCCGACGCTACTCCGATCTCGGCTTGGCAGCCCCCCTCGGCAGCCGACAGCGTTGCATTGTGCTTGCAGAGATAACCGATCGCGGCAGCTGCGAGCATGCCCTGGCGGATTTTCTCTTGGGGAAGCTTGCGTCCTCCCTCGCCAAGCCCATAGACGAGCGCGGGAAGGACGCCAGCAGAACCTCCTGTTGGCGCCGTGACCACGAGATGGCCACGCCCGTTTTCCTCTGACCCAGCTAGCGCATACGCTGCCAGTGTGCCGATGCCGCGATCTGACTGGTAAGTTTCGTCCTGCGCGCGTTTGTAAACCGTAGAGGCCTTGGAGTGCAGTTTGATGGGTCCGGGTAATACATCGTCCTCTATGCTGAGCCCGGACTTCACGATCGCAACCATTGCGCCGGTGACTTTGTCGATAAAGGCATAGACCTCTTCGTCGCTCCTGCCCATGATCGACGTCTCGTTTGCCAGCACCACTTGGGCAATCGATAGATTGTTTTGCTCCGCATGTTGCCGGAGTTCCTTCATCGTGGAGTATGGGTACTTCGGAGGATTCTTTTTTGGAGGCGTGTAGCCCTTCCATTCGATAAATCCGCCGCCCACTGAGTAGTACTCCTGCTCGTAAAGTGTCTTGTCTCCGGCCATGAGCTTGCACGTCATCGTGTTCGGGTGCGGGAAGTCGCCCTTCGTAGCGTCGAAGACAATGTCCTTCAGCGTGACGTTCACGCTCTTTGAACCAAGCTTCACAGGAAAGGACTGGTCAGGGTTGTCGCGCAAACTGTCGAGAAATTTGGGATCGACAGTTGCCGGTTCCTTTCCGATCAGCCCTGCAAGCGAGGCCCGCTCGGTTCCATGTCCCTTGCCGGTTGCGCTGAGGCTACCGTACAAATGAACCTTTAGCGCCGTTGCCTGGTTGAGTTGATCTGCCGGCAATTTCGCACAGCGCTGGTAGAAGTCGTATGTGATCCGCATCGGGCCTATCGTGTGCGAGCTAGAGGGGCCTGGCCCCACTTTATAAAACTCGTCGATGACCGTCATGACAGGTCCCTTTTGCTGCTTCACGACATTCAGGCTGGGAGAAAGGGCTGGTTGCGGTGGCGCGCCGGCGGTCTTCGATCCGCTCGCTGCTTTTTGCGCCTTGTCCTGGGCGGACATGATGTCGCCGGTCATGACGCCCATCGCACCGATCATGGCAGTTCGCATCAGAAACGCCCTGCGATCCATGCCCGGTGGGACGTCGTGGGTAACTAGTTCTTCCTCTGCAGGACCAAGCGGGTCTTTTGCTTCGGCTTCACCGAGTGGATCGATGGTTTTGAGTTCCTTGTCCGACATGTCGGAACCTCCTCGTCTTTCGAAACGTGCTTCGAATTGACAACTTCAGACAGTTACTTTTTGGCAGTAACTGTGATTTCAATATTTCCTGGTCCAACTAGACCGGCGACAACTACAGTGGTTCTCGTCGGCCGGGGATCTGTGAAGTAGCTCGTGTAGATTGCGTTCATCTGCTGGAACTTGGAGCGATCCGTCAGGTACACCTGCACGCTAACGACATCCGCCGGTGACATTCCTGCGGCTTTCATAACGGCTCCAATGTGGTTCAGGCATTGCTTTACTTCGGTCCCGAAATCGGCTGGAATCTTACCCGTTTCGTCTTCACCGCCTTGGCCCGAAATGAAAAGCGTGCCGTCGGCCATGATGCCTTGGCTGTAATTGCCACCGGGCTTGGTCCCAGGAGGGGAAATGATTTTCTTTTGCGCAGCAAGAGATGCTCCAGAGCCGAAGAGCGCAACCAACACAATCACACCGGCGCATTTATGCATGGATTCCCCGCCACACTGCCAAGCAATTTAAAAACTTGGCTACCGCGTTGAGTACAGCGCTTTTTCCCCTTCTGGAACGTGGCCGCTCTTTAGCCAGACTAGGAGACGTATGGCGTCCCGACCACTGGCAATTGTTACTGTTTTTGGGTCCTCGCTTTTTGGAGAATAAAGCCTGAGAATGAATACTTTTTTGTCCTCCGTCATTCTCGTGGTAGCACGGTAGTGTGGTGAGTCAAGAGAATCCGTTGTCCGTTTGGGCAAGGTGGCAAGGCCGGCTGGCAGATGCTTGCAAGACGAATTCCCTGCAAATTCCCTCAGAATTCCCTGGTCGATAGCAAATTCCCCGTGTTTATGCAGGCTTAGCAATAGGAAATTTCTCCCGCGGGAAAAATTCGCTGCTGCTTTCCCTGAAGCAGGGAACTTGTGGCCCGGAGAGGAGAACGTTGATGTCTCTCTGACTTCGTTCTGGATGTCCCCTGCAGATTCGGAAAGATTGCTGCTTGAGGCAATCTAACCTGATTCACATTGCTGCGATCTGCTGGTTGATGTCAGCCTTCCGTTTGATTTCACGACGTTCATAACAGTCTTGTTTACAGTTAGAAATGCAAACCCACTCAGGTGCTCTGAACATGTTCCGCTCACTAAACAAGCCGGCAATATAAAAAACAAGACGGATCTCGGCTTGAAATCGATACCCATCAACCTATTTAGGAATTAGTGCTTGGAGATTTGTCCTTCCAATATCTGTACGTACTGCCAGTTGTCAGCGCTAACCTTGGAGGCTACGGTTTGTTCAAAGAAAAGTGTCATATCAGCGACACGGCGCGGCGACCTTTGGCTTCTATAACGGCGGATTGAAGGGCGCAAAGCTCACAGTTAGAGCTACTGCTCTATTTGAAGAGACCGGCGAGACCGGTATCTCAAAAATGAGGAACCGCAGTGAAATCAACTAACGAGTCCCCGGCTCCCCGGCCTGAAACTAATGAGCAGAGACGTCTGAACGAAGTGCGCGACGCAGGAGTTCCATGGAGAAAATGGGGGCCATATCTCAGTGAAAGGCAATGGGGCACAGTTCGTGAGGACTACAGCGAGAACGGGAATGCATGGGACTACTTCACCCATGACCAGGCACGCTCGCGCGCTTATCGATGGGGAGAAGACGGTCTGGCTGGGATCTCTGATGACAAGCAGCAGCTTTGCTTTGCGATAGCTCTGTGGAACGGTCGGGATCCGATCCTGAAGGAACGTCTGTTTGGAGTCACCAACAGCGAGGGTAATCACGGCGAGGATGTAAAGGAATACTACTTTTACCTCGACAGCACTCCCACCCACTCTTACATGAAGTATCTGTACAAGTATCCCCAGCAGGCATTTCCATATCGGGATTTGGTAGAGACGAATCGGAGCCGATCGCGCGCAGGCTTCGAGCATGAGCTACTTGATACTGGCATCTTTGATGCCGATCGATATTTCGATGTTTTCGTCGAATACTGCAAGGTGGCTCCGGAAGACCTGCTGATCCAGATCAGCGTGAGTAATCGTGGGTCTGACGCAGCCTCGCTGCATGTTCTTCCTACCCTTTGGTTTCGTAACACGTGGTCATGGGCGGAAAATAGCGAGAAACCTCTTCTTAAGCGTCTGGAACCGCAAAAGGGTCTGAGCACAGTCAGAGCACACACTGAGGACTCTCTCTTACCGAACACTCTAGGGGACTACTACTTGTACTGTGAGGGAGAAGTCCCGCTTCTATTCACAGAAAACGAAACCAACAATGAACGGCTATTCGGTTCGCCGAACGCCTCTCCCCATGTCAAAGATGCTATCGGTAACTATGTAGTCCATGGACGTAAAGAAGCGGTGAACCCGGCCGGCAGGGGAACGAAAGTCTCCGCACACTATTCCCTTACCGTTGGTGCAGGCAAGACTGAGACAGTTCGTTTGCGGCTGAAGGGGGCGACTCCAAGCGAAGTAGGAAGCCCCTTCCAGCGATTCGATGAAATCTTCAGTCAGCGGGTCAAGGAAGCCGACGAGTTCTATCAGAGCGTCATCCCGCCGGCAATTCAAGCCGACCCAGACCAGGCTCGCGTGATGCGGCAAGCACTAGCCGGCATGCTCTGGAGCAAACAGTACTTCTATTACGACGTGGACAAATGGCTCAGAGAGCACGGCGCCGATCCATTTAAGCCAATACGGAAAGCACCTCGCAACGGGCACTGGTACCACATGTACAGCGCTGACATCATCTCCATGCCCGACAAATGGGAGTACCCATGGTTTGCAGCATGGGATCTGGCGTTTCATGTCCTCGCCTTAACGCTAGTGGACGACGATTTCGGCAAACAGCAACTCGGTCTGATGCTCCGCACCAACTACCTGCATCCGAACGGTCAACTTCCTGCGTACGAATGGAACTTCAGTGATGTCAATCCACCTGTGCACGCATGGGCCACGGTTTTCACGTACCGTTTGCGAAAGGCTGGGCAAGGGCAGGTGGATTTTGACTGGCTTGAACAATGCTTCCAGAAACTCTTGCTGAACTTTACCTGGTGGGTAAACCGAAAGGACCGTTCTGAAAAGAATGTGTTCGAGGGCGGCTTCCTGGGCCTGGACAATATAGGCGTCTTCGACCGGAGTGCGCCGTTACCAACGGGCGGATACCTTGAGCAGGCTGATGGTACTGCCTGGATGGCACTCTTCTGCCAGAACATGCTCGAGATCTCCGCCCAACTGATGGGGGAAAAACCTGCATTCATACACATCGCCCGCAAGTTCGTCGAACACTTTTTGTGGATCGCGTCGTCGATGATCCACGAGGGCGGCACGGGGATGTGGGATGAGGAAGACGGGTTCTTTTACGACGTACTCAGGCTGCCTGACGGCTCCGCCCAAAGACTGAAAGTGCGTTCCATGGTCGGACTGCTTCCTTTCTGCGCAGCCACAGTTTTTGAGAAAGCTGCCCTCATGGATGATTCGGATGTCAAGCAGAACCTGCGCAGATTTCTGCTGGCTCGTCCAGAACTGACGGCCTTTATCCACGATCCTGTGCTGACTGGGGTTGGCGGACGGAGGCTCGCCGCAATCCTGAACGAACACAAGCTGCGCCGGGTGCTGGCGACGATGCTCGACGAAAGCGAATTCCTGAGTGCGTATGGCATCCGGTCTCTTTCCCGCTATCACTCCGAGCATCCCTACATCGTCCACGTGGGAGACCGGGAATTTAGCGTGTCCTACTTACCCGGCGAGTCAGATAGCGGCATGTTTGGCGGTAACTCGAATTGGCGCGGACCAATCTGGATGCCGGTGAATGTGCTGATTATCCGTGCTCTCTTGCAATACTATTCCTATTATGGGAATAAATTTACGGTGGAGTGTCCAACTGGCTCAGGGCGGCAGATGAACTTATACCAGATCGCTGAGGAGCTTACGCGAAGGCTGGCCAGCATTTTCTTGAGGAATGAGCAGGGCCAACGGCCAGTGCACGGAGGAACGCGTAAGTTTCAGGAAGACCCACACTGGCGCGATTACGTCCTGTTTTACGAGTACTTCCACGGGGACAATGGCGCAGGGCTTGGAGCCAGCCATCAGACCGGATGGACTGGCATCGTTGCCCGAGCGATGCACTTGTTTGCCACCACTACAGCCGAGCAAGTCCTCGAACTCGGTAAGTTGGCTGCGGTCATGGAAGTAGAAAAAGCGCGAAGTGTCCAGACAGTGGGAACGACTGCAGGCAGCGAACGCTGATTCGCATATTTGACAGCGCACTCCTGAAGTCGGCGTGTCTGTTAAAGACACCGCGATTGTTTTGTGGTTCCCAGACGGTCGCGAACCAGTTGTGCGGGCCCAATGGGATTCGGAGGCCCAGCCATGAATTCGAAAAACCTACTCTCGAGAAAGGCTGCACAAACACCGCTCGTGTTGCTTTGCTGCGCCCTTCTCGCACGAGGCGACACACTCGGGTACGTTTCGCACGAACAGACAAGTGCTCCCCAGGCGTCCTCGTCAACGAAAGCAGCTGCGAACATTCCGCCCGACCAATTGGACTCGCTGGTTGCCCCTATCGCCCTCTATCCGGATCCGTTGCTAGCTCAGACGCTGGCCGCATCCACGTATCCCCTGGAGATCATCCAGCTCCAGCAGTGGTTGGTGAAGAACAAGAATTTGAAAGACAAAGCGCTAGCCGATGCCGTCGCCAAACAGCCATGGGATCCGAGTATCCAAGCGATGGCGGCATTGCCTGATGTCGTGAAACGATTAGCCGACGACATTCAGTGGACTACCGATTTGGGAAACGTTTTCCTGGCGCAGCAGAGCGAAGTGATGGATGCTGTGCAGCGCATGCGCAAGAAAGCCCAGGACGCCGGCAATTTGAAATCAAGCGAGCAGCAGAAGGTAGAAACAAAAGTCATCGAGAGCAAACAAGTAATTGTGGTTCAGCAAGCGAGTCCGGAAGTTGTGTATGTGCCGTCCTATAACCCCACAGTGGTGTATGGTGCGCCAGTCTACCCTTATCCCCCGATCTACTATCCGCCAGCAGGGTATTACGCAGCGGGAATGGCGATCTCATTTGGCATTGGGATAGCTATGGGAGCTGCCTGGGGCGGAGGGTGGGGCTGGGGATGCGGCTGGGGCGGGAACAACGATATCACGATTAACCGAAACAACAACTTCAATCGCAACTCGAACATCAGCGGCGGCAATCGCACCAATATTGGTGGGGGCCGCAATAACGTTGGTGGTGGCAACCGTCCATCGACTATGCCCGGTAACAAGTGGCAGCACGACGCTGGCCATCGCGGTGGTGCCCCTTATCGGGACAAAGCAACGGCTGACAGATTCGGCGGAACAACGCGCGGCGATTCGCTAGCCAATCGCCAATCCAGTGCCCGGGAGCAATTAGGACGACAGCAGGGTAATGTTTCAAATCGGGCCGTAGATCCGGCCGGAAGAGCGAGCGGGAGCAATCGGGCAGGCGGTGCGGGCGTAAGTGATCGCAGCTCGGGGATGAACAATCGCGGTGGAGGAGCTGGCGTTAGCGATCGAAGCGCCGGCGGTGGACGAGGAGACAGCGGAGGCCTCAATCGCGGAGGAGGCGGAGGCGCCGACAGCATCGGTAGCCGCGATCTCTCTCGCGGTGGCGGTGGCGCAGGCGACCGAAGTGCGTTTGGAGGATCGGGCGGCTACACCGGTTCAAGTGCTCGCTCCAGCAGCAGCCGTGGTTCTTCTAGCATGAGCTCTCGTGGAGGGGGCGGTGGCGGCTTCAGTGGCGGCGGAGGTCGAGGAGGAGGAAGACGTCGATGAGAGAGGCAAATTGCAATCACAGTCATAGGAACCAAGACATTAGAGCCGCATCCGCGCGTCAAATGCTATTACGGTGTGCATGGATCTTAGCAGGAATCGCGGCAGCGATACTGGCGGTATGTCTCTTCACAGGTGTTGGAACTTCAGCACCGCTGCCACTTGCGAGTACTGCCGCTCAAGGTCCCGCCGCTGGGATCGCAACTTTCGCTACCCCAGAGCAGGCGGCCGATGCACTGG
>QIBC01000234.1 GCA_003225215.1 Acidobacteriota bacterium
TGCCGCGTCTTTTGCGGCACGGTTGAGAATAGCCCGGTGGTGCAACCCCGGGTGAACGTTGTTCGGAAATCGAGTCCGGCTTCCAGCCGGACGGCTGAATTGCCTTTCCGTCGGAAATCAAATCCAGTCGTCCCGCAAACGACGCGGGACTCAAACACAAAATGCGCCAGCCCGGAGTTTCACTCCGGGCTGTTCTCAACCGTGCCGCAAAAAAGCGCGGCACTTCTCGGGGAGGGCACGGCTCATCTGGGCAAGCCTGCAGCATGCTGCGTCTCTACCAGTACTCTATCGATGTACTCTGTCGACGAGCTCCACCGCCGCGGGGCGACAGCTTCGCTCAATTCAGAAACAGAAAACAGCGCAAATCCAAATATCGGGGTCTGTTACTTCAGTCAACGCCCGTGGTCTGAGCCTCAGACTTTCCTGTTGTAAGCTTGAATCATGGATATGACCTGGGTCACCGACCGCATTGCGGTTGGGGGAGGCATCTGGAACGAACTTAAGATGATCGAGGTGGCGAAGACCGGCGTCACGCACGTCATCAATATGCAGATTGAGTTCGACGATCGCCATCTCGGCATACCCCACGGCATCAACATCCTCTGGAACCCTACTGACGACGACTTTCAATTCAAACCTCCGGAACTGCTGCAGCGCGGAGTGGACTTCGCTCTCGAAGCGCTTGACCATCCCAATACCAAGATTTTTATTCACTGCGCGGCCGGCGTTCACCGAGCTCCCATGATGACTCTGGCCGTGCTGCGGGCCATGGGATGGGAGCGTAAGGAGGCCATGAAGCTCATCCAGAAGCGCCGGCCGGTGGTAGATTTTGCCGACGTCTACGTACGCAGTGTGGAGGAGTTCATCGCGGGTTACACGCCAGAACTCGCAGGCACGGAATAAGCGCGACCGATTTCGCGATATCATCCCTCTCCGGTGATCCAGGGCAAACAACATCTGCGCCCGATGCGTGGGGGCGCGCAAAGCCACCTCATGTTTGCTGACGATGGCCACTACTACGTCGTCAAGTTCCAAAATAATCCGCAGCACATCCGAGTCCTGGCGAACGAACTGTTAGCCACGCGCATTGCCGAACGCGTAGGCTTGCCTGTTCCCATTATGGAAGTTCTGGAAGTGAGTTCATGGCTCATCGAAAACACTCCGGACCTGCGCATTCGCGTAGGCTCCTCCAGTGTCCCCTGCCGCCATGGACTCGCCTTGGGCGCCCGCTTCGTGCTGGGACCGCTCGAGGGACAAGTCTTCGATTACCTTCCGGCTTCCGCTCTCGACCGCGTGCGTAACCTTGATGCGTTCGCCGGCATGCTCGCGCTCGACAAATGGACCTGCAACACCAACGGCCGCCAAGCGGTCTTCTGGAAGAAGACTCGCGATAAGAAATACACAGCCACATTTGTCGATCAAGGCTACTGCTTCAACGCTGGCGAGTGGAGCTATCCAGACTCGCCTTTGCGTGGGGTGTATCCGCGCAACGAGGTCTATGCCGAGGTGCGCGGCTGGGAATCGTTCGAGCCGTGGCTTTCCCGGATCGAGAACATCGATCCTGCTGTGCTCTGGGAGATCGCAGAGACCGTTCCCCCAGAGTGGTACGGATCGGCTCTAGACGAGCTTGAGCGGCTGATCGAAGAGCTGATCAAGCGGCGAAGAGTCGTCCGCGACCTTATTGACACTTTTCGAACCTCCAGCCGGGACCCGTTCCAAAATTGGGAAGCTCAGGCGATACGGGCTGAAGCTTACTAGTTTACCAAGTAGTAATCTTCAGCCGGCAGGCGTGACTGAACTAAGATGTGTTTTCGGACGAGATCCTGGAATCTAAATGACTTAGCATATTCGACCCCGGGGTAACCCCGGATTTTCGCGGGGTAACCCCGGCGATTTGGCTTGGGGTAACGCCGAATACGATGGGGTTACCCCGGGGTTGGAAGTTAACTTCTTCGTTAACCGCAGCGCATACGGTGCTGCCAGCGGAGAGTCGATCGGAGAGGCGCGCGCATGGCGATGGGCAACGTTGCTCGCGAAGTGCCGGTTTGGTATCGATGCACAGCATCTCTCTCCTTAGATATCGCAGAATGTCAGCAAAGAGCAATGTTCATCCGTTGCTCTAGCTTGCAAACCGCTCAATCAGATCAGTGTCTTGCGGACCGTGCCAAAAATATTTTCGCAATCCGTTGCTCTAGAGCATTTTCGGCTACAAAACGCCACCGCCGCAATCGGCAAACCCGGAGTGTCGCTTCGGGCTCTGTTACCGTATTTTTCGTGCGTTTAGCAGCCTTATCCTGCCTTAGCAATTTCGCCGTGTTGAGCTGGAGCTTTCTGTTTCAGAATTCGAATGAACTCGTGCATCCAGGCAGGATGATCGGGCCAGGCGCGGGCGGAAACCATGTTTCCATCGACAACCGCTTCGCTATCGACGAAATACCCGCCGGCAGCTTTTACGTCAGGCTCCAGCGCTGGGTACGCGGCAGTTCGTTTGCCTTTGAGTACACCTGCAGCAGCTAAAACCAGCGGAGCATGGCAAAGTTGGGCTACGGGCTTCTCGCGATCGAAGAAGTGTCTGACGATGCGTTGGCAGTGTGGATTGTTGCGGATGTACTCTGGCGCGCGCCCGCCGGGTATGACCAGAGCCGCGTAGTTGGCTGGATCCACATCGGCAAAGGAGATGTCGGCGTTCCAACTGTAGCCCGGCTTTTCGGTGTAGGTATCGAAGCCAGGCTCAAAATCGTGTACGACGAAATGCAGCTTCTTCTTTGTTGGAGCTGCGATGTGAACCTCGTATCCCTCTTCCTTCAATCTCTGATAGGGATACATCACTTCCAGCGACTCTGCAGCATCGCCGGTGAGAATGAGAACTTTGGGAGTGGACATGGAGTACCTCCTTTGCTAATTGTTCCATATTTACGGGCGCCGGATGTCGCTCGGGGAAAGGCGAACTCTAAGGTCACGAAGGAAACATCAGAGGTCACTAAGATGGATTGAGGGACCGGCGCGCGCCCTCGCGCGGGTTTTCATTTTTGAAGAGATAAAAAATATTTTTTGGTACGCCCCGGGTATGGGCCTTCTCCTGTCTTCTCTGGCTCGGCCCACGAACACCCGGCCGAGGGCGGCCGCAGGTCCTTCAATCCCGCTTCGTGACCGCTTTTGCCGCCTTCGTGACCTTCGTGTTCGCCGTGCGGGGTTCTGGCGGTTTGCCCTATGAACGTCAACATTCCCACGTGGCTGCAGCCCGGCGATTACTGGCTGGCGCGACTGGCGCTTGAGAAAGCTGTTGGGACGCTGTTTCTCATTGCGTTCCTCAATGCGGTCAACCAATTCCGCCCGCTGCTGGGAGAGCGTGGTCTGATGCCCGTTCCCCCCTTTGTGCGACATGTCCCCTTCCGGGAATCGCCAAGCCTCTTCTTTTTCTTTCCGCGCGACCGAGCATTTGCCATCTGCGCATGGATCGGCGTGGCGCTCTCTGCCTTGATCGTGTCAGGTTTTGCCGATCGATATTCATGGCTTTTGCTCGCGATCTGGGCTGTGCTCTGGGTGCTGTATCTCTCATTCGTCAATGTCGGCCAGATTTTTTATGGATTCGGCTGGGAGTCGATCCTGCTTGAGGCTGGAGCTTACTCGGCTTTTTTAGGCGCCTCGGGAACGAGCGGCCAAGCAGCGGTAATGTGGCTCTTCCGCTGGCTGCTTTTTCGCGTGATGTTCGGCGCGGGCCTCATTAAATTGCGCGGAGACTCATGCTGGCGCGATCTCACTTGCCTCGACTATCACTACGAGACGCAGCCGATGCCGAATCCGCTGAGCTGGTTCTTCCATCACGGGCCGGAATGGTCGAAGAAGGGAGGCGTGCTCGTCAATCACTTTGCCGAGTTAATCGTGCCCTTCGGATACTTCCTGCCGCAGCCGGTCGCGAGTATTGCGGGAGCGCTGACTATCATCTTTCAACTGCTCATCTTCGTCAGCGGCAATCTCTCCTGGCTGAATGTGCTGACGCTGGTTTTGGCATTCAGTTGTTTTGACGATCAGACGCTTGGGTGGCTGGGCATGCATGCTCCCTCAACCCATCCTCCCGATTTGGTCTTCCGAATTCTCACCGTTGGTATTTTGCTGCTGGTCATCGGGCTGAGCGTGAAGCCGGTGAAGAACCTTCTGTCTCGACGGCAGATCATGAACACGGTCTTCAACCGCTTTCATTTTGTCGGGACGTATGGCGCGTTCGGGGGCATTACCCGGGAACGCTACGAGATCGTGATTGAAGGAACCGACGAGGCGGTGATCACGGCTTCGACGAAATGGCGCGAATATGAATTCAAGGGAAAGCCGGGCGATCCCACACGCATGCCGCCACAAATCGCTCCGTATCATCTACGGCTGGACTGGCTGCTGTGGTTTGCTGCCATGGGGTCGTATCAGCGCCATCCCTGGTTCATTCATCTGATGGCAAAGCTGCTTCAGGGAGATAAACCGGTAATTTCCCTCTTGAAGCACAATCCCTTCCCTGACCAGCCCCCACGCTTCATTCGTGCCCAGCGCTACTTGTATCGCTTTTCGTCCCGGCAGGAAAAGAAAAAGGCCGGGCTCTGGTGGATGCGCGAGCCTGCGGGCAGTTACTTTCCGACGGTATCGCTCGAAAGTCCAGCCTTGAGAATGCTCCTGCAGCAGATGCGCTGGATGGAAGCTGATTGAGTTTCGTTCCGGCCTTCATACCTTAGACACTAATCCAGTCCAGGTTCAGATGCATGCGCGCGTTCCCGGCAGCTTTCTGAGTGAAGGTTCGCTGAGTAAGCATCAGGGACGAACGCGAGAGTTTCCGCGAGGGGTGGTTGATTCACAGGGATAGGCCCAAAACAGAACCGTGTATAAGGAAACGGGCGTGCCCTGCCGGCGCTTCCGGTAGCGGAATGCAAGAAGTGGGTACGCAGGTGCTCACAATTGCCATGGGAACAAACAGCGTTTCGCGGATTGAAGAACACCAGCCGCAATTCAGAGGGAGCTCTGCTCGACACCAAATGGTACGTGACTTGCTTTCAGGTACTCAGAATTCAAACTCACAAGACAGCGCTCACGAGGAACCGTTCACGCAGGCAAGGTTGCAATCCTCTGGGGCACGTTTGTTGCGCAGTCATGACCGGCCGCGCTCGCAGGCGCTGTGTGTGTAAAAACCAGCGAGTCCCAAGATGAACCGCAAGCGCCGCACCGTCCTCTGGCTGTACACCGAAGACTATGACTACCTCAGCGCCGTGGCTGAGCACGATATGGATTCCAAGAACATTTCCATGCATCGGCTGGTGAAAGCTCTGCGGGCCGCAGGCGTAAAGAGCTTTCTCCGCATGGACGAGACACTGAGGCGATTGCCCCCTCCTCCGGGACGGGCTTGAATAAACGTGGGGATCCCCAAGGCCTCTCCGTTGGAGAAGCAAGATAGCGCATCTCCCGAGCATTGAAATCTTCCGCTCCCAATACAATGCTTCTTCACCATAGGAGCGTGTCGATGAATTGTTTTACTGGGAGATGGAGAGCTACTTATCTCTGGGCGACGGTTGCTCTCGTAGCGACGTTGTTTGTACCGCGGCAACTTGTAGTCGGCCAGAACACGGCGGGAGCAAGCGCCAACAAGCTGCGCTTCGAGATCAGCTTTCCGGCCAGTTTGAGCAGCAAGCCTCTCGATGGCCACATCATGCTCGGCATCGCGAAGGACGAGAAGCCGGAACCTCGTTTTCAACTAC
>QIBC01000056.1 GCA_003225215.1 Acidobacteriota bacterium
CGCCCAGAATTTGTCGCTGTCGGTGTTCTTGGAGCTGACGATCACCACCGGAATACTCCGTGTTGCATCGTTGCCCTTGAGCTCACGACAGGCTTGGAAGCCATTGCGCTCGGGCATGACTACGTCGAGCAGAATCAGGCTCGGTCGCTCTGCTGCCACGGTGGCTTCAATTTTTCGTGGATCCTGCAATGCAACCGGCCAATAGCCGGCCTGCTGCAGCACAGCTTGCATCAGCTTCACTTCAGCCAGCGAATCGTCGACGATAAGAATCTTCTTCACTTTGTTTACCTGCGGCTACACGCGTGTTGCGTACGAAATTGGGTCGATCATCTTCTCGGAACGCGATGCTTTTTCCGTGCACTGCAACTCCACCTCGAGCGAAGTAAAGCGCTGCATCATCTCATGCAGACGGAGCGTCATGGCGTGCAGCGTCTCCAGCTGGTCACGCATATTCGGGTTGAGGGCGGTCGTCTCCAATAGCAAAAGTTCGGCATTTCCCAATACCGATGTCAGTGCATTATTAAAACTGTGACGCATCTCCACCATGTAGCGTCCAAGAGTGGCATGCTTCTGTCCCGCACGGGCTCCCTCTTCCACGCGGCTGATATGTGCGGAGAGTTCAGCTCGCCTGAGGATCTCCTCGGTTAGCAGAACCACAGTGTCGAGCCAGGCATCATGGCGCGAAACCACAATCAGCCTCGGATAATCGCGACGGAGGGTGTGCACGGGCTCACCGACCGATGCGACATACACTGTAAGCAACGAACTCTGGTTTAAATGGGCCAGCACTGCTGCGGTTCTCTCCGGTCTTACATCCCCTACGATCGCTACATCGAACAGCGAAGACGCACTGCCGCGTAAAAGATCGCTGCTAAGCGCGGTAAATTCCGGCACATGCGGCTGCATCTGCCAGCGCGCGATCAAGTCGCGCGAAAAACCGTTCTGGTCGGAGCTGACGAGCACCTTCTGCGGGTCCGTCGTGCCGCTGCTTCTTTGCTTCATGCCTTCAACTTCTCCGTCTCGTCGATGACTGCGAGCAGGCGCTTAGCGGTTGCGGCCAGACTTACCGCCGAGTCGATGTCGCCGCGATCTTTCGCTTTTGCGACTTGTTCCTGAATCAATGCCGCCTGTACATGCGCAGACTCCAGCGCCTCAACCAGCCGATTCGCATGGCCGCGCTTCACCTTTTCCGCAGACTCGAAGAGCAATGCACGCGCTCCAACTGCTCGTTGGATGGCAACGCAGGAGGCATCATCTCCTCCGCGCACGAACGCATTGACCTCCCAGGACGCAAGCACTTGCTGTGACTCTCCCACGGAAACAGTGGAAACCGTGGTTTTCTGCTTACCGGCAAACAATTGCTCTGAGATTAACTCCAGCACCTGCTCCAGGCTGCCGGAATGGGAATGATCTCCATTGTCGCTAGTCACTTGAGGCTCTGGAGTCATCGGCAATACCAGTGCAGGAGGCACTGTCTCCGGAGCTACTGTGACCGACCCACTGGGTGCCGGCTCGGAGCTGGCTTTTGCTCTCTTGGCCCAGTGCGCCATCACCTTCTTCGAAAGAATGTTGCGGACGATACCGAGTTGTCGGAAAGATTGACCGGCCTTATAAGCTTCACGAAAAGGCTTCTTCCATTGATGGCAGAGCGTTCGCAGAGTCGCCAGTGGTTCTTCGGAGCCCAGCCCGGCCTCTCGGCAATCCACCGTCATCACTCCCATAGCCTCAAGTTCCTGCACCGCTTTGCGAATCGAGTGCAGGTCGGAATGCATGAGCCGGAAGAAACCCAGCCGGAGGCGGAAGTTGAATCTTGTGACCTCGACCAAAGCCGCAGGTTGGAAATAAGATCCGCCCAAGCTGGTCTTTGTATTACGACCGAGCTCTACCAGGCCGCTGTCCAATAATTCCGAGAGCGTAGCGCATCCATCAACGGCATTGGCTACCTTGTCGAACTCCTTAGTCCAGGGAAATTGTCGGAGTTCTACGTGTCCTAACACGGGCTGCAGCGCCTCCTGAACCTCCACGCCAGTGACGTTCGCTTCATGAGGATGATGAGGCGTTACAGCCGCGAAGTACTGCACCAGCAGGTAATCGAGTTTCTCGCGCAGATTTTCGTCCTTGTGGTCCTGCGGAAGATGACGCAGCAGAAGCGCTCGCAGCATCGCTTCCTCGCCAAAGTTTTGGCTCTGCAGTAACTGACGGATTTGCGCGACCTGCACGTGACGGTCCACGGCCGCAAACCACTCCTGAACACGGTCCAACACTTCGTGTTCCGGACGGTCAACCGGATTCTCCAGATCCTTCGAGTGTGGTATGTCGAGCTGAAACTCCCGAATCAGCGCAGCGTAAAACGGATAAAGCCTGCGTGCGGTGCGCCATTCAGCGGCAATCTCAACCAGGGACACAGTCGCGGTGCTCATGCTTTGATAATCCAGTTCGGAATTTCCGCAATGAATCTGACGGCAACCAATGTTTCTGAAGTCCCTATCTGCACAGCCGCCACTTCCGCCTCGGCATCGAGCGATCCGTCTTTGTTCGTGAGCCTCACGCGATCGCCAAACTCCATCGGCAACGTGCAGCGGAAGATCACTTCCCGTGAAGTTCCGTATTCGAGAACTGTTTTCGTAGTCTCCGAACCCAGCGGCAATCGGGCCACTTGAACCGGCACTTTTACTTTCGTTCCATCTGGGAAAAATTGCGCTAAGCGGTCGATTTCCGCGCTTGCAGCGTAGCGAGCCTCTGTCCCAGCGCCTGCATCTGGCCCTTGTTTTTCTGCTTCTCTGAGGAATCCCATCCTCATCCTCATTCCGTGATCCAAGGCAGATTTCGTCATTCAAGAATGTGCAACGCGGGTGCCAAACGAGCTCTTTGTGTAAGTACCTGATTTAACGAGGGAGTCTCAAATCGATTACTCATGAGACTGGCATGATCGTCTCATCCTGAAACATCTGTCTCAACGAGGAATGGTAGAGACGCAGCATGCTGCGTCTCGGCCATGCTTTTCGGAGGGCGCCACACCGTGCTGGTTTCCTAAGCAGCGCTTCTAGTTCTGACTCGTTGCCATGGCACTGGCCGAACCGATGTTGTAACGCTTGAGCTTTCGATAAAGAGTGGCGCGGCTGATGCCCAGCATTCGTCCGGTGAGCGTCTTGTCCCCTTTCGTCTGTTCGAACACTCGCATAATCGTTTCGCGTTCGAGTTCTTCCAGGTCCGTGGAATTCATGGGCTCGGCGACGAGGGCCGCGTCCTCATCACCAGAAAGCCGCCGAATCGCTGGAGGAAGATCGTGAACATCGATCACATTCTGGCTGCCAAGAGCTATGGCTCGCTCGATACAGTTTTCCAATTCGCGGACATTCCCCGGCCACTCGTACTGCAACATGTCACGCATCGCAGCCTGCGTGACCTGAATCGGCAAACCTGGCGCAAACCGGTTTGAAAACCAATGCACCAGCGCAGCAATGTCGGCTTTCCTTTCACGCAGCGGAGGCAGGTGAACGGTCACTACGTTCAATCTGAAATAGAGATCTTTGCGGAAAGTGCCTTCCCGGTATGCGGCCTCCAGATCGCGGTTTGTAGCTGCGATCACGCGCACATCAACTTTGACTTTGTTATTGCTACCAACCGGCCGAACCTCTTTCTCCTGCAAGACGCGGAGGAGCTTAGCCTGCATCTCTAGGGGCAATTCTCCAATTTCATCGAGGAAAATTGTGCCGCAGTTCGCGCTTTCGAAGAGGCCCTCTTTGCTCTTTGCTGCCCCCGTGAATGCGCCTTTCTCATAGCCGAAGAGTTCACTCTCAATCAGCGTTGGCACAAGCGATCCGCAATCCACCGCGACAAATGGGCGTTTCGCATATTGTCCGCGAAAGTGAATTGCCCGAGCTACTAACTCTTTTCCGGTTCCGCTTTCACCTGTAATCAAGACCGGAGTTCGCGTGTCCTTCAGCCGGGCGATCATTCGCAACAGGTCCTGGATCTTTGCCGACGAACCGACAATCCCGTTCAGATCCATTTCGGTATTCACACGCTCGCGAAGAAACAGATTTTCGGTAACCAGCTCCACCTTCTCCTGCATTCGCTGCAAAAGGAGCTTCAGCTCCTCGATGCGAAAGGGTTTCGTGATGTAGTCATAGGCTCCCGATCGCATTGCCTGAACCGCGGTCTCGATCGAGCCGTGTCCGGTCATGATGGCGATTTCCGCATGCGGCAACATGCGCTTCACTTCCGTGAGAAAGTCGAGCCCCGACATGTTGGGCATCATGAGATCAGCAAGGATCATCTCGGGAGCTTCCGCTTCGAGCCGAGCTAGCGCAACTTCTGCGCTCTCGGCCTGAGTGCAGTTCAAGCCAAGCGAGCTGCCGACCGTCATGCAGAGCTTACGAATGCTCTCCTGGTCGTCCACAATCATCAGGTGAAGTTTCTCGGTTGCCATCTGCTACTGAGCCCTACCTGCGATAAGCATTTCCACGCTCTTTAACAATTGCCCAACTCGAAATGGTTTCTCAATGCACGGGGCTCCAGTCTTCTGCAGGATCGCCATGGTCTCCTGATTCACGGTGTCGCCCGTAATGAAAAGAATGCGATGCAACAACTCCGGACGATTTGCGCGGATCCAGGCATGAACGTCCGCGCCGGTAACACCGCCCGGAGTCCGCATATCGCTGATGACGGCCGAGTAGGTGCCACTCTCCAGAAGCTTCAATCCCTCTGCTCCGGACGAAGCGCCAACGATCTGATAACCATTGCGTTCCAAAGCGGCACGCAAAAACGACATTACCGCGCTCTCGTCTTCAATGATCAGTAGCGGAGGTTTGCTCATCGATGGCTGCCGTTTTCCTTTATCGTTCTCGCGTCCGCCCTCTAGTTCGTCGAGGCTGCCGCTTTCGCCATTGCTTTGGCGGTGTTTCCTTTCATCAATGGCAGGCGAATCGCGAACGTGGCTCCTTCAGACTCCTGATTGTTGAAACAGACAATCTCTCCACTGTGCTCGCGCACAATGCCATAGCAGATGCTCAACCCCAGTCCAGTTCCTTTGCCCACCTCTTTGGTCGTGAAGAAGGGATCAAATATGCGCTCCGGGTACCTTATGCCCGTGCCGTTATCGCGGAAGCGAATCTCGACCAATCCTGCTGAAAGCTCCGTCGCGATCACGATTCGTCCTCTACGCCCGGCTTCGCGCACCGCGTCGCAACCGTTGTTGAGAATGTTCAGAAATACCTGCTGCAGCTGATGGGCGTCGCCGACAATCTCCGGCAAGGTTGCATCGAACTCCTCGATCAGCTCAATACCGTGACTGCCCATGTCGTAAGAGCGGAGCGCGATGGTGCGCCGCAGGACCTGGTTTACGTCGACTGCGTGCTTTTCCGGTGGCGTTTGGCGGGCAAAGCTTAACAGGTTCTGGACAATCTCCCGCGTGCGTTCCGATTCCTCCACAATTACTTGCAGATCGTCTTTCACCTGATCGTTGAGCTCAGGATTCTCAAGCAGTAGATCAGCGAAACCCAGAATCGCGGTGAGCGGATTGTTTACTTCGTGTGCGACGCCTGACACGAGCTGGCCAACCGCTGCCATCTTTTCCGTATGCATCAACTTGGCCTGCAGTATGGCAACGTCGGTGATGTCAGTCATGACGGCCACGAGGCTATTCACTTCTCCGTTGGGACTTCGCATTGGGCTCAGGTTTACGGAAAAACTGCCAATCGTTTGCCGTTCCCGAGCGAGCGGCAATTCCAAATTGTTCACTGCTTTGCCTTCTAGCACGCATTCAATGGCTCCCCGCAGCACCGGCCTATGCGAGGCCTGGACGATAGCCTCCAGCCGCGAACCGACAACATCGGCCTCTTCGCCACCGGCAACCTCGCAGCAACGACGATTGGCGTAGCTGACCAAGCCTGCAGTATCGATTACTGCGATGAGGCTTTGTGTGTGATTCAGGATCTGCGTGTTGAAATCGTGCTCGCGCAAAAGCTGCGACTGCACATTCTTCATCTCGGTGATATCGAGCAGAACGCCACGGTACTCCATAACCTGTCCCGCGTCGTCGCGGACGACAAAGCTGTTTTCCAGCACGTAAATGATCGATCCATCCCGGCGCAGTAACGCCAGTTCGTGGTTTCTGAGACGGCCAAACTGATTCAGCGCGCGCGCGGTCATCTCGCGATGTGCTGGTTCCACATAGAGATCGTGCGCAGTCACGCTTAGCAACTCTTCTCGGCTGTTGTATCCAAGCATGCGCACGAGGGCATCATTTACTTCCAGTAAACGGCCACCCGGCGCCGAGAAGTAAGCGCCTTCCTGAATGTTGTCGAACAATTCCCGGTAGAGTCGTTCGGCGCGGCGGCTCGCAGTCACGTCTTTGAGGACGTGCACGATTTGCTGCTGAGTCTCTTCTGCAACTCCGCGTAGACGTGATGAGGAAACTAAGTAGGTATTGCCGGTCCTGGGCTCACGAAACTCCTCGCGAAACTCCTGCGATCGGAGATCGAGGCAGAAAGGACATGCGGGCGAAGTTGACGACAATCCAAACAGGTTACGAACGGGTAGGCCCAGCACTGCAGCAGGATGTTTGCCGAGTTTTTCTGAAAGAGAGCGATTTACCCGAGAGATCCTCTGCTGCTCGTCGTGCAGCAACATGAAGTCGGAGATCGAATCGAACATCTCCGCCCACTGGCGGCTCGACCTGGTTATGCGCATGAACAACTGCGACAATTCCTTGTCAGAGACCGCCATCGTCGCAATTTGCGTCAGGGCGCTGACGAAGGTGCGCTCTGCCTCTGTCAAACGCTGGTCAGCCGTCAGAAAAAGCGCCAGAACGGTGCTCGATTGCGAAGTACGAATCGGAGCGCCGAAGAAGGTATGGAAATCGGTATGAGAAAGATCGAGTGAATGCAGCTGTTGTCGGTTTTCGTTGAGCGTCTTGCGTACAGCGACGGTAATAGACTGATAAGGTTCAGCTAGGTCCTGCTCAATCGCGATCCGGTGAGACCTCTCATCCTGAGACGCCAAGGCCGACAAGTAAAACCTTCCCTCTTCCTCAGCGATCAGCCCTACGCAAGTTGGATAAAAGTTTGTATGTGTCTGTTCCGCAATGCGTTGCAGAACGGCCTTAAGTCCTGGCTGCGCCTTCAGGATTTCTGCGTAGCGTAGCAGAAACTCCACGGTACCGGCCTGCGAAGCCGATGTCTCCGGTTCCCATCCCTGGGGTTTTGTAGGGGCAAAGTAGGCCATTGGGGCGCGAAGTTCGTCTCAAAACGAACCAATCGAGATGCGACGGTAGCGTGCATTCTCAATTTGAGTCAATACGAAACGGGGTGAGCGAGCACCTAAGGTAATCAGTTACCTGCCTCAGGTTTTCTCACGGTGAGACTCCAGTGCGACAGAATTCGGCCGTGTGAGACGCCTCGAAGCTCGCGCTATGCGAAGGAAGCCAGGGACTAATCCTACCTTGACCCCATGGAATCAGCAGCTTAACTGACACTCTATTACCAAGGTCACAATCCTCTTCCGGTGGCAGCGACCGTGCACTCCTGATAGCTGAATTCATCTCTAAGGAGACTGCTGTGTCTAACCCCTTCTTCTCGAAGCCTTTGCGTTTTTTCGCTCTAGCTGCCTGCGTTGTTGGGCTGTCCCTTCTATCGCATGCTGACGATGCGGTAAGGAAGGTCAAGGTTAGGGTCAGCCCGCAATATCCAGAACTCGCGAGAAAGATGAATATATCGGGCTCCGTTAAGTTGGAGCTCCTCATCACGGCGAACGGCCAGGTAAAGAACGTGAAGACGCTCGGAGGACACCCCCTCCTGATCGATGCTGCCCAAAGCGCCGTAAAGCAATGGAAGTACGAATCAGGTCAGGAAGGCATAGAAATCGTGGAAATCCGTTTCAGCAATGGGAATTGATCTCGCTCTGAAAAGCGAGCAGGTGGATAGGCAATGACAATCGCAAAGAAGCTCTACTGGGGATTTGGCGGCATGATCGCTCTCGCCCTGATCCTCGCCTTGGTAAATCAATTTGCACTATGGCGCGAACAGGCGGCCAAGCGAAAGATCGATCGCTCGTTCCAGGTACTGCGCGACACTTCGACTCTCCAGTACCTCCTAAGCCAGAACCAGATCCACCTGAACAATTACTTGCTAAGCGGCGACTCCAGCGAAGCCGACAAGGTGCTGAGCGGCGTCACCCAACTGGACGAAGCCATTCACCGCACCGAAGTGAAAGCCACTGCCGAAGAGCAGATTCCGCTCGAGAGGTTGAACGACGCAGAACACGACTGGGCTGAGCACTTCGCCCGCCCGCTGATCGAGAAGCGCAGGCAGGTTGATTCCGGAAACGGAACTGTTGCGGAGCTGCAGATTTTCTATCTTCAACTGAATCCTGGTGACTGGTTGAAGAAGGTAAAGGATCCAATCGACCAGACCATGGCCGCGACTGAATCCGATCTTCAGGAGCACCAAATCTCGGACAGCACGAAAAGCATGCTGAGTTTCTGGTTTTCAATTCTGGCTGGCGTAGCTGCGGTTGGAGGCGGAATGGCGATTGCTTACCGCACCGCGATCTCGATCAGCGAGCCGCTGGTACACCTGATGATGGTGGCTCGTGAGATTGGCGAGTCCGGCGATCTCGACCAGAAGATCGACCTCGACCGCAAGGATGAAGTCGGCGAGCTGAGCAAGACCTTCAACAAAATGATCGCCTACTTGAAGGAAATGGCCGGGGTCTCAGAGGCTATCGCCGGCGGAGACCTTACCTTTCAAGTACAGCCTCGTTCCCACAGTGACACTCTGGGAAAGGCTTTCTCCGAGATGACCATCGGCTTGCGTCAACTGGTAAGAAGCGTCCGAGAGAGTGCATCGCAAGTGGCCGGCGGATCCACCGAGGTGGCGAGCGCTTCCGACGAATCAGCCAAAATCAACATCCAAGCTGCGTCGGCAATCGACGAAGTCACCAGCACCATGCACGAGATGAGCATCAACGTGCAGAACATGGTGAAGAACACGCAAACGCAAGCTTCCAGCGTGAGCGAGACTTCAGCCTCGATTGACCAGATGGTCGCTTCCATCCAGCGTGTTGCCGACACGGCGAAGGTGCTGCTCGACATCTCGCAGCGCTCCCGTGAAGAGGTGCACAGCGGTATTCAAACCATGGAGAAAGCCACCGATGGTCTCAACCGCATCAACACCTCGATTCAAAACTCATCTCTCATCATCGGCGAGCTCGGAGCGCGCGCAGACAACATCGGCAAGATCGTGGAGGTGATCGACGATCTCGCCGAGCAGACGAACCTTCTTGCCCTCAACGCTGCCATTGAGGCCGCTAGGGCCGGTGAGCACGGACTCGGATTTGCCGTGGTTGCCGATGAGGTTCGCAAGCTGGCCGAGAAGTCGGCGCAATCGACGCGCGAGATCTCCGATCTGATCCAGAGCATTCAAAAGGAGGCCCGTAAGGCGGTCGAGAACATGGAGAAGAGCCGGGCGATAGTGAACGACGGTCTATCACAAGGCATCGATCTGAATACTGCGCTGAAGAAAATCTCGAATGTCGTCACCGAGGTCTACAAATTTGCCCAGGAGATCGGGGCAGCGACGAATGAGCAATCGAATGGCTCATCGCAGATCGCGCGCGCCACAACTCGGCTGAACGAAATCACACACGAGATCAACTCATCAGTTGAAGAACAGGCTTCGGGCGCTCAAGCCGTTGTCCGCGCCATGGAGAAAATGCGTGAGCTGATCCAGCGTTCCACTTCGGGATCGACTGAATTGGCCGCCTCTGCCGACCAGATGTCCAAGATGTCGCGCACACTGCTCGACTCCATGGATCGCTTTGTCCTCGAGTCCATGAACGGGCATCGCAACGGCGGGGCAAACGGAAGTGGAAATGGCGGGGCGCGAGGCCAGGAGTATAACGCCTCGCGGTACTCGACGAGCATTAACTAGCGTCGGCTAGGTTGGAGACGCAGTCCGCCGCGGCGGACGTCCGTACGATGCACGAAAAGGATTCGGATGGCTAAAGACCTCCAACTCGTTGGGTTCCGTATCGGGAAGGAAACGTTCGGCGTGCCCATTGGGCTCGTGCATGAGATCGTGCGGGTCCCCGAAATTACTGCCGTGCCCGACGTCCCCGATTACATCGAAGGCGTGATCAACCTTCGGGGAAAGATCATATCCGTGATCGATTTGAGAAAGCGCTTCGGCGAAACACGGATTGAAGCCACTCGCAAGAATCGCATCCTCGTTGCAGAGATCGACAAGAAGCTGGTGGGTCTCATCGTCGATGCGGCTTCCGAAGTCATCCGTTTGCCGCAGGACGAAATCGAAGCTCCCCCTGAAGTCTTTGAAGAAAACGAAGTCAAGTACGTGACGGGAGTAGGCAAGCTGAACGGGCGCCTCGTGATCCTGATTGACCTCACGAAGATCCTGCAGCAAGGCGAATTGCGACGGCTGGGAGATCTCGCCGTCGCAGCAACTGCCTGATGCGCGCCTGCGGGCCCACTCCCTCATGCATTACAGCGGTGAAGAGATCTTAAGAGAGCTCAATGGCCACTATCACTGTTCCTGTCGTTATCAGCGACGCCGAACTCAAACTCCTGCAGACCCTGGTGTACCAGGAATGCGGCATGCACTTCGACGAGCGTCGCATTCACTTCCTCCAGGACCGTCTGCAACGCCGGCTGAAGGCCTGCAGTCTTGACAGCTTCTACAGCTACTATCGCCTGCTCACGAGTCGCGACGGGAAGATAGAACTCAGTTCGCTACTCGAAAACCTCACTGTCAACGAGACCAGTTTCTTCCGCAACCGGCCTCAGCTCGATCTTTTTCAGAAGGTCATTTTGGAAGAGATCCTCCACCGCAAGCAGTCGCGCCGCGATTGGACTTTGCGCTGCTGGAGCGCAGGATGCTCCACCGGACAAGAGCCATACACCATGGCCATGCAGATTTCTGACGCATTGGCTTACTACTATCTTCGCAACCCTCTGCCCTTCGAAATGCCGACACCGAAGCCGCTGATCCCACCGCCGTGGAAGGTCGAAATTCTGGCTTCAGATATCAGTTATTCCGCGCTCCGCACCGCCCAGGAAGCTTCTTACTCCGACTTGCAGATGGAGCCGGTCGACTACGGCTTCCGCCTGCGCTACTTCGACAAGCTCGGCGACCGTTACGTGCTGAAGAAGAGTGTGAAGGAGCTCGTTCACTTCGACTTTCACAATCTCAAGACCGAGTTCTTGCCGCAACGCAACGACGTGATTTTCTGCCGCAACGTAATGATCTACTTCGATGAAGCCGAGCAGAAGCGCTTGATCGACAAGTTCTATCGCTGTCTTAATACCGAGGGTTATCTCTTTGTGGGCCACGCGGAAAGTTTGTTTGGACTCACAGACAAGTTCCGCATGATTCATCAGAACAACGGCACCGCATATCAACGAATCGAGGCTACGGTTTGAGCTTGTTTCCTGAGGAACGGCAATCCGAGCTGAAAGAGCTCTTCTTTGAGACCGCCGCCGAGCTGTTGCAGGCGCTCAACGAAGAGGCACTGAGTCTCGAGCACCGGCCCGGCGACGCCGAACTCGTCCGCGAAGTGCGCCGTACCGTTCACACGCTCAAAGGAGACTCAGCCGCTTGCGGATTCGAAGAGCTGAGCAGCCTGGCCCACGATCTGGAAGACGTGCTTACTCCCGAATTGGCGCGCACGAACGGCAGAAAGCTCGCAGAAATTGTCCTGGCCGCGGCCGACGTCTTCTCTTCGATGTTAGACGCCTATCGTGGAGAAGCTCCGATCCCCTCTGCAGCTCCAATTCGGGAGCAGATTCGGCAGCTCGTGGCTCGCCCTGAGCCGAAGAACATCGTTCCTTACAAGCTCAGTGGACGCTTTGCCTGGACAGAATACGAGCAGATCGCGATCGAGCGGGCGCAGAACCAGGGACAGAACATCTACAACATCGCGCTGGCAGTCGATCCGACCTGCCCGATGAAGAGCGCAGCGATGCAGCTAGTGAAGAATGTTCTGTGCCAACTCGGAGACTTACTCGCAACGTTTCCGGATTCCTCAATTCCCGCCGAGCAAATCGACGTAATGGAATTTGCGGTTGCCAGCTCGCAACCGCAGGACGTGTTCACGACCAAATGTCGCATCCCCTCGATAATCTCCGACGTTCTCGTCGAAACGGCCAGTTTTGCCCAATCAGTTCAGCAAGAGCCTGCAATTCACGTGCATGAAGATCCCGGCGACGTGCTTGGCATTGCTGATCCAAATGCGGAAGCCAGCGAGACTTCTGCTTCCGGAGTGTCCCAATCCACGAGCGTAAAGCTTCGCGTCGATGCAGAGCGCATCGATGCTGTCCTGAATCTCGTGGGCGAACTCGTAATTGGGAAGTCAATGCTGATGCAGAACATCAGCGAGTTTGATAAGCGCTTTCAGAAGGATCCGCTGCGCACGAGATTTGTGGACGCACTGGCATTTCAGGCCCGCGTTCTGAACGACCTGCAGAAGTCGGTGATGAAGATCCGCATGGTGCCTGTGGAGCAACTCTTTCGCCGCTTCCCGCGCATCGTCCGCGACGTCGCGAAAACCTGCGGCAAAGAAGTTGTCCTCCAGCTGTCAGGTGAAGAAACCGATTTGGATAAGAGCATTCTCGATACACTCGCAGAGCCGTTGTCTCACCTTGTTCGCAACTCGGTCGATCACGGAATTGAAACATCTGAGCAGCGCGTCGCTGCCGGTAAAACGCCGCAGGGCAGGATTCGGTTAAACGCCTTCCATCAAGGCAATCAGATCGTTATTGAATGCTCCGACGACGGCGCGGGCATCGATCGTTACAAGCTGGTGAGCAAGGCAGTTGAGAAAGGCATAATCACGCGCGATGAAGCCGAGCGAATCTCGGACACCGAGGCTCTTCATCTCATCTTCCACCCTGGATTAAGTACCGCAGATGAGGTGACGGCGATCTCCGGCCGCGGCGTGGGCATGGACATCGTCAAGAGCGTGATTGAACAACTCAAAGGAACGATATCCATCGACTCGAAGCCGGGCGCAGGCACTACTTTCCTCTTAAAAGTCCCCTTAACTCTGGCCATTATCAAGGCGCTGATGTTCCGCGTCTCCGATCGGCTGTACGCGATTCCACTAGCTTCTGTTCTGGAGATTGCGCGAGCGTCCGCCTCTGACGTGCACCGAGTCGATCAGCACGAAGTCATGCAGTTGCGCGATCAGGTGTTGACGCTCATACGCATGGGACAGCTCGTGAATCGCGGCCCATTGCCGGTCAACAAAAAGATATTCGTTGTAGTCATCACTGTCGCCGATCGCAAGTTCGGTCTCATCGTTGATCGTCTGGTTGGCGAGGAGGAGTTGGTAATCAAAGCTTTGCACGATCAACTCGCCGCTACGGAGTTCGTGAGCGGCGCGTCCATTTTGGGAGACGGCAGTGTAGTGCTCATTTTGAATCTTCCCGCAATAGTGGCGAGGCTCGGGAAAGCTCCGGCCCTGATGGAGGCAGTGACGGCGTGAATAACGGCTCCCCCAAGGTTCGCGTCCTGGTAATTGACGATTCAGCTCTCATGCGAAAGCTGATCCCGAAGATTTTGTCGCGAGATCCGGAAATTGAAGTTGTAGGTACAGCGATGGATGGCAACTTCGGCTTGAAAAAAATCGACGAACTGCACCCCGATGTGGTGACGCTCGATCTCGAGATGCCGCGCATGGACGGGATGGAGACGCTGCGTCAGCTCACACGCAAGCACCGCCTGCCGGTTTTAGTCGTGAGCGCTCACTCGGTCAAGGGCGCTGAGGCCACATTCCAAGCACTCTCACTGGGAGCTTTTGATTTTGTTCCGAAGCCATTCGACGCAGCGCAAGCCCGCATGGATGGAGTCTCCGAGCAGCTGGTAACCAAGGTGAAGGCTGCAGCCCGTTTTGGGATTCCTCCCGACCGTCTGAGTGTTCCTGAAAACTTTCGTCCCCAGAAACCGGTTCAGCGGATTCACAAGGCTCCGACGAAGGTTGTTGCGATTGGAATTTCGACCGGCGGACCAAACGCGCTGCAGTACTTGCTTTCGCAATTGCCCGGAAATTTCGCCGGAGCGATCGTTGTCGTTCAACATATGCCGCAAGGATTTACCGAACTCTTTGCGCAGCGTCTGCATGAATCCTGTGCCATTGACGTCAAGGAGGCTCGCTCCGGCGATCTGCTTCTCGCTGGACGCGCGCTGATTTGTCCCGGCAACCGTCACATTCGCGTCAAACGCATGCCGCTGGGCGACATGGTGGTGCTCGGAGATGACGACAAGGTGAACGGACATCGTCCGTCAGTGAACGTCCTCTTCCGTTCCCTCGCGCACGACTTCGGCGCCAATGGAATCGGCCTTCTGATGACCGGAATGGGAGAAGATGGCGCCGATGCGCTGGGAGACGTTAAAACCGCAGGTGGACTCACAGTAGCCCAGGATGAGCACTCCTGCGTCGTGTTCGGCATGCCCAAAGCTGCCATCGAGCGTGGGCACGCTATGCGGGTGGTTTCGCTGGATGCGCTGGCGAATCTCTTGATTCGCCACTGCAATCCCTCGAAGCAGCCCGAACCATCGGAAGTTGGTCTAGAAGCATGAGGCAAAGCCGGAACCATTCCGGCAGAAAGGCAAAGCGGTAAGGAGAAACGATCATGGAGCAATTTGCTGCATTGGTTCGCGCGAAGGACAACAAGCCATTGCGCTACCTGATAGTCGACGATTCGATCTTCGCGCGCAAGAACCTCGCCAAGATGCTGGAGTCCTTCGGCGGGGAAGTGGCGGGTGAAGCCGGGGACGGCTGCACTGCGATTACCGAGTACGAGCGCCTGCATCCCGATTTGGTACTCATGGACATCACCATGCCCCAGATGGAAGGCATCGAGGCCGCCGAACGCATCGTGCGTCAGTATCCGCAGGCGCGCGTCGTGATGGTGTCCTCCGTGGGATACCAGGAGAACATCGTCGCGGCTCTGCAGAAGGGCGCGCGACATTTCGTGCAGAAGCCGGTGAAGGCCGACGTGCTGTACGAAGTGGTCCGCTACGTCATGGGAGATGATGTGCTCACCCCGCAAACCGTGGGCGCTGGAGGGCAGTAGTCATGAAGATGGAGCTGATCCAGCCTTTCATTAATTCCGCCGATGCCGTGCTCGCGCAGAGCCTGCAATGCGAGACTCGTGTCGGCGACGTGAGCATGGAAGAGGAAACCTACCGCCGCAAAGGGGTTGCCGCAATCATCGAGATCAACGGCGACATCGAAGGGCGCATCATCCTCGATACCGATCCCAGGACCGCCATGCACATCGCTGCCCATCTGGCCGCAGGGGAAGTCGAGGCCTCAGATGATCTGGTGCGCGAAACCATTTGCGAGCTCGCCAACATGGTGATCGGAAATGCAATCACCAGCCTCAACGATCAGGGATTTCGCTTTAAGATCTCGCCGCCACAGGTTCACGCAGCCGAACAAGGACTCAGCGGCAACGAGGAGACAGAAGCTCTAGTGATGTGCTTCGAGACCCCGAAAGGCAGCGTCTTCATGAACATCGCCATGCACTACAACCGCCGACGAAAAGAGGAGCGCACAGCAGCAGTCGCGGGCTGAGTTCACCACGGAGACACGAAGTCACGGAGAAAGCCCATACGGGAACTTGCTTTGCGAAGCGTGGATAGAGAGCGACTGTCATCCTGAGCCTCTTTTGGGCGAAGGACTTCCCGGAATACGTTGAAACTTAATTGCACCTGGCTCTTTGGCTTCTAACGGCTGTTCTCCGTGACTCCGTGTCTCCGTGGTGAAAAACTCATCCGCCAACGGCAATAAACACCGGACTAAGCCTCACACACGAGCTCCCCGTACACGTAGGGTCAGCATTCGGAGCCGGTATGCGAACTGGATTGCCATTCGCATCCGATACCTCTGAGTCTTTCGAGGTAAGAATCACCGAAGCATTTCGAGAATCGCGATTCGCCGTAAAGACTTTTAGACTCTCAGAATCGGAAGCGATCCAAACTGGGCTGGGGGTCTGGTCAGCTGCGGTGATAGTCGAAGAGAGAGAAATTGTTTTCGAGACAGCCAGACTCAAGCTGTTGATCACGCTTACCGAATTTGAACCCGTATTAGCAACATAGAGCCGGGTTCCATCGGCCAGCGCCGTGACCGAAACGGGATTCGATCCTACGGCAACATTCGTCACGCTCTTAAAAGCCGGCGAAGTGGGATCGGCGTTAATGACGCTAACCGTGTTCGAACCCGGATTTGTAATCACGACTCGCTGATTTCTCCCATCGAACACGGCGTAATTCGGGGAAGTTCCAACCGCCAGGGTGGCAATCACGCTGTCACTGGTAGCGTCGATTACACTTACGCTTCCAGAACCTTGGTTCACCACAAATACCCGGCTACCGTCTGCCGAAGCAACCGCCCACACTGGGCTCGACCCGACAGGAACGGTTGCCACCGCGTTGTTGTTAGCAGTAGAGATCACCGTAACCGAATTTTCCCCGCGGTTCACGACATAAATCTTGCTCGAATTTGGCAGCGCAGCAAGATTGACAGGATTGGTTCCCACTTGAATCTCACTCTGAAGGGCGAGAGGAAATCCTCCCAGCACTCCCACCACGCGCCGTCCGAATTCGGCCACGTAGACGAAGCCCGCGGCGCTCGCCAGTGAAATCGGATGCGCGCCCGGCGGCAGACCAATGGTAGTCGGAGCCGAAACACTGGGCGCTTGCCCTGCTGTAATACTGTGCGCATCAGCATGTTGCGAGATCGTGTCGTTGTCGAAGTCCGCGGTGGTGACGATTGCGATGATTCCCGAATTCTGCACCAGCGCAAATACCGGGCTTAGACCTACCGGAACAACTCCGTCTACGCTGTCGCCAGAAGCATTCATGTCACTTGCCTGGCTGGTGACGCCGGCAGGATTACAAGGGGTTAATCCCTGACCTCCAAGTTCGCAGGCAGTCATCACCGCGACACGAAAGGTCTGAGGATCGGGAGAGGGTTGCGGCAGCGGAGTCGCCACCGGTCGAAATGTATCGCCACACCC
>QIBC01000057.1 GCA_003225215.1 Acidobacteriota bacterium
AGCATCGCTTCGTATCGTCTTTTGTCTGGGAACTACCAAGGTTGAACGAAGCCAACAGTTTCATTCGCAGCACCTTGGGCGGATGGCAATTCAGCGGTTTAGTCTCGGCACAGACCGGGCGACCGCTCACCGTGCTTTCAGGAGCAAACAGCAATAGTGGCGGCTCCAGAGCTGGACTCGGTCAAGATCGGCCGAATCTCGTAGGAAATGCGTATGGTGCTGGAGCGTGTCCGGCTAATGGAACGACCGCTTGCCGGGATTGGCTTAGCCCAGCCGCATTCGTGACCAATCCCGCCGGTACTTTCGGCAATGTCGGTAAGGGAAGTCTGCGCTATCCCGGTTATTACGATTGGGACATGGGACTTGGCAAGAACTTCAAGTTCACGGAACGCATTGGCATGCAGTTCCGCGCCGAGTTCTTCAATGTCTTCAATCGTGTGAACTTCGACGAGTCGTCTGTCTCCGGTACTGGCAACTTCTTGAAGCTGAATTCCGGCGGTAATTTTGGTGCTCTGCGTTCAGCGACGGATCCTCGCATCGGACAGCTTGGATTGAAGTTGAATTTCTGATCTGAAACTTCCTGAAAACCGCGTGCGAAATCTGGCTGCAATTCCGCCAGATCTCGCACGTGTGTTTTTGGATGCTGGGACGACTTGTATAACGTGAGCACTTGGCGTTGAAACCCGTTCTGCATAGGAGAAAAGTTGAATTCGACTACGGAGAGTACGCGCAGAAAGTTTCTGCATCTGACGGCTGCCGGTGTTGCTGGCGCGGCTGCCGGAGCGGCCACAACGTTGTCGGCCCAGGAGGCGCCGAGAGTCATTGCGCCTTCAGGCGCTGCGCCACAAACCGTTTATGACGTGCGTGCCTTTGGCGCCAAGGGAAACGGCATGACTGTGGATACCCGTGCGATCAATCGAGCGATCGATGCAGCCGCTACGGCAGGAGGCGGGACCGTTCACTTTCCCTCAGGCACTTTTCTTTGTTACACCATTCATCTCAAGAGCAAGGTGGCTCTCTATCTCGATCAAGGCACGATTATCCTTGCCGCGGATACCGGTCCCGGTGGCCAATACGATGCCGCAGAACCAAACCACTGGGATCACTATCAGGATTACGGTCACAGTCATTGGCGCAACAGCCTGATCCTCGGCGAAGATATTCACGACTTCTCCATCATAGGTCCCGGTCTCATTTGGGGAAAAGGACTCAGCCGGGGTACGCGCCAAGGGCCGAGGGCGGAAGATCCTGGAGTAGGAAACAAGGCGATTTCGTTAAAGAACTGTCATAACGTTATACTCCGTGATTTCTCTATTCTGCACGGTGGCCATTTTGGAATTCTTGCTACGGGTGTCGACAACCTCACCATCGATAATTTGATGATCGACACCAATCGCGATGGAATGGATATCGATTGCTGCCGCAACGTCCGCGTAAGCAACTGCAGCGTCAATTCTCCTTGGGACGATGGCATCTGTCTCAAGAGCTCCTTCGGCCTTGGATACGCGCGCGCGACAGAGATGGTCACCATCAGCGACTGCCTGCTGACTGGGAGTTTCGAAGAGGGGACTCTGCTGGATGGTACTTGCAAACCCTTTCCGCCCGATGCCAACATTCCCCGCAACGGCCGCATTAAATTTGGAACAGAATCGAACGGCGGCTTCAAACGCATCACTGTTTCGAATTGTGTGTTCGATGGATGTAGAGGCCTTGCTCTTGAAGCCGTCGACGGTGCCGTTCTTGAAGATGTGACGGTTACTAACATCAGCATGCGGGATATTGTTGACGGCCCGATCTTCATCCGTCTCGGCGACCGTATGCGCGGTCCCGAGGACGTTCCGGTAGGAGCGTTGCGGAGAGTGATCATCAGTAACGTTGTGTGCTCTAACGCTGCGTCGAACATTTCCTCTCTTTTTTCCGGGCTGCCTGGACATCCAATTGAGGATTTGAAGCTGAGTAACATCCTCATTGAGCACAGCGGAGGTGGTACTGCGGCGCAAGCAGCGCTACAACCGCCAGAGGAGGAGAGAGAACGCTATCCGGAGCCCAGGAGGTTTGGGGATACGCCATCCCATGGATTTTTCATTCGACATGTGAACGGCATTGAGATGAATGACGTGAAGATTCTCATGCGGCGCGAGGATGCGCGTCCGGCATTCGTGCTCGAGGACGTGCATGACGCCGATTTCTTTCGCATCAAAACCGCAACAGCTGCCAATACGCCGACATTTGCGTTGAAAGCGGTCGAAGACTTTAAAGTAAGTCAAAGCAGTACGGTGCCCGACACGCACTTAGACAAGGCCGACAATAAGAAGTTGTAGGGAACTTTTGTAAGGTCATCGATTATGGGATTCATTACCGAGAACTTTCTGCTGCGAACAAAAGCTGCTCGTCGCCTTTATCGGGAATACGCGGCGGAGCAGCCGATTCTGGACTATCACTGCCATCTTTCCGCCAAAGAGATCGCGGACAACCATCGTTTCCGCGACCTCACGGAAATATGGCTCGAGGGCGATCATTACAAATGGCGCGCGATGCGAGCCAACGGTGTACCTGAACGGTACTGCACGGGCAGTGCGAAGCCGTACGAGAAGTTTCTGGCATGGGCGCGAACCGTTCCCCACACTCTCCGGAATCCGCTCTATCACTGGACCCATCTTGAATTGAAGCGGTATTTTGGGATCGATAGGCTGCTCGATGAGAACAGCGCGGAAGAGATCTGGAATCGTGCGAATGAACAACTTGCTCAAGAGGATCTCAGCGTTCAGGGAATCCTCGAGAAGTTTCGCGTGGTCGCGGTTTGTACCACAGATGATCCCGTGCACACTCTTAAGCACCACGAACGAATCCGGAGCGCAGGGGTCACCACCGCGGTCTTTCCTACGTTTCGCCCCGACCGCGCTCTCCATGTCGAGAATCCTTCTTCATTTAATGACTGGACTGATCAGCTCGCAGCCGCGGCCAGCGCGACCATCGCAAGGTTTTCCGATTTTCTTGACGCGCTAAGCAAGCGCCACCAGGATTTCCACGATCATGGCTGTCGCCTCTCCGATCATGGGCTGCAGCAATGTTATGCGGATCCCTGCACGGAAACGGAAGCGTCAGGGATCTTTGACAAGGTCCGAAGTGGGAAGCAGCCAAGCCCGGAGGAAGTTACAAAGTTCGCCAGCTTCCTCATGCTCTTCTTCGGTCATCTCGATGCCGCCAAGGGATGGACCAAGCAGCTCCACCTCGGCGCCTACCGCAATGCCAATACGCGTGCACTGAAGACCCTTGGCCGCGACACGGGCTTCGACGCAATCGGCGACTGGCCACATGCCGATGCTTTCGCCCGGTACCTCGATCGCTTGGATCAGGACAACCGGCTGCCGAAGCTCATCGTGTACAACCTCAATCCCGCCGACAATTACGTTTTTGCGACGATCGCAGGCAGCTTCCATGACGGCTCCATTCCGGGAAAGCTGCAGTTCGGAAGCGGATGGTGGTTCCTTGACCAGAAGGAGGCCATGGAGTGGCAGATGAACGCGCTCTCCAATTGTGGACTGCTCTCGCGTTTCATTGGAATGGTGACCGACTCGCGTTCGTTCATGTCACATCCGAGGCATGAGTACTTCCGGCGCGTGCTTTGTAATCTGATCGGCAATGAAGTCGAAGCCGGAGAGCTGCCGGATGATGATGAACTCGTGGGAACGATGATTCGGAATATCTGTTTCGAGAATGCGGCGCGTCTGCTTGAACTTCCTATTCCCGAGCAGTCAGGGATTGCGGTGAGTTCAACGCGGTGATTGCTTAAGTGGAGCCGCATGATGGCAGGCCTGGTGGCTGCTCACTTTGCGAGACAGGCAACGCTGCCTGTTTGGGAGTTAAGCGCAGCAGGATCGAGCTGCGATCGGAGCGGAGGACAACTTGGCTGGTGGTGCCATTCGTGGTTCGTGAATGGCACGACACAGCAAGTCAAGCATTTCGGAAACCGAACATACTTCGAACTGTTGTTTCAAGTTGGTGATTTCAAGCACTTCCTCGACTAGAGGAGCCAGGTTCATCAACTTGAAATGCGTCCCACTCTCAGTGGCCCAGTTCCGCAGAGATACGAGCGCTCCTAAACCGGCCGCGTCCACTGAGCTCACGCCAGCCAAGTCGAGCACCACCGTGCGAATCTGGGTTGGGGCAAGAACGGCCTCGCGCAGCTCTTCGCTGTCTTCTACGGTGATGCGCCCCGAGCAGCGCAGGACCGCCGCATCACCCAGGATTTGGATTGTGAGATTCAGCTTGGTCGCTTCTTGGAGCACTTCAGTCCTCTTTCCTAGCTACGTCAATTAGACGTAGCTCGTTCCTTTTTGTTACGCACGGGACGACAATAGATCCATGGCGACCCGCAAAATTCGACGGCTCAAACAGTTGGCCCTCTTTTCATGGCCGAGTTCGTGGGACCAGCAGCCAAGAAGCAATGACGGAATTCGGCTGCTACTTGAAGGCGGCCATCTCATCAGCTGACGGTCCATAGACTCCCGGAAATACAACATTGTTTTGGCGCAGGTACACAGTGAGTTGCGCACGATGGTGCACCTGGTGACAGATCGTGGTTTGCAGCAGCAAATTGCGGATACCCCCAAAGACCTCCTGACCCTTAAACGTCAGCTTCCACGGTTTCGCCAAGCGTTCCTCTGAGGCATTCGCAATCGCTTGCCGGGCCTCCATCGCCCGCGTCTCGAAGCCCATCAGCATTTCAGCTCGAGTTGTAGGCGAGAACGGCTTCAAACCCGAAGTCGTAAGTTCCATCTCGTCCGTCTGAATAATCGTAGTCAGAAAATTCGGAAGTTCGGCGACATGGGAGGCAAGTCGTCCCAAAGTCATGGATTTTTCATGCGGCTTCCAGCCAAACTTGTCTTCGGGAACGACCTCGAGAATCCGCCGGGTGTTCAGAACTTCCTGATCGTAATGCGGCAACAAGAGTTCATTCACTTTCATAGTGCGAAGAGTCTAACACGTATAGCGAATATATGGCGAAGACGAGAGTGTAAAAACATTGTAAAAATGAGAGCAAAACTCGTTCTGATCTTGTCGAGTTTTGCCACATGCGATGATTCCACCGTTCGTATACCCTCTTCATCAATGCTCCATCTCGTCGGGCATGTGCGGAGGGCGGTGTGGCGGGCGTTTCAGCACGAGGCCTTCGCTACAGCCAAAGCGGCAGCCTACTCTTCGATTCTCACCGTCTTTCCCGCGTTCCTGGTTCTAGCCTCCATCGTGGCTGCTTCCAACCAAACGACAAAGTTAACGCGGGAGATTTCCTATGCCCTGGGAAGAGTCCTGCCGGCCGGCACGAATGCCTTGGCCCTCGCTTATTTCAATAGCAGCAACATTCGACCGGTGCGGGTGATCGTTTCAGCCTCGCTGGTGATGCTCACGGCGGCCAGCGGTGTGATTGTCTCCTGGATGTCGGCCTTTCGGCGGGCGTATGGGATTCAGGTGAACCCGTGGGGATTTTGGAAGGAACGCGTGATGGCTCTGTTGCTGGTTCCTCTCTCGATGGTGCCTTTGGGATTCGCTACGGTGCTGGTGGGTTTTGGGAATCAGTTGCAGAACTGGCTGGCCGCCCACACCATCTACGAGTTGCGTGGAACAGTTTTGCTGCTTTGGGTCTGGGGACGCTGGTCGATCGGAGCGCTGACCAGCATCGCTGTAATCGCTGTCATCTATCACTTGGCGATCCCACGCACGCAATCATGGAGACGGGTTCTTCCTGGAGCCGTCCTGGCAACTGCGTTGTGGTTTGCCGCGACGGTCTGTTTTGGATGGTATATCAGCAAGTACGCAAACTATGCAGTCATCTATGGCTCTTTGGCAGCCGTGATCGCGTTGCTGGTTTGGTTGTACCTTGTCTCGATCGTTGTACTCATCGGAGCGGAATTCAACGCTCTGGTGTTTCCCAAGTGCGAGCCCCAGAACTGAAATGCGCTAATGGGTGAGCTTTGAGAGTTTCCTGCCAAGAATCGGCGATACGTGTCCAAGCCTTCATCCCGAGCTATTGAAACGTTTTAGTTATGAGCCTGCATCGATCTTGCCGCGCACCCGAAAAAGCAAAATGATTTAGCATAGAACGAATTCAACGAGCATGACCGCATCTGCAGTAGTCCCTCAACATCCCCAGATCCGACGCAAGGCGAAGATCGTCTGCACCCTTGGGCCCGCTAGTAGTTCTCCGGCTGTGGTTCGCGAATTGATTCGCAGCGGCATGGATGTGGCCCGGCTGAATTTCTCGCACGGCACCCATGAAGAGAAAGCCCGGCTGATTGCCACCATACGCGAAGTTGCAGCTTCCGAATCCAGGCCCATTTGTATTCTTCAGGATCTTCAAGGCCCAAAAATCCGTACGGGCAGATTGAAATATCGCACACCAGTCGCACTGAAGGCGGGTTCGCGAGTCACAATCACTCCTAAGGACGTCTCGGGAACGAATTCAATCATCTCTACAACATTCAAGACACTGGCACGGGAGGTGCAGCCGGGAGCTCGCATCCTGCTATCCGACGGTTTGATCGAACTGCACGTGCGCTCGATTCAAGGCGACGACGTCGAATGTGAGGTCGTGAATGGCGGCATTCTGGGTGAGCACAAGGGGATCAACCTTCCAGGAACGATCGTCAGCGTCCCTTCACTTACCGAAAAAGACGAAAAGGACCTGGAATTTGGGCTCGCGCACGGTGTGGATATTGTCGCCGTGTCTTTTATTCGTACCGCGGCTGACGTGCAGGCGGTTCGCGAAAAAATCCGACAATTCGGTGGCGATGTGTGGGTAGTGGCGAAGCTGGAAAAGCCGCAGGCTATCGAACATCTGGAGGAGATACTCGAAATCTCAGACAGCGTGATGGTGGCTCGCGGCGACCTTGGTGTAGAGATGCCGCCGGAGAAAGTCCCGATCATCCAGAAGCATGTGATCCGTCGTGCCGCTGCGTGGCGCAAACCAGTGATTACGGCCACACAGATGCTGGAGTCCATGATCGAGAACCCGCGCCCAACGCGCGCAGAAGCAAGCGACGTAGCCAACGCGATCTTCGACGGAAGCGATGCCGTGATGTTGTCGGCCGAGACAGCAAGCGGAAAGTATCCGCGCGAGGCGGTCCGCATGATGGCCAAAATCGTCGAGGAAACCGAAGGCCAGATGGCTGCCGAGCCTGCTCATCGACGGCGCAGCAACGGGAAGCTCTCTATTTCCGAAACCATCTGCGAGTCTGTAGCCCACGCAGCTCAGGAACTCGATATGCGTGCGATCTCTGTTTATACCGAAACGGGAACAACAGCGCGGCTCATCTCAAAGTATCGTCCCAAGACAGATATCTACGCGTTCTCCTACGTGCCTGCAGTTTGCAATCGCGTAAATCTACTTTGGGGCGTCACCCCAATCATCTGCGACCACACTCCGGTGACCGATGACATGGTCCGCGGCGCCGAACGTTTGCTTTGGCAGCGCGGAGTCGTACATAACGGCGACGTCATCGGCATTGTGGCCGGCACCCGCACCGCCAGCGGATCGACGAATTTCCTGCGCCTGCACGTAGTAGGCAGCATGGATTTTGCAATGGATGGAACCGGCAAGGAACGACGCAAAGCCTCGCGCACATCAAAGCCGGTTCCGGAGCGGCGCAAGGGCTGACTCGGCCCGGCGCCAGAACTTCTACTCCCCGTCCTCGAAAATCACGATGGCCAAAGCGGTGGTCGCAGTGTGAGTTATAGAGAGCGAGATTCGCTTAACTCCGAGTTTCTCCGCGATTTCAGAAGTTTTTCCGGCCAGTCGCAGAATCGGACGCCCGCCGGGAGCATGGGCTACTTCGATGCTGGTCCATGTGACTCCGCGTGATGCGCCGGTTCCCAGCGCCTTCATCGCCGCTTCCTTGGCTGCGAAGCGGGCAGCGAAACGTTCGGCTGAGTTTCTTTTTGCCTGGCAATAGCGGATCTCCGCTTCGCTAAAGACACGCCGCAGGAAGCGGTCACCAAAGCGCGCGATCGACTCACTGATGCGCCCAACCTCACAAATGTCCACTCCGGTGCCAATGATCATGCGAAGAGCCGGTCGCCAATGTATAGCAATCGCCCATTGACCATACGCGCCTCAGCCATCAGCCTGTGCGGTCGCGCCGCGTGGGCATCCTCGATGTGCAACACCTCGTGTCCATGCGCGGTCAAATAGTCTGAAACCAGCATCCGGTGACAGTGGAAGTAGACTCGTTCCGCACACATGATCGCAACGGGTCCCTTTTGGGCGATCAGCAGCAACTTGCCGATGCCAGTCGCGAACTCTGGAGTCAGCATGTAGTCAGCGTAGTTGCGAAATGAGTCATTTCGCAAAGCGACATTGGGAGAGTCTTTGACCTGGCGCTTACGGCGTCCGCCAAGTTCTCGCAGCCAGACATAGTCGATTGCCTGTTGTGGCAAGTCTCGTTCGAGATTCTCACGGTTGAAATGTGGCAACCTCCGTGACATAGGAAAGGAACGGATATCGACGAGCGTCCTTATTTCGTGAGCCTGAAGTGCCCCTATCAGTTCGTTCAGGCTACGGGTCGAGTGTCCTATGGTGTGGATGGTAGCCACAGCGATTAAACCGTCTGGGATGGTTGTGAAGTCTCAACTGTCGATGCCAACGCGGCTAACAAAGGTCCCTCATCGTCAGCAGAGACGGTTCGCAGATCGAGCACGAGGCAATCGTCCTCGATCCTGGCAATCACAGGTGGCGATTGGGCGCGAAGGCGACTCAGAAGTGACTCGCAACTGTGATGATCGCAGGTAATGGCAACCAGTAGTGTTGGGAGAGTCGCTGCAGGCGCGGTGCCCCCGCCTATCACCGACTTTCCTTCAACGACTTCAGTATGCACACCCGGTATGGTTCCGAGGCGTGCAAGGAAAGACTTAGCGCGGCCACGGATTTCAGTGGCTGGTGTGTAAATCATCCGCAGAGCAGGAATTGCCGAATAATCCTGCTTCACATAGGCCAGCAGCGTCGATTCAAGCGCCGCGTAGGTCAACTTGTCCACGCGCAGCGCCCGGAATAATGGATTCGCACGAATGCGTTTGATGAGCTCTCTGCGTCCGGCGATTATGCCCGCTTGCGGACCGCCTAATAGCTTGTCTCCACTCACGCATACAACGTCAACACCGGCGCGAAGACTCTCATGCAATCCATATTCGCCTTGAATTCCTGCGCTGGTTAGGTCCACGAGCAAGCCGTTGCCGAGATCCTCCATCACGGGCACACCCCGACTGCGCCCTAGCTCTACCAGTTCGCGCGCGGCTGGCTGCTCCGTAAATCCGATCATCGCGAAATTTGACCGATGAACGCGAAGCAGCAATCGGGTGTTATCGGTGATTGCCTTCTCGTAGTCGGAGCGGCGTGTGCGATTTGTGGTGCCAACTTCACGAAGCCGTGCCCCCGATTTCGCCATTACATCGGGTACGCGAAATGAGCCACCGATCTCGACTAGCTCGCCACGCGAGACGATTACTTCTCCGCCTTCCGCCAGCGTGTTGAGAGCCAGGAATACGGCGGCGGCACAGTTGTTGACCACGATCGCTTCGGGAGCGGCATCGTCGCCGCCCGCCTTCGGATAGCGATGTTCCGCGAGCAGGCGATCAAGCAGACGCTGCACGTGCACATCCCGCCGGCCGCGTTCTCCACTATCTAAATCGAATTCCAGGTTGGAATAATTCGCCGCGATGTCTGAGAGATGTTCGATTGCCCCGGCAGAAAGAGGCGCGCGCCCCAGGTTGGTATGAAGAATTACTCCGGTAGCGTTGATGACTCTTCGCAGCGACAGATCCAGCGATTGTCGCAGTTCGCGTTCTACAGCTGCCGGAATCCCATCTACAGCGAGTTGCGCTGTATTGTTGTCCAGAGCTCCGCTACTGATCTCCTGCCGCAAGCGCTCAAGGACAGTGCGGACCGCGTCGCTGGTGGTGGCGCGGCCCTCGCGCTGCAATGTCGCCGCTAGGTTAGACGAGCGAAGGACCTCGTCCACTGACGGAATTTGCCTGAGCAAATCCCGGATTTTCGTTGCCGGCACTCCCGTATTTCACCAGATGACTAACGGAGACACAAGCCAGCTTCTCGAGTTGATCACGATGACGACGGCTCATCTTCAGTTGAGTTCCGTTATTCAGCACAAGCAGATAATCGCCGCGCTGCAGCGGCCGAAACTCCTTAACGCAATCGAAGTTCACGATGGCGCAGCGATGCACGCGCCCGAACTTCTTTGGGTCCAGACGCTGTTCGATCGCGTTGATGGTAGAGCGAATGCGAAACATCTGGCCGTTGGTATGGATTTGCACGTAGTTTGCGGCAGCCGTGAGGTGGTCGATCTCGCTTACTGTCTGAAGAAAGATCCGATTCTGAGAACGGATAACGATCTTTTTCGGATACTCACGCACTTCCGGTAGAAGGTTCCCACTCGGTTGGACAAAGGCATTAGCAATCGATGCGGCCATAAAACCTCAATCTTGACGTTCTGTGAAAAAGAGCTCACCACGACCACGACTAGGGTCCTATTGCCCACAAAAGGTTCCGCGTCTGACCGTGTGGAGTTGTTTCATCTCTGTAAACCAGAGAGGAAGCTGATTTCATCCCGAGAAGATACGGAAAGGCAAACGCGGACAGGGAACACCCCGAATAGCAATCGGGCAAGGGAGCAGTCAAAGAGCAGAGAACGACGGGAGATCAGCTTGTTGTCCGCTAATCTCCCCCAGTCACCTACTTGGTATCGATGCGGATGTTGAGGGTGATGTTATTGCGGTTATCGAACGAGCTGACCGTTTTGGTTGGGCTTTTTTGGCCTTGGTAGTCGGCGTAGATCTCGTAATCGATGTTTGGTGAAAGTCCGTGGAAGCGGTAGCCCCCATCTTTCTCGGTGATGAAGCTCTTGATGGTCAGGGTTTTGGTGTTTTTCAGATACACGACAGCGTCAGGAAGCGGCGTCTCCGATTTAGTCATTACTTGTCCGGTTACGTTGCGACCTTGATCCTGACTCTTGTCCGCAAACGCCGGCGTGCCCAGAAGAGCTAGCTGTGTTGCTCCGGCAGTCACCAACATTACAAGTGCAACCATCACCAGAAAGCTGCGCTTCATGGGGTCACCTCTCCTCTATTCTATTCAGACCAAGCAAATGCTGGAAAGTTGCGGAATTTAACAGTTTAGATTCAGTAGTTTACATGCAATGTCTATGGTTCCCATACAACAAACCCAAGGAGAGTCTCACGTCGCAGTGACCCGGGAGAATGGGCCAATGGTTAAGAAACCGTCAAAGACGCAGTAAAAGGTCGCGAGCACCTGACAAGTGGCGCAGTTCTCTGATTCAGGCCCGATTCATTCCTGAATTCTCTGCTCGAGCCCTAAACCTGGCTGCAGGTGGCACGGTGCGATCTGTAGTCGCTGGTTAGAATTCCAGAGTGCACCTCGACGATACGATCGTTGCCGTCTCCACGCCCCCAGGTCGTGGAGGAATTGGCGTCATACGGGTGAGCGGACCGGCATCGCGACGGATTGCCATTCCGCTCCTTCGACTCAAGCATTCCCTCGAAGCTGGACGGGCGCTGTTCGGCGAGCTAATCGATACGAAAACTGGAGAACGTATCGACGAGGTAGTTGTCACATTTTTCGAGAAGCCACACTCCTACACGACAGAGGACATCGTTGAAATATCGGCGCACGGTTCGCCCGTGGTGTTGGAATACATAGTCGCAGAGGCACTGGCACGCGGTGCGCGCCTTGCGGAGCCAGGCGAGTTTACGATGCGCGGATTCCTGCACGGTCGGATTGATCTTACCCAGGCCGAAGCGGTACGCGATCTAATCGAGTCGCAAACTCTATTCCAAGCCAAGATCGCTGCGCAACAACTTGAAGGGGCGCTTTCCCGGCGCGTCAAGCCGATAAAGAAACAACTCATCGATCTAATTGCATTGCTCGAAGCCGGAATCGATTTTGCTGAGGATGACGTTGCCGTGCTGCCGGATGATCAAGTCCTTGCAGCAATTTTCCAGATTCGGCCGCCGCTCGAAGCCCTCGCACGATCTTTTGCCTATGGTCGCGTAGTACATGAGGGCTTGACCCTCGCGATTGTGGGTCGGCCGAACGTGGGCAAGTCGAGTCTGTTTAACCGGCTTGTAGCGCGTGAGCGCGCTATCGTGACAGCCGTTCCCGGAACGACACGCGACCTGGTTACCGAAACGGTCTCTATGGCGGGAATTCCCATCCGTCTCATTGACACTGCAGGCATTCGCAGCAACGCCGATGAGGTAGAGGCGATCGGCATTCGCAAGTCGTATGAGGCGCTCGCCGACGCTGACGTGGTGCTCGTGGTTACCGATAACACTTCACTACACCACGCGGATGAAGAAGAACGCCTGCTTCAGGCAACTTCCGGTCGCAAGCGCATTCTGGTGCGCAACAAATCCGACTTAAGTCGTCAGGCAGATTCGAGCAGACCTGCTAACGATCATCTACCAGAGGTGAGCACTTCAACCGTTACGGGCGAGGGAATCGAGACGCTGCGGGAGCGAGTGGTGGCGCAAGTTGGGGGAAGCTCGGCAACTCCCCAAGAGAGTGGGTTGATCACGAACCTTAGACAGCGGAACCTGATCGACGAATCGCTATCGGCACTGTCTTCTGCGAAAGAGGCCATTCGAAATCGCACGCCTCACGAAATGCTGTTGATGGACCTCTACAATTCCCTTCGTCCGCTTGATGCGATCACCGGGGAGACGACAACGGATGACATTCTGAACCTAATCTTCAGCACTTTCTGCATCGGAAAATAAGGCGGCGCGTGTTGAACACGGCCTCCGGCGAATCCCTCGTTTCGCATCACACGAGTAGCAAAGCTAGACTAAGATACTGTCGTTCCGCATACTTCTCCCTCAGGTCCTGTGTGTCGAAAGCCTCAGAAGCTCGCAAATTCCCAGCAGACCCTTCGGAGTCCTCGCGACCTCCTGTCGCCATTTCCCGATCGGCAACGCACGATGGAGTTGTTCGTCGGCTTGTCACGCATATGACGGTGCCACCTGAAAGAGAACGCTTTCGGCGCGCTCTGCTGCTGACGGGTGGCTTGCCTTTGCTGCTTATAACTATCGCTTCGGCAACTCTGGTGTGGGCTATCCGCAGTCTCATCAACGCCGATCAGGCGGTGCAGCATACAGGACAAGTAATCGCGCAGAGCTTCGCACTGCAGAATCTCATTTTCGACATGAATGCCGACCTGCGCGGATACGTCAATACAGCAGATCCGAGCTTTCTTGACCGATATCGGCTGAGCTCCGCGAATTCCGACTCTGCACTAGCTCAACTCGCGTTCCTTGCGCGTCAACAAGACGAAGAATCGCAACACGTCGCGCGAGTTCGAAGCTTGATCGAAGAGTGGCGAAGCCTTGCGGGACAAGCGATTCGAAACCGGGTTTCACGGTCGAATATGATCGGCGGTTTCAGCGACGATGCGGTCATGCACGACATTCGCGAAGAGCTCTCGCGTCTGGTATCCGCTGAGAGGCAGCGACGGACCTCATATGTCGAGTCATCCCGGGAGGCAAGGCGGTTCACTTCGCGTCTCGGATTTTTTCTTGCTTTATCAGTGGCCTTGATCATCGCGGCGTTTGGCGGTTATCAGCTGTTAGCTCTTTCAAGGGTCTATAAAGGCGCTCTCTCCAGAGCCGACGTGCTCTCGCGGGAACTTACGGAACGTGAGGCCCACTTCCGCATCTTAGCTGAGGCGATTCCCCAAATGGTATGGACTACCTCGGCGGATGGCAAGCCGGAGTACTTCAATCAACGGTGGCTCGACTACGTCGGAGCGCTGCGTCAATCACGGGAACCCTGGCTCGAGCGCGTGAACGGCGATGAAAGTTCCGCAGTGAGTGCCTCCTGGCGCGCTTCACTCGCGTCGGGTAAGGCGCTCACGGTCGAATTGCGCCTGCGCGGTGTTGCCGGTTCCTATCGCTGGTATCTCGGTCGCGCTCTCCCATTGCGGGACGAGCGCGGCATTATTGTGCGCTGGTTAGGAACTTTTACTGACATTGACGACCAAAAACGCGCGGAAGAAGCACTTACTCGTTTGGCGGCGATTGTTGAAACCTCCGAAGATGCGATTTACAGCAAGGATCTGCAGGGCCATGTGAGGAGCTGGAATCGCGGCGCAGAGAAAATGTATGGCTACACCGCCGCCGAGATGATCGGACAGCATGTCTCCATTCTTAGTCCTTCGGAGCGCAAGCGGGAGATTGATGACACGCTTGAAATTTTGCGTCGCGGCGAGTCTATCGACCACTTCGAGACTGTTCGGCTGCGAAAGGATGGCGCGCCAGTCGAGGTATCGGTTTCCATTTCGCCGATTCGCAGCTCTTCGGGAGTGATTACCGGCGCATCAACAATCGCGCGCGATGTTAGCGAACGCAATCGGGCTGCAGAGGCATTACGAAAAACAGAAAAGCTCGCTGCCACAGGACGTTTGGCTGGAACAATGGCGCATGAAATCAACAACCCTCTTGAAGCCGTTACCAGCCTTTTGTTCCTCATCGATAAGAATAGCTCCCTCGATGAAAAAGCGCATGAATATACACGAATGGCGATTAGCGAGGTAGATCGCATTGGGTACATCGCGCGTCAGGCACTTGGGTTTTATCGCGAAGCCGCTGCTCCGGTGGACGTCAAGATCGGCGATTTGGTCCAAAGTATCGTGCGGCTGTACGCTGCGGCAGCGCAGAACAAGGGGGTTCACATTGAAACGCAGCTTGAAACGCAAGCCACCGTACCGGCATTTCCGGGAGAAATGCGTCAGGTATTCTCGAATCTCATCGTCAATGCTGTTGATGCCGTGCCGCGCGGCGGCATGATCAAGATCCGCGTGAAACACGGACGCGATTGGAAATCGCGCATCATGGGTATTCGCGTGTTTGTAAGTGATAACGGGCCGGGGATACCCGGAGCTACGCGACCCCACATTTTTGAGCCCTTCTTCACAACTAAGGGCGAACGAGGGACCGGTGTCGGCCTGTGGGTGTCACAGGGTGTAATCGAGAAGCATCACGGGAGCATTCGCATGAAGAGTTGCACAAGCAAGAGTCATGGAACTACTTTCTCCGTTTTTCTTCCCTACGCATAACTTCACGCCGCAATCGGTCTTTCCAGCAGCGCACGTATCGCGTAATTAAGAACATTTTGGACGTGGTCATTGAAGGCCCTCAGGTCCGGAACGAGGTTGCTCACGTCGGCTGCAAGCAGATTTTCCTGTACAACCTCGTAGGCCACTCGCTCCAAGGTTCGAAATTCATCGAACAAATCGTCTATCGAGCAGCACTGCTCGCGACGAAGCGCACCGTGAGCGGCGGCTTCATCAAAGCTTTTACGCTCCGCTGTGGGACTGCCAAAGGCGATGAGCGCACAAAACAGTTCCGGCAATCCTTCACGAATCTTGCTGGGTGGTATCTGTTTACGCGCAGAAAGCGATGAAACGGCGCGATCGACAACCGTTTGCTGCCATTCCTTGAGGACCTCCCTCACACGCTTTACGGGCGCAGGTTTGTGCGGAGTTCGTTCTTTCAGCTTGCGTTCAATGGTGTCGACGAGCAGTTCAATCTGCGTCGGCTTTACAAGATAGTCGTCAACCTGGCTGCGAATTGCCTGAAGCGCGGTCTCAAACCCGGGATATCCGGTAAGGATTAGCGTGAGGCATTGGGGTTGGGTGCGGCGCATCGCGCTAACAACGGTGAATCCGTCACCTGGATTTCCGATGTTCAAGTCGGAAATCAGGACATCGAATTTGCGCACTGGAATCGCCGCCAGCGCTTCTGCGACGGTGGAGGCGACTTCAACGTGATGTCCGTGCAGGCGAAGAATCTCAGGCAACGTGAGCCTGATACTGGGCTCGTCGTCGACAAACAGCATACGCAGCGGAGACATTTACAACCTCGGACAGGCATCCGAACTGGTTCAGCGGTCAGGTCTGCTGAACTCTCTCTCCACATAGATGCGAAAAGGGACTACTTCGGATAGATGTTAAGGTCGAGCACGCCGTTCAAATCGTTCGGGTTATCGGTTTCCCGCGAGAACGTTAGCTCTCTTTTCGGAGCATTTGCCGCCGAATCGAAGAGCTTTAACTCAGTGACAATCAACAATTTGTTGCCGGTTGGCGCTGTGTATTCGTCATAATTGACGCCCGTTAACAGGTAAGTGCGACTATTCCAGAGCAACATTAGAGGCCGATTCTGGCGCATTGCGACGATTAACGGATCAGTTTGCGTGGGAGCCCCGGCTCTGAATTGCGCTTCCAGGCGAAACTTTTGACCGTCGGGAAGCACGTAATCACGGCTGATCTGCCGCGCTAGCGACTCCACATTGACGGCCAATGGGGCACAAACCGACCCTCCATACAGGCGATCGATGAGGTATTGCTGCTCGATATGCGCGCCGCGAGCGGCTGCCATGGCTACGATCGCGGCCACCCACGTCCAGTTTTCGCAGGGATTTTCGGCGGCTTTAAAGTCAGTTTTCTCCAGAATTGCGCTCTGTTTGCGCAAAGTCCAGTTTCCGGGAAGCTTATTCTTGGCGCCAAACACGGCATTTAGAGGCGCCTTTAGCGAAAAAGTGAGGCACCGCAACAGCGAAACTGTGGCACTTGCGGGGACCGCAAGCAGAATCGCGGCTGCCATAATGCGTCGCATAATCGCGACTATACCTTCGGAGAGCCGCGGCTGCTATTGACGGTGGGGATGCAACCTCCGTGCCGGCCGACCTTCACTTCTGCATCAGCGCCATCGTCTGCCGGAAGATCTGTTCAAACGATGCACCGTTGCCTGCTCTTTCCACGGCCCGTTTAGCCGCGTGCTCGGCTGGGGTGCGCTGATAGCCGAGATTCACGAGTGCGGAGACAACATCTTCTTCTACGCGCATCGCCGGACCTGGAGCCGGAGCGGCGGCCAGACCCTCAAGTTTGTCGCGCAATTCAAGCATCATGCGCTCTGCAGTTTTCTTTCCCACTCCGGGAATGCGCGTGTAAAGCGACACTTCCGCGCCCTCAGACGGCAATCCGGAAAAACTCGGGACACTAATTGTGATCTGGTACCCAACACCGGCTGCTTCGAGGATCAAATGAGAAGGGTGCTTTTCGAGGATACGTCCGCGGAGATGGGCGATCATGGGAGAAGCGGCAATAGGCAATAAGCGATAGGCAACAGTCTAAAGCGCAGATAAATGCAGGTTGTGGCCTCGACGGCGTCTTCTTCGTTCATTACCGTGTGATCTTCGTAAGCAACAATCGTCAATTGCCGATTCGAATATCGTTCTTACCTTTGCTTTTAGCCGATTGCCTATCGCCTATTGCTGCTTTAGTCCAAATCAAAATCCCGGAGCGGCTTGCCTTTGTCCGGAGTATCCTTAGCGCGCTTCACAGCTTCCTGAAATTTACGCTCCAGAAGATCGGCCTTGTTCCTCTCCGCGTCTACGGCCTGCCGGAAGAGCGATTCTTTGCGACCCTCTTGCTCGCGCATGGCGCGCGCCGCTTCCTCAAAGTCGTTGAAGGTCTTGGGACGCGCCGGCGGAGTGTGCGCAATTACCGCTCTAGTCTCCGGGTCCACCTTGAGCAAGGCGCCGCAGCAAGGGCAGCCTACCTCGAAGGCATCCAGTTTCGTTTTTCCCATATGTTTTCGCCTGTGCGGATGATAGCTCAGGAGTGCCCCTCCCCGCACCCTGCTTATGCGGACATTCGAATGTAGTCGTGCAGGCACGCCCCGAGTTCGTCTTCGGAGAGATCCGCTTCAAGCACCAGATCAGCGCAGAAATCATCCGGCAGCGGTGTGTCTCCTGTCTTCAGAAAGATCACTCGTGTCCGGGGCTGGATCTTTTTCAGGCTTTGGCAGAATGCCATGGCCTCGGACGGATCGGAATCGAATTCAACCAAAGCAAATTCGAAGCGCTCGCGCCCCGCGAGCTCCTCGGCTGCAGGGATCGACATCACCCACTGCAGCACAAAATCCTGTTCATACATTGCCATGAAGCGGAGACGCTTCATGTTCGTTGCTAGTACCAGAATGAAAGACTTCCCCACGTGTCGCCTCAACTTTCTGGGCGATTGAGCACTCGTTTGTGGGCAGCGGTGCCTTGCGCTTGCTGAGTAGTAGATTCCAGGACGGGATGATTTTCAAATCAAATTTCATCTATACGCCTAAAGCAATAGTCGTTCTTGAATCGCTTGATGAGGCGATCAGTGGCTTCAACGGTGTGACTGCGATCCTGTCCCAATGTGGTATGACTGCCGTCGTGCAGAAGAACCACGGGTCCGCCAATGCGGCTGCGCTCGATTCCCTTACGTGCGTGATTGAAAACGCTCTCCGCAGATGCCCGCCGGTGCCAGTCGTAACAGGTGACGCTCCACATCACAGGCTCAAGCTCGAGTTCGCGAGCAACTTCCAGCACCGCCGGGCGACGCGCTCCGAACGGGGGACGAAAGTAACGCGTCTGGATTCCGGTTGCATCGGCAATCGCCTGCGCACAGTTCGAGAGTTGATGTCGCAATTTTGAGTGCGACAGAAAAAGAAGATTGGGGTGCGTTTCCGTGTGATTGGCCAGCAAGTGTCCGCCGTCGGCGATCGAACGCGCAATTTGAGGACGAGCACTAACGAAGCGTCCGATCAAGAAAAACGTGGCCTTTACTTCGTGGCGTGCAAGGACTTCCAGCAGACGTTCGGTGTAAAGATCGTTCGGCCCATCATCATAAGTGAGGGCAAGATTCTTCGGATTCGCACAATGAGTCAATGTCCGCCCATAGAGCTGCGATTCCGGCGAGTAGCAGTGGTATGCAAGATACCCTGCTCCTGCGAGTGCGCTTCCAATGCCTACCTTCGAGATCACAGTGTGGCAATTCTAGAGGAACGCAGAAGAGGCGAATACCCACTCGGCTGTGCTTGGGGTAAGCTCCGGCACGAAGACGAAATAGGAGGTCACGAATCCGACGGCAGAAAAGTGTGTACAAAGCCAGCCATTCAAGTTCACGCGTTGCCGCTGAAGCCTTGTGTACAGACCCAACAGCGCCTTCAGGACAGACCTGCCACTACGCTTTGACCGTCATAAATACGAGGTGGCTCCGACAGTGCGCTATCGACGGTTTCGAATGGGCTGCGATTCTATGATTGGCGGAAATCGAAAAGACAGAGCGAACACGAAGGGCGCGAAGGTGAAAAACAAGAAGTCGCAAAGCGAGATGACGGACCGACGCGCGTCCTCGCGCTGGTTTTGTTTGCTGGGTTGACCTGCAAACACCCGTCCGAGGACGGCCGCATGTCCTTCAACATCATCTTCGTGACCTCTTGTTTACCGTTGTGAGCTTCGTGTTCGCTCCACTTTCGGTGGAAATTTTGGCATTGTCTCGTATTCGTTTTTCAAGCTATGCTCCGAGTACACCCGGTTTATGGCCAAGCTCTTCGATCCCCCCCGGTACATTGCCCTGGAAGGTCCGATTCGCGTAGGCAAGAGCACGCTTTCTGGCATTATTTCGGACCGCCTGCACGCGCAACGCATCACCGAACCCGAAACCAATCCCTTTCTTGCTGCCTTTTACGATGGCGAACCAGGCGCAGCTTTTCAGGCGCAGTTTGCCTTCCTGATGGCGCGATTTGATCAATTGCGAGCGTTGGAGCGCAGTCCTCACAAGGCGATTGTCTGCGATTACATCTTCGAAAAGGACAAGCTGTTTGCCTGCATAAATCTCAACGACGCAGAGCTGGCCGTCTACAACCGCTACTACAACTACTTCCGCGAGCAGTTGCCTACGCCTGACTTGGTGATCTATCTGCAAGCCAGTCCGGAAGTCTTAAAGAAGCGCCTACGACGCAAGAACGCTCCCGGTGAGTTGGCGGTGAGTGACGATTACATTGAGGAGATCGTCAAGGCCTACGAGCACTTTTTCTTTCACTACACGGCGTCTGATCTGCTCGTAGTAAATACGAACGACATCGACTTCGTTGATCGCCACCAGGATCTTCAGGAGCTTCTGCGGCGTTTGTCAGAGCCAATCCGCGGCACGCAGTACTTTTTGCCGCTGGGATCGGAAGCAGCGAGCGCCTAATTGCGGTGCATTGTGCTGCACTGTCTACGTTTCAGCTCGATGGTGCTTTCTGCAATTCTGTACGTGAAATCCACTGTTCGTACCTGTTTTTCAGCGAAGCTGCCTATTGCCCCGACGCATAGTGGCAAGTAACCTGCTTTTCTAGCGATGAATACATCCAAGCAAAATCTGCCAAACGAACCGGAGCTGGAGCGCAACAACGGAATCTTGCCGGCGCAATCGCTGCGTGCGCTGGTAAAGAACCACATAATCGCGGCGCCTGAATCTTTGCCGATTGGCGATGAGCAGATTCAGCCCGCCAGCATTGACTTGCGCCTGGGTCAGCAGGCCTTCCATGTGCGGGCTAGTTTTTTGCCCGGAAAGTCCTCCACTTTGCTCAAGAGGGTTCATGACGGGCTGCTAATCGACACGGTCGATCTCAGCCAACCCGCTTTGCTGACACCGAACTCGGTTTACATCGTGAAGCTGACCGAGACTTTGAACTTACCCGCTGACGTGAGCGGCATCGCGAATCCAAAAAGCACAACCGGTCGATTGGATATATTTACGCGGCTCATCACCGAACATGGCGAAGAGTTCGAGCGGGTTCCGCGCGGATACTCCGGCGAATTGTATGTCGAGGTCGTAACCCGGAGCTTCCCTGTCTATGTCCGCGAAGGGTTGAAGCTGAATCAGCTGCGTTTCATACGTGGCAGGGCTGAAGCTCGCCGCGACAGTGTGTTACGGGAGTTGGCCAAAGATGATCAACTCGTGCGCTACGAGACAGAAGACCGCGTGGTGGACGCGATTAATCGCGGCTTGTCTGTGACCGTGAACCTGGAAGGCAGCGAGCGATCGGATATCGTCGCTTATAAGGCGAAGAAGTATGCTGCACCCATCGATCTCAGCAAAATCCGGTACTATGAAATGGCCGATTTCTGGGAGTTCATCCGGAAGCCGGCCGTTCGTCGTCTCATTTTGGAACCAGACGAGTTCTATCTACTAGCGTCGAAAGAGAAAGTCCGCGTCCCCCCCGATCACGCGGCGGAAATGGTGTCGTACGATCCGACGATGGGCGAGTTCCACGTCCATTACGCGGGCTTTTTCGATCCCGGATTCGGGTATGGAGCACAGGGTGAGATCCCCGGCACCAAGGCGGTGCTTGAGGTTCGTGCTCATGACATGCCGATCCTGCTGGAGGACGGCCAGTTTGTCGGCAAGCTGCTCTACTATCGGATGGCCGCGATCCCGCAGGTCGTTTATGGCCAGGAGATCGGGTCGTCATATCAGAAGCAGGAACTCACTCCCAGCAAACAGTTCAAGTTCACCGAGCCGAAGGAGAACGCTCCGGTGAGGTACGAGGAGCGGGACTCCGAGTGGGGTGCGAGGGGCAGAAGGGATGTAATGCTCTTGGAGCAGCATTGACGCAGGATCGCCGCGCCTCGCGCGGGTTTTGCGGGACAAGAAAGCTCTGGCGTAGGCCAAGGTTTGCCGTTTACTTACTGAGCTAATCCGCAAATACCCGGCCGAGAGCGCTGCAGGTCCTTCGAATAACCTCTTTGTGACCTGTCGTTTAGCCTTCGTGACCTTCGTTTCGCCTCGTCCTTGGTTTTTCGCTGACTTGCGACTAGAATCTTTTCGTCTGCATTCCATGTGCAGCGACAGGCGCTATCCAGCTTTGGAAGTGCACTGGAGGAAGCAATGAGCATCACCTCGCCTCGTTTCGGTGACGACGCCAAAGTCACCATCAATTCCATACAAGAAAAGAAACAGCAGGGCACGCCGATTACGTGTCTCACCGCCTACGACTATTCCACCTCCAGGCTCGTGGATCAGGCCGGCATCGACATGATCCTGGTGGGCGATTCACTCGCCATGGTTGTGCTTGGCTACGAGAATACGCTGCCGATCACGGTTGAAGAGATGTTGCATCACACGCGCGCGGTGCGGCGCGCAGTGAAGCGCGCGCTGGTGATCGCCGACATGCCGTTCGCTTCGTATCAGGTGGATGAAAAGCAGGCTGTCAAGAATGCCACGCGCTTTCTCAAGGACGGGGGAGCCG
>QIBC01000235.1 GCA_003225215.1 Acidobacteriota bacterium
GAATCCATCTGCACTCGTGGTTTCCATGGATTTGCATCTCCACCGTGTTCGTCTCATGCGGAAACTTACTGGTCTGCGTGCCGTGGCAGCAGATGCCAGGCAGCTTCCCTTCAATCAACAATTCGATTGCGTAATCGCGGACCTCCCCTGCACCGGCACGGGCACACTGGCACGCAATCCGGAGATCAAGTGGCGTCTTCAGGCGGATGCCTTGCAGCGGCTACCGCAGTTGCAATCTGAAATTCTGAATTCGATCGCCACGCAAGCAAAAAGAATCGTGTATTCCACCTGCTCGCTGGAACCGGAGGAGGGCGAAGAGGTGATCAGCAGGTTTCTCACCGAGAATCCAACTTTCCAGCTGACTCCGATCGAGAGGCGACTGCAGCAACTCTCCGATGAGGGCTCGATCAGAGCAGATGCGGTTGGCGGTCTCGTGAAAGACAACTTTCTGCGTACAGTTCCCGGAATTCATCCCTGCGATGGATTTTTTGCGGCGATTCTCGAGAGAACCACGAATCGAGGCTAGCCTCACCTACATCCTCATTCATGAAATGCGCCACCGAGCATAAATCCAACACTCCTGCGCTTGCAGGCGTGCGCGATGTTTTCATGACCTCCTGCTGAGTTCGGTGATGGACGGCCTTCAAGGGGAACAGTAGAACCCTCCTTACCGCCCAGTATTCGTCGATGTAATCATGAGCTTTCGGTTTCCATAGCCACGTTGGCGCAAACTTACTGCGTCACCGACAACCTGATCTGCGACTCCGGAGTTACCCGCGATCCTGCCGGCGGGCTCTGAGCTGCGACGGTTCCCGATGTGGGAGCCTTTGGCTGCGCTATTGACGTGCTGGGCGCGTCGGGAGAATTGTCCTGGTTTGGCAAAGCACTTCCCCCAACCACAGCTACGCTTGCTAGCTGTAATCCAGCACGGGCGATCTTCTCCCGTGCTTCAGCCAGTTGGCGGCCAACGAAGTTTGGCATTACATACTCGGGAGACTTTGGCGGCTGCGCCAGCAACAAGGTGACCTTCGGCGAAGTAAATTCCATGGCGCCTGCTGGCGGCACCTGGGCGATCACCTGATCCGGTGACGAATTGGGAATAGCAATTCCAGGGATCATGACCCCGTCCAAGCCACGACGCTGCAGATTGAGCGTTGCAGCCAGTTCGGTTTGGCCGACCAGATCGGGAATCGCAACGCGCAGCGGGCCGATGCTTTCGGCCACGCGCACACGCCCCCCGCGGCGCACTCGGCTGTTCGCCGCCGGTATTTGCGAGATGATGCTGCCTTCAGGAACGTAGGAGCTATAAAACTTGTCTTCCACAAAAATCGTAAGACCAACGCGGTTGGCAGTCTCGTGCGCCTGCAGCAGCGACAACCCTTTCACATTCGGAACTCGCGCCTCGCGTCCATGAATGGCGAAGCGCATCGCAGCCAGCGCGGAGAAGAGCGCGATCAATAACAAGATGAGCGAGCGCGTGATAAACCGCAGGAACCTTAAAATACGCCACTCCCTGGAGGCAGTCATCGGGAGAGCACGGAAGCCGCTTGCGGATGAGTTGTCTGGCTTTGAGCCTTGATGATTGCTGACGCCGGAGCAGCCTTCCCAGGAAAGCTCTCGTCCGGATGCTCGATGATGGGAACACGCATGAATTGTTCCCAGATCGGGAGCGCCGCGAGAGCGCCGGCCTCCCTGTCGCCAAGCGACTTCTTCTCGTCGAAGCCGATCCACACGCCGCAGGTGGTTGAGGGGGAAAAGCCGATAAACCAGGCGTCGGTAAAGTCGTTGGTTGTGCCGGTTTTGCCGCCAAGCGCGTGCTTCAACCTGGCTCCAGCAGTTGCCGCGGTGCCATGCAGCATTACACCTTCGAGCAGATCGGTCATGGTGCGCGCCGTTTCCACGCTGATCACATCCTTTACCTCGGGATAATTCTCCTCGAGCGAGTGTCCCTCGTAGTCCACAACGCGGCGAATATAACGCGGTATTACGCGCACACCATCGTTTGGAAAGGCGCTGAATGCCGATACCTGCTCCTGCAATGTAACCTCTGCAGCGCCGAGCGCGACCGGGAGATAGGGTTCCATTTTGGAAGTAATGCCGAATTTCCGTACATACGAGATTACAGTCGGCATGCCGATCTTCGCCGCGAGTTTCACCGCCGGAATGTTTCGCGATTCGGCCAGAGCGTGCCGCAACGTCACTACACCTTCGAACCGGTTGTCATAATTATGCGGCGACCACACGCCCGAGCTGTTCGTGAAGCTTACCGGCGCATCGAGGATCGTATCGTCAGGTTTGGCGCCTTGATCCACAGCAGCGGTATAAACGTAGGGCTTGAACGACGATCCCACCTGGCGCAGCGCCTGCGTCGCCCGGTTAAACTTCGAGACATCGAAGTCGCGCCCTCCCACCATTGCCTTCACATCGCCGGTAGAGTTCTCGATGGCCATGAGCGCACCCTGCACTCCTGACTCCTGCTCCAGTGTGATGTGCAGCGGAGGACTCGCCCCATCCGATCGAGTGAGCGGAACATCCACGATTCGGACGTAGACCAGGTCTCCAGCCCTCAGCAATGCATGGAGGTCTCTCGCTTTCGTCCACGCGATGTCGGGTGCAGTAAGCAGACCGTTGACTTTGCCTAGTTTCACGGTAGCCACTCCGGGAGTAACGGTCGTGACCAGTCCGTGCACATAGCTGCCGGCTACGATGGGCTGCTCCCAATCTGGCTCCAGATAAGCGGCAACGCTCTGGCCCAAATCGGAGACATTTTGCAGATGTCCCTTCCATCCGTGGCGATGCTCATATGCGGCAAGCCCGTCGAGGACTGCGCGCTCCGCCGTCCTCTGATAGTCAAGATTCAAAGAGGTGTAAACCCGCAGGCCGCCTTCATGGACTTCGTCGGCTCCGTACTTGGTTTCGAGGTAGCGCCGAACCTCTTCGACAAAATATGGGGCCACAAAATTCGGAGCGCCCTGAAGGTGCAAACGAATCGGCGTGGACTTCGCGACCGCAGCCTCTTCGGCGGTGATCTTTCCATCCTCGAGCAGCGCGTTAATCACCATGTTGCGGCGATGCAAGGCGCGCTCCGGATTCCGAATTGGGGAATAGACCGATGGGCCCTTCGGCAGGCCGGCCAGCAATGCAGCCTCCTCGAGCGCTAGATCGCGAGCGTGCTTGCTGAAGTAATACTCTGCTCCTGCCTCAAAACCATAGACGCCGTGCCCAAGGAAGATCTGATTGGCGTACATGGTAAAGATCTGCGACTTGGTAAATCGCCGCTCGATCTGAATGGCGAGCATGACCTCCTGAATCTTGCGGCCGAAGTTCTTGTCGGCGGAGAGGAAAAGATTACGCGAGAGTTGCATCGTCAGCGTTGATGCGCCCTGCACGCGCCCCCCGGAACGAAAGTCGCGATAGGCTGCGCCCAGTACGCGCCATACATCGACACCCCAATGCCGTTCGAAATCTTTATCTTCGATCGAGATCACGGCGTCGCGCAGAAGTTTAGGCAGATCGTCGTAGGTGACGATCACCCGGCGCTGCAGCGCAAACGACCCGATCTCGCGTCCCTGGTCATCATAAAGTTCCGTAATGGCACTGGGACGATATCGCTCCAGTTCGTCGATCTGCGGAAGATCGGTCGAGTAAACCAGCAGCAGTCCACAAAGCACACCAACAGTGGACGCCATCAGCGCCAGCAGCAGGAAACCGACCTTGCCGGCAGCCTTCTTCGGAGTGACGACCAGTTGCTCGTCCTGCTCCTGCTCGATGGGCGAATTGGTCTCGACTTCCATGCGACTCGCGAATCCTGGGAACTGTGCTGCCTATTATCGCGGAATGGGACTCGCGTTGGTGGCCGAAAATCACTGATGGAAAATATTGTCTAATATTAGATTCGTGTCAGGGCACCGTGCCGCTGGGAACACGTCCCGGATCTGGCTTCAGCCTCTGGGACTTGCTGCGGAAAAGCTCCAGCAGCCGGAGAAAAAAGAGCACCTAACGGCAAGACTGAAAGTCGGTGCCCTGACACACCAAGTTCTCAGGACATTTTTCCAGCTTGTTCCGGCTTGCCAAAGGACATCTTTCACGAAGCAAAAACAAAAAGCGCCAGACGAAATCTGGCGCTTTCTGAATCGTAGGTCGAACTGACTAGCTTCTCGCCTTCAGCACCTCAACCGCGCGACGAAGCTGATCGTCATCCTTCGGCTGCTTCGGCTTTTCCTGCGGGGCAGGAGCGGCTTCGCCGTCTTCGTCATCCGGTATGAGGTCGTCGATGTTGCTGGCAACTATAACGTTGGGAGTAACCGCGTTGTCCTCGATCGCCTTACCGCTGGGCGTGTAGTACTTCGCGACCGACAAGATCAGCGCCGACCCATCGGGAATGTCGATCACTTTCTGCACTGAGCCGCTGCCGAAGGTCTTATCGCCCACCAGGTCGCCACGATTGTTGTCCAGGATCGCCGCTGCCACTATCTCTCCCGGCCCTGCAGTCCCGCGATTTACCAGAACAACGAGCGGCAGGTTCGTGATCGCCTTTTGCGGCTCCGCGACTAGCGTCTGCTTCGGATACTTCTGTCCCTGGAGATAGGTGATGGTGCCGTGGTTCAGGAACAGGTTGGCGACTGCCGCCGCTTCGGCAGCATCACCCTCAGAGACGTTGCGCAGGTCGAGAATCAGCTTTTTCGCGCCCTTTTTCTGCTCTTCACGAATCTTGCCGGCTACTTCCTGCGCCTTGCCCTTGGTGAGAGTTACCGGTTGAATGTCGGCGATTCCATCTTCCATTATTTTGTCGGTAGTGCCGGGAATCACAACGGTGTCGCGCGTGACCTTAATCTTCTGTGGCTCAGCCTTGCCCGGACGCACGACCGAAAACTCAATGTTCGATCCCTGCTTGCCCGCAAGCTGCTCTTCGACCGCAGCCAACGACAACTCATGCGTGCTCTTGCCTTCGATCGCCTCAATGATGTCGCCGGTTTGGATGCCCGCTTTGTCGGCTGGTCCACCCGGCAGCACGGAGACTACTGCGGCATAGCCAAAGCGCCGGGAGATGGTAGCTCCGATGTTCGCCCGCCCATCATTCTGATGACTCTTGTAAAACTTATACTCTTCGGGATTCAGGTAGCTCGAGTTGGCATCGAGCGAATCCAGCAGCCCATGCAAGGCGCCTCCAGTGACAGCCGAGAAGTTCGGCTCCTCAACATACTCAGTGCGAATGCGGGAGAGCACTTCGCTGTAAACGCCAAGCTGGCGGTAAGCTCCATCATTGTTATTGCTGGCCGCATGGACACCTAGTCCACCAAGCACAACTAGGAGAACGATTAAGAACGAGAGGGAAAGGACGCCGATCTTCAGATGCTTCGACATTAGACCTTCTGGCAAGCGCGATACCCGCGGCTCGCAACCTGATTATAGCTTTGGATGCTCCCAATTTAGACCCAGACACAAAGCCTTTTTCGGCAATTTCCTGGCACGTTGGTGCAGGTCTTCGACTCGGCTTACGCGCATCCAGTCTGCCAACGACCACGCGGCCGCATTTGTTGCCATACTTCTCGTAAATCTAAGCTGCTGTTATAGATAGGTAGGCCGACTCTTCGAGACCCCAGCAAAGACGCGCCCACGCTCCAGACTCCGAGTCCCTAAAAAAGGCCAACTTGGACCGTGACGAGGTCCCCGTAGCCTTTCAGGAGCTAACTCTGGGACTACTCTGCACCAGGACCTGTGCGGCTTTTTGCTTCCACCTCACCTCTCGCCCGTTGGGCTGTTGCTTGCGGCGTTTCCCTTGCACTTTCGTGCTGGGAGATGCGTGCAAAGATGGGAAGGAAGGCGCGCACGCATTCGCGATGAAGAACCTCTCCGATTTCGCACTGGAACAACATCGCGTTTACGTGCTGCGCCACTTCGAGGTCGAACCGGCGGGCAGCATCGTGTGCTCGGCGTATGCGCGATCGAATCCAGAGAAGATCATCACCGCGCGTTTTCCTCAAGCGGTTGTGAAGTCCGGCTGGCAGGAACATGACAACACCGCCAAACTGCCCTGGCCCTTAGAAGTCATCAGCTTTCACGCTGTTAGACTGGGACGACGCTTCCAGTTCACTCTGAACTGCGTAGACTTCCAACGCGAATGGGAATCGGAGTGGCCTCAGCTGATCTAGCCATTGCTGTAACAATCCCAGAATCGGACATGTTGAGTGGAG
>QIBC01000236.1 GCA_003225215.1 Acidobacteriota bacterium
ACATCTTCCCGGACATAAATATTCCGGTCATCAGCATCGTGTGGCAGTACTCCGGCATGCAGCCGCAAGAGATGGCCGATCGATTCCTCAGCAACACCGAGCGCGGGCTGACCACGCTCGTAAACGACATTCAGCACATAGAATCTGTGGCTCTCCAAGGGCGCGCGATCGAGAAGATTTACTTTCAGCCCACAGCGAATCTGCAGATGGCGGTCGCCCAAGTAACGGCAACTTCGCAGCAGATGGTTCGCCAGTTGCCTCCGGGAACACAACCGCCGCTGGTTATTGTGTATTCCGCGTCGAGCGTTCCCATCGTCCAGGTCGGCATCAGCAGCAAGAGTATTCCCGAGCAGGAACTCAACGATCTCACCCTAAACTTTGTTCGCTCCCCATTGACGACTGTGAAGGGCGCAGCGATCCCGTATCCCTATGGCGGCAAGGCGCGCGTGATCGCAGTCGACCTGGACACGCAGGCTCTACAGGCGCATGGGCTCACTCCAGTGGACGTGGTCAACGCCGTCGATGCGCAGAACTTGATTCTTCCCTCAGGCACAGCGAAGATCGGCGGCCTGGAAATGAACGTCCGCATGAACGGCAGCACCCAGACGGTTGCTGAGCTGAATGATCTCCCTATCAGGACGAAGAACGGCGCGACCATTTATGTGCGCGATATTGGACACGTGCGCGACGGCTTCACTCCGCAAACCAACATTGTCCGTCAGGACGGGGTACGCGGCACGTTGTTGAGCGTGATGAAGAACAGCGGCGCATCAACGCTGGACATCGTTAAGCAGATCAAAGATCGTCTTCCAGTCATTGCGGAGAGTCTGCCCCAGGATTTGCAGATCAAAACGCTGTTCGATCAGTCGCTGTTCGTCCGAGGTTCAATTCAGGGAGTGTTGCGAGAGGGGGCCATCGCCGCCGCACTCACTGCGATGATGATCCTGTTATTCCTAGGGGACTGGCGCCCAACCGTCGTAATCACCGTTTCGATTCCTCTCTCGATTTGTGTGTCGATCATCCTGCTCAGCGCACTCGGCGAAACCATCAACATCATGACCCTCGGAGGTTTGGCGCTAGCGGTAGGCATCCTCGTCGATGACGCGACCGTGGCCATTGAGAACATTGAACGCAACCTTGCCATGGGCAAGGACATGAAGCAGGCCATTCTCGATGGTTCTCAACAGATCGCGCTGCCGGCATTTGTTTCAACGATCTGCATCTGCATCGTGTTTGTGCCCATGTTTTTCCTGACAGGAGTGGCCAAGTATCTATTTGTCCCTTTGGCCGAGGCAGTAGTATTCGCGATGCTGGCGTCGTACTTCCTTTCGCGAACCCTCGTGCCGACCATGGTGCTCTACATCATGCGCGGGCACGAGCACAAAGCCGCGGCGCCGAAAACGATACTGGGACGATTCCAGCGCGGATTTGAGAATGGCTTCGAGAAGTTTCGTCAAACTTATCGAGACCTGCTCGGCAATGCTCTCGACCACCGTAAGGCATTCGCTCTGGGATTTCTTGGATTCTGTGTACTTTCCTCTGGCCTCATCTTCTTTTTAGGTCAGGATTTCTTTCCTGCAGTCGATGCCGGCGTCTTCCGCTTGCACGTACGGGCTCGCGCTGGCACGCGAATCGAAGAAACTGCGCGCCTGTGCGATGAAGTCGAGAAGATGTTGCGCAATGAGATTCCCAAAAACGAACTGGTCACGATTCTCGACAATATCGGTTTGCCGTTCAGCTCGATTAATACGACGTACAGTACGAGCGGAACCATTGGTACATCCGATGCCGAGATACTCGTCTCTCTGAACCAGGAGCATCATCATCCGACGGCGGAATACGTAAAGAAGCTACGCGAGGATCTGCCTCTCTACTTCCCTGGAACAGAGTTCTTCTTCCAGCCGGCGGATATCGTAAGCCAGATCCTGAACTTCGGGCTTCCTTCGCCCATTGATGTTCAGGTGGTTGGGCGCGACCTCCATGCGAACTATGCGATTGCGGAGCAGATCGCCAACAGCATGCGGCATGTTCCTGGCGCTGCAGATGTCCACGTGCAACAGTTGATGAATGGTCCGGCGATCGACCTGAACATAGATCGCTCACGGGCAAAGGAAGTGGGGCTGAATCAGGAGGACGTTGCGCGCAACTTGCTGGTATCGCTAAGCGGAAGCTTCCAGACCGCCCCAAGTTACTGGCTGAATCCCGAGAACGGAGTGACGTACAACGTCGCCGTGCAGACACCCGATTATCGTCTCGATTCCATGCAGGCGCTGATGAATACCCCTGTAAGTTCGTCATCGGCGCCCTCACCGCAAGTGCTGGCAAATCTTGTCACCATCAAGCCGAACACGACTCCGGCAGCGGTCTATCACTATGACATCACGCCAGTGGTGGACGTTTACGCGTCGGTGCAGGAGCGCGATCTGGGCGGCCTCGCCAGGGACATTCGCGAGGTATTGAAGCAATTCAACGGCAAACTGCCGAAAGGAACTCACATCACTCTACGAGGTCAGGTAGAAACCATGACCTCTTCGTTCGTTGGATTGGCGTTCGGCCTGATCATGGCCATTGTGCTGGTGTACCTCTTGATTGTCGTGAACTTCCAGTCGTGGCTCGATCCATTCATCATCATTACTGCTTTGCCTGGCGCGCTGGCGGGCATCATGTGGATGCTTCTGCTTACGCACACCCGCTTGAGCGTGCCTTCACTCACCGGCGCGATCATGTGCGTGGGTGTCGCTACCGCGAACAGTATTCTGCTGGTCTCGTTCGCACGGGAACGCATGGATGCCGGGCTTCCAGCGTTTCAGGCTGCTATGGAAGCTGGATTCACGCGGATTCGTCCGGTCATCATGACAGCCTTGGCTATGATCATCGGCATGGTCCCCATGGCGCTGGGAATGGGTGAAGGCGGCGAGCAAAACGCTCCGCTGGGACGCGCCGTAATCGGCGGTCTTCTTTTTGCCACGGTCGCGACCCTGTTCTTTGTGCCAGTGGTCTTTACAATGATTCACGGACGTAGATCTGGTCACGTGATAGAACAGGCAAGACCAGAATGGGTACACGAGGAGTAGGAGCAGGATTGAGAAAGGAATTGCAGGAAGACGTGAGCTATCCCGAAGTCATTAACTTTCCGTCAGAGACGGAACACCCATCCCCGAATCGTTCATCGCAGAATAACTCGGCACGGAAGGCAGGATGGATTGTGGGTGGCGTCATCCTTATTCTCCTGATCGCCGGGGCGGTTACTATCGCGAGCAAGCTGGGCGAGAAGAAAGCGCTCGCGGCGGAAACCGAGCGCCTGGCGACTCCCAGTGTTTCGGTGATTCATCCGACGCAGGAGCAGTCGCACGAGGAGCTGGTTCTGCCTGCCACCGTGCAGGCCTACAAGGAGTCTCCGATTTACGCGCGCACCAACGGATACGTGCTGCGCTGGTATAAGGACATCGGTTCACATCTGAACAAGGGCGACCTGCTCGCCGACATTGACACCCCCGAAGTCGACCAGGAATTAATGCAAGCGCGTGCGACGCGGCAACAAATCCAGGCGCAGTTAGGATTGGCCAAGAGTTCGGCAGAACGCTGGCAGAACTTGCGCAAGAGCGACTCCGTTTCCCAACAAGAAGTTGATCAGCAGGTGAGCGGATACCAGCAGGCCCAAGCAAACCTTGCTGCGTCGGACGCGAACGTTCGTCGGCTTGAGCAAATGGAGTCGTTCAAGCACGTCTATGCTCCGTTCTCCGGTGTGCTCACCAAGCGCAATATCGATGTTGGCGCACTTATCAACGCGGGGAACACGGGTTCAGACAAGGAACTCTTCGACGTTGCGCAAGTCGACCCGCTGCGCGTGTACGTCAATGTGCCCCAGACCTATAGTCCGGCAATTTACATCGGCATGAAGGCATTTCTCGAGCAGCGCGAGTATTCAGGGCAGAGGTTTGAAGGTAAGGTCGTGCGAACCTCGGAAGTAATCGATCCGTCGACGCGGACTCTGCTTTCTGAAATCGATGTTCCCAATCCGGGAGGCAAGATTCTACCCGGATCTTACGCTCAGGTACATTTCGCTGCGAAGATCGACGCTCCACGCCTGACCATTCCGATCAATACCTTACTATTCCGCCCAGAGGGCCCGCGTGCCGCGGTCGTCGATGCTGAGAAGAAGGTCCACCTGCGCCCAGTGTCGATCGGACGCGATTATGGTAGTTCAGTCGAGGTCATGGGGGGCCTGCAGCCGAGCGATCAAGTGATCGTAAACCCAGCGGATTCCCTGGAGGATGGGCAGCCAGTGAATGTCGCCGCGCCCAAAGCGGGAACACCGAAACAGGGAAGCTAGCCAACAATCTTAAGCATGGAAAAAGGGCAGCCATCTCTGGCTGCCCTCTTTAATTTGCACTGAGTTCCTAGCGCCAGCCGAAACCGGCGTAGCGCGTCCAGTCCCAACTGCGATTGTAGCGGTCTCTGCGGGCCGCTTGCCGATCGCGCTGGATGTCGCGGGATCGTTCGTGCATCTCCTCGCGCTCACGCTCTGCCGCGCGATAGTTGCCTTCGGGTTCAAACTGTCGAAGTTCCCAACGATCGTGTTCCAGTTCACGCTCGTCGCGCCGGATGTCGCTAGGGTTTCCGCGACGATCACGACCGCCACGATATTGCTCGTGACGGCCATAGTCACCGCGGCGCCCATCCCGGTCGTGGTCATTGCGGCCATAATCAGCGCCTCGCCCGTCATTGCCGCGATGCGATCGCCAGTTATGGCCTTGCGCCATCACCCTGCCAGTACCGGCCAGTGCTAACAGCAAAATCCCCACTGCTATTCCTTTTATTTGATTTTCTCGCTTGATCAGAATTCGGCTTCAGGGGTCAGCCGTTAGCTTCAGCAACCCGAATTGAACAGAGAGTTGCGGTTTTTTATTGCGTCGTTGTGCCAGAGGTTGGGATGAACTGCTGGCGCGGTTAAGAAGAATGCGGGAAAAGAGAAAGGGCAGCCTTCACCGTAGACTGCCCCTTCTGCTTGGCGGAAGCGAATGCAGCAAAATGTGCTGGCCTCCGCAGTTAAAACTTAGCGCCAATCCCAGCGACGGTCCCGACGGATGTCCCGAGTGTCCCGGCGAGAGTCCCAACGGTCGTGGTTGAGGTCACGGTACTCCTTCCGAAGTTCCGCGCGCTCTCGCTGCGCTCCGCGCCAATCGCCTTCGCGAAGCTCTTCGCGCAGCTCGCGCCGGTCCTGCGCCATCTTCGCTCGATCGCGAGCCATGTCTCGATAATCGGCGCGGCGGTCTGCGTAATCGCGTCGCACGTCGCGATCCGATCTCCCATCACGATCTTCCGCTATCAAAGAGCCGGCGCCCAGGATTCCCATCAGAACTATGCCTACTGCAGTGCGTTTCATAATTGTTTTCTCCTCGTCTCAGGCCTGCCGGCGGGCCTACCAGTAGAAACACGAGGCCGCCCAAGAGTTGCGGTGATTAAAAAGGGGCGCAGAAACAATGAATTGCAGAGCGTCTGTCGGACGAGCTAAGTCGTTCGCAAGATGCTAACGAGCAGCCATCGGCATGGTAGAGACGCAGCATGCTGCGTCTCTGCGATGCTGCTGCGTACGCCAGGACTGTGGCGCTTACAGTCCCGCCTCGATTCGCGATCGCGGATCGAGATAATCCCGTAGTGCGTCACCGATGAAGTTAAACGAGAGCACGGCCAGCATCACAGCCGCGGCCGGGAAGAGGACGAGGTGCGGCGCATCGAAAAGATGAGAGCGGCCGTCATTCAACATCGAGCCCCAACTCGCAGTAGGCGGTGGCACGCCTAATCCCAGAAAGCTCATTGTCGCCTCGGCGAGTACAGCTCCGGCCATGCCGATCGCTGCCTGCACAATCACCGGCTGGATAATGTTCGGAAGAATGTGACGCGTGATCACGCGCCAATCGTTGGCTCCCAATGCACGAGCGGCTTCGACGAATTCCCTTTCCCGAACTGACAGGACTTGGGCTCGTACCAGGCGCGCGTAGCCCACCCACCCGCCGATCGAGAGAGCAAGGATCAGGTTGAAAACCCCGGGACCGAGAAAGGCTACGAAGGCGATGGCCAGCAGGATTCCGGGGAAAGACAAGAATGCGTTCATCACCACGACGTTGAAAAACCGATCGATGCGTCCGCCGTAGTACCCGGCGATTGATCCGAAGATAACGCGAAGATCACGAACAGACAGACCAGTACGACGCCGAATGCAGCGAGCCGATTACGGAGGAGTGAGCGCATGAAGCCGAAATCAATTTAACCACGAAGACACAGAGATGCGGAGAACGACCGAACAAGAACAGAAATACAAAGCCGAAAAGAGCATCTGACTCCCGTATTTTTAGTGATTTCGTTCGGCTGCTCTCGGTGACTCTGTGTCTCCGTGGTTAATAAGTCCTTTATTCGCTTACCACTAGGCCCGAAGAAATAATCCACAGGCAACCCTCTTGACATCTATCGCAATCAGTAATATTGTTATCGCGATTTGTGATAATACAAAAAACATGAAACTGGGCGAGAAAATTCGGTACCTGCGCGAGGTGGAAGGCAGCATTCGCGGGCTTGATCGCGAGATGACGCAGCAGGAAATCGTTCGCGCGTTGAAGAAGGAGTTGGGCGCGAGCATCAGCCAGTCATATCTGTCGCAGATCGAGAAGGGCGTCCGCCCGCACCTTACTAACACGACGCGCTTGTTGCTGGCCCGCTTCTTCAAAGTTCATCCGGGATATCTGGTGGATGATCCCGAGGGCTATCACACTGAATTGATTTCGGAAGTGCGCACTCTCGAAGAGCGTCTCGACCTTTGGCTCATCACTGGCGCCGAGCGCTTCCGCCGCGATCCGCAGGTGGCCCATGCACTCCTGGAGGCAGCCAAGCACGCCGACTCGCGTGGCTGCCTGGTATTGCTCGGCGCCATTTTGGACACGCCGGGATTGGCAGAGCGCCTGCTTCAGGTGCTGAAACCGAATGGGCACAGCGGCGAAAACGGGAAGCGCAAGCCCGATAGCAACGCGCGCGGAGAGGAGATCTTATGAATTGGGAGCTCTTCTATCTGATCTGTTTCATTGTGGGATTTGTGTTTAGTACGGTTTCGTTCCTGACCGGAACTTTGCACTTGAATCTCCCGGCGAAGTGGCACCTGCATATCGGGAGCGATGGATTTCATACACACGGCATTGCATCGTTCTTCAATTCGTTCACACTGGTGGCATTTCTTACCTGGTTTGGCGGAATGGGCTACTTGTTGAGCCATTACTCCAGCATCTGGATTGGATTCGCGCTCCTCCTCGCGACGCTGGCAGGCCTTATCGGCGCAGCGATTGTGGGCTGGTTCTTTGCGCGCGTGCTGATGAAGCACGATGTGGGCATCGATCCTGCGGAATATGAGATGACGGGAGTCCTCGGAAGAGTTAGCAGCTCCATTCGCGGCGGCGGTACTGGAGAAATTGTTTTTGAGCAGGTCGGCACCAGGCGCAGCTGCGGTGCGCGCAGGGAAGATGGACTCCCGATCGCCAAGGGCACAGAGATTGTGGTTACGCGTTACGAGCGGGGAATCGCGTACGTGCACACATGGGACGAGATTTCCGGCGAGGCAGACGCCAAAGCCGGAGAGGTAAGCAAGCTGTAGGGGGTTTCGCCGAGAGACCCAAGGAGAAACGTTATGGCGAACTTTTCGTGGCAAGTGGTTACGGGACTGGCAGTGCTGGGAACGATGTTCCTCCTGGCAATGCTGGCAAAGCTCTTCGTCAAGGCCGGACCGAATGAGGCTCTCATTGTCTACGGCTTCAAAGGAAAGCGAGTACGCATTGGACACGGGACGGTGGTCTTCCCGCTGTTTGAAAGCTGCCGCATGTTGTCGCTCGAGCTGATGTCATTCGACGTCGCTCCGCAGCAGGATCTGTACACGAACCAGGGTGTTGCGGTGTCGGTAGAAGCGGTGGCGCAGATCAAGGTGAAGTCCGACGAGGTCTCGATCTTCACGGCTGCCGAGCAGTTCCTGACCAAGACGCCGGCCCAGCGCGAGGGCCTGATTCGTCTGGTGATGGAAGGTCATCTGCGCGGGATTATCGGCCAGCTCACAGTGGAGCAGATCGTGAAGGAGCCGGAGATGGTCGCTGACCGCATGCGTTCCACGTGCTCCGACGATCTGAACAAGATGGGACTCGAAGTGGTCTCGTTCACGATCAAGGAAGTGAAAGACAAGAACGAATACATCGCGAACATGGGCCGCCCTGATGTTGCTCGTATTAAACGCGACGCCGACGTGGCTGCCGCCGAAGCTGAGCGCGATACCGCGATCAAGCGCGCAGAAGCTCTGCGTGAGTCGGCCATCGCGAAAGCCAAAGCCGACCAGGAGCGGGTGTTGGCGGAAACGCTTTCTCAGGCCAAG
>QIBC01000412.1 GCA_003225215.1 Acidobacteriota bacterium
GGCAGATCGAGACCGTCCTACAATCCTCCGTGACCCTTCGTGACCTTTGTGGTTTCCTCCGGCTGTTCTCCGTGGCTCCGTGTCTCCGTGGTGAAACGATTTTAATTCCGGTTCAACACAAAGTTGACTGTGATTTGCGACTGCACGACTACTGGTTCGTGATTCAGCAAGTACGGACGATACTGCCATTGCTCGACTGCGAGCATCGCCGGCCTCACCAGCAGCGGAGCGCCACTAACCGGCCGTACGTGCTCCACTCGGCCATCCTTTCCGATAGTCGCCATCAGAACGACCGTGCCTTGAATGCCCAGTTGCTTGGCAGCGATCGGATATTCCGGCAGAACTTTGCGGATCAGTGCTCCTAGTTGCATTTCGGAGAGATGGAGTGGCTTAGTCGGCGGAGGGGGCGGCGGCACTATGCCCATACGCCCGTCGCCGATGAGGTGCGTTAGCGACAAGCCGCCGCCGCAGTCACTGACGCAAGGCAATGCCGGAGATGTTGAACCACCGGTTGGCGGTTCATCGGTAACGCGGGCGATGGTGCGCGGAATCCACTTTGGTTCCACGATCTGGTTGGGCAGCGTCGGAGCTGTGTTCAGGGAAGTACTTGCAGGCTGCTCGTGGATGGCTGGCGGCTGTTCAACGCTGGTCATCCGAATACTGGGCGGTGGCGGAACGAATTGCAGACGTTCCACATGAAACAGTGGAATAGCCAGAGCAACTGCTAGGAACAAGCTCTGCAGAAACACAGACGCGAGCTTGCTCCAGGCGGCGCGGTGAGCTGGGTGGGGGGCCGATTCCAACAGGCTGTCAGCGAACATGACTTCCTCCCTCCCGTTGCGGGATGAGGAAATTGACACCGCACACACCCTCTTGGTCTCTTGCCTGCGCGAAAATAAAAGGCCGCTCGGGCGAGCGGCCTTTTCGAAAAATCTGGAACTAAATTCCTATTTTGGTGTCATCGGGCTTGTAGCCGCCGGTTTAGGCGCGGCTGGCGGTGGAGTCGTGCGGCGGGGAATCGTAGTGCTGGCACTCGGCGCTGATGTCGCCGGCTTCGCCGCTGGAGCGGCCACGCCTGAGACAACGTTGTACGCGTCGATGACTGGCTTGGTGATATCCACCGACTGAGCGGCCCATAGTACAGGGCTCTGCTGTGACGAAACGTCGATCACGACCGCGTATCCGTTCTGCTTGGCATAGCTGTCGAGCGACTGCATGAGCTTGCCGCCAATGCGCTGCGCAATTTCATTCGACTGCGTCTGATACTCGTTCTGCGCGTCCTCTAGATCACGCTGTAATGTCTTCTGCTTGCTCTCAATGGCTTGCACACGCTTGTTCCACCGAATTCGTGCCGGTGGAAGGGGCTGCGTTGGTTGCCGCGGTTTGCGCTACAGCTCCGGCTGAAAGCAGGGCCGCGACCGAGAGGGTTGAAACAATCTTGCGTGTCATAGTTGTTGCGCTTTAAGACTCCTTGATTCCGTCGGGATTGAGCTCCCAGTGTCGCCTTTTGCTTCCGTGGAAGGGCGAATTATGCCGTATTCCTGGCATTCCGGCTGACGCTCGCCGGACCTCCTGCGAGGTTTCTTGGCGGGTACGGATTCTCGCATTATAGGAGCAGCACGCGCAGAAAAGCAACGAACCGAGCATAATCGATCACTAAGCGCCATGCCTGAAATCTCTTGTGTTTACAGCGGGATAATGCATCTCAGGCGAACGCTTCCACAGGATTACGAAGCACGCCTGAGACGCCTGCTTTGCATATGCGGAAACGCCTTAGATTTCTAAGGCGGACACCGCAATTGGAGGCACATTTAGCGCTCATTTTGCAGGCTAAAGGCAACTCTCAGAAGCCACCTGCCACCGCTCGGCAAAGGCCATCTTCTCTGCTATACTATGCCCGCGTTAGATGCACTTGGTTGTGAGCGGTCCTCGCGTCAAAGCTGGTCCTGCCTGCAGTATCCTCCGATTGACATCTCAGCGTAATTCACAAGATTAAAGGATTAGAGCAACGTATGGAACAAGGTACAGTGAAGTGGTTCAACGACGCGAAGGGGTACGGATTCATCAGCCGTCAAAACGGCGAGGATGTTTTCGTGCACTTTTCGGCAATTCAGGCCAATGGTTTCCGCAGCCCTCAATTCAGGCGATTAAGAAGCGCTTGCAAGCTGCCTTCGTGACCTTCGCGTTCACCCCGGAGGTTTGCAGAATCCCCCAAAATTCCCTTAAACTATAGCTTCCCGGAAAACTCGCGGAGAGGCTCCGTGTGCCCCGGTGATCCAAAGGAAGGCTTTAAGTGAAGGAAAAGATCCATCCCGCGTACAACGAAATCCGCGTAATGTGCGCTTGCGGGAACTCATTTACCACCCGATCGACGCATAAGGGCGATATCCACCTGGAAATCTGCTCGAATTGCCACCCGTTTTTCACCGGCAAACAGAAGCTCGTAGACACTGCCGGACGCGTCGAACGCTTCCGTAGGAAGTACGCAAAAGCCGAAGAAGCGGCCAAAACGGGCACGAAATAACCCGAAATAAGGCGAACGCGAGGTCACGGAGGCAGCTTCGGAGGTCACAAAGCACCGTTCCGTGACCTTCTGTGTTCCCTTTGCGGCCTCCATGTGCGCTCTTCCCGGGTAAAATCAAGCCATTACCGATGCGCAAATCCTGGGACAATCCGCTCTCGCACGCCATGCCTGAGGACGTTTGCGTCCCTTCCGAGGTGCAGATTGGCAGCGTCCGCGTCGCTCCAGCAACAGTTTTAGCGCCCATGGCGGGCGTTACCGACACGGTTTTCCGCCGCTTTATCCGCAATGCCAGCGTGTTTTCAAGGTCTTACGGAGCGCAGAAAACGCCTTCCCCGGCGCGAATCAAGGCACAGCGGCACGATTTCGAGGCGATAAAACACTATTCCCAGGCGCAAATTGAGGCTTTAGAACGCAGTTTTGCGGCACAAGAAGGCGATTCCGCGGCCTACCCGCGCCATTCTGAGGCCCATCTGCGCGATTTTGAGGCACAAGTAGCCGCCGAAATTTCCAACTTCCAATCCGGCTGCGGACTCATCATGACCGAGTTCACCTCCGCCGACGGACTAGCCCGCTGCCGCGAATCCCGACGCAAGCGCTACCTGACCTTCTACGAGGACGAGCATCCCATCTCCGCCCAACTCTTCGGCTCCGACGCGAACGTGGTCGCCGACGCCGCCCGCGTGGTCGAAGACCTCGGCTTCGACCTCGTCGACCTCAACCTCGGATGCCCCGCCAAGCGCGTCGTGAAGTGCAACGGCGGATCGGGACTGCTGCGCGATCTCCCGCAGATCCAGCGCATCTTCGAATCGGTTCGCGCCGCCGTGAAAATTCCCTTTACGGTAAAGTTCCGCATGGGATGGTCCGACGCCGAGATCGTCTGCGTGGAACTAGCGAGGCTAGCCGAGAATTGCGGACTCAACGGCGTAGCTCTGCACGCCCGCACCCGCGAGCAAGGCTACAGCGGCAACGCCCGCTGGGAGTACATCGGCGCGGTAAAGAATGCGGTGAAGATTCCCGTAATGGGCAACG
>QIBC01000237.1 GCA_003225215.1 Acidobacteriota bacterium
GGACCTGCTGCAGAAGTTCGACAAGTCCTTTGGCGCAAGCAAGAATGCCGACAAGAAGTATGGCAGCGTGACAGGCGAGCGCACGCTGGAGGATATTGAAAAGCGCCGCAAAGACCGCTGGAACTTTCTGTTCGTTGCCGGAATGTGGTTCCAGGATCTGTTCAACTACGACTTTCGCCGCACCGAGCAGTGCATCATTCCGTACGCCACGCAGGAAGGCGAAATCTCCTTCTGCGCTTACAACACCGGCGTGGGCTGGCGAAATATCATCGAGAAGATGCACATGACAGCCACGCTCACCAAGTGGTACGACGAGCACGGACGTCACGAAATCTTCGCCGGCGGCAAGAATGTCAGCCTCGAAGACACTTCGCACAAGCTTAAGCTGGTGCAAGAGCACGTGAACGCTGCCGCGAACACAACGCTCGACGACCTCGGCATCGCCAAGAACTCGCGCGAGGAAAAGATTCGCGCCCGCGACGCCAAGTTGAAACAGGACGCCGAAAACGCCCGCATGATGGCGCTCTATCGCAAGGAAATCCTGAAAGAGCAAGCGCCGGAAAGTGGATTCATTCCGGTTTCGAACCTGATCGCGCCGGCTCCCAAGAAGGCGGTTCAAGAAGTCGCCGAAACCGAAGAGCCCGTGTTAGGAGATTAGTTCAGACACAAGTTTCTTGCTCTGATGTAGTCCTCACTTATTCTGGCCGCCATTAATGGCGGCCTTTTTGTTTCGGGCATACAATTCTTTCCTTGAGATAGCTATCTAAGATAGCTATATATTTCTCATGAAAGTCAGCGTAGCAGATGCGAAAAACAGGCTGCCGGAGCTGATCAAGGCTGCCGAAGACGGAGAATCTGTGACGATCTGCCGCCGCGGGAAACCGGTGGTGGACTTAGTTCGGACCCAGGCACCCGCGGAAGGCCCTTTCCGAAGACATTCCAATTGTCACATCCGATGACAAGTTCCGACTCTACAAGGGTCTGAAGGTGATCTGGTAGTCACTAGAAACAGACTAATCAGCCTCGCGTTCCTCACGAGGTGCGTGATGAGGCAAGGCCTGGGGCATCTCAGATACGTTCCAAGCCCAACTCGCCAACAGTGCTGCTCCCTGGTTGATCTCGTCAGGAATTACTTTGTCGAAGGTGTCTGCCTGGCTGTGATGCGCCTGCCCATAATGGTCCGGTTTCTGCAGGCAGAAGTACGATGGTACTCCTTTGTTGAGAAATTCCACGTGGTCCGAAGATCCGTAGTAGCGGGTATCGAGCGCATCGAGTCCGAAGATTTCCTGCAGAGGCTGATAAATCTCCTGCATTAACGGAACCGTTTCATACTGATTCTCAAGAACAATGGTGAATACCTTGGCGGTTCCCAGGTCGTGAATGAGAGCCGCATCCATTTTGGGAACCTCGGATTCATGGTTCTTCACGAAGAGTTCGGCGCCGATCCCACCCTGCTCTTCGCCGGTGAAGAGAATGAAGGTGATAGTCCGCTTTGGTTTCCAGCCGAGCGCTCTGCCGGTCAGGTTGACCTTCATGGTCACAGGTCCACGCTGCAGCAAGCGATAAATGAGGCTGTAATCTTCGTGCGATAGAAAGGCAATAGGCACACGCGAAGCTTGATACCGGCTGAAAGCGGTCATGTTGAACAACGAATCGCGCTTCCCGCTGTCCATCAGAGTAACCGCTGCACCCGCATCGGCCGCCGCCTGCATCATCTGTTGACGTTCGCGAAAGCGGGCACGCCCTCCCGGAGTGGGAAGACCATGGCTGGGAGGAATCACGGCGTCATAGGCATTGTTGGGAATTTCGCTCTCTGCACGAAGCGCGGCGGGTGGACGTGTCATGATGATTGCCCCCTTCAGCTTGCTCTTCTGCTGCTCAAGCTCGGAAGGGTTATTTAAATTCAAAAAAACTACGTTTCCTGTAACGGGACCCTCTGTGGCCTTGCTCCATCCGGCTGCGCGGATCTCTATCCGGCGTGCGAAGGGAGCTGTGATCTCCGCCGAATCCTGCCCGCGCGTCCAGGCATGCGGAATCTCAGTTGTCTCGAGATGCGCGTCGATGCCGTAGTCCTTGAAGCGCTGCAGGGTCCAATCGCTCGCTCGGTTCATCTGTGCTGACCCGGTTAGTCGCGGTCCAATTTCGGTTGTAAGGTACTCGAGGTTCTTCATCAACTCAGAATGAGCATTCACTTCGTCGACGATCTTTTGATCTGCCTGCTCCATTGCAGTGCGATATGTGCGCTTCTCGTCGTCCGTTCGCGCTGCAGCTAGTGGGCTGGAAGGACTCTGGGCGGAAACAGTTGAGAAGACAAGGCCGCTTGTGATGATCAGAAGAAGGCCGGAAATTGACCGCTTGCGCGGGGGCAACACGTTCATCGGTTCTCCGAAATAGTGATATGAGAGTGTTTAGGGTAGCAGATGGGGAAGAGGCAACAGGGGATAGGTTATGGGGGACAGGGAAGAGGGAACAAGGAATCGCATCGGATAGCTCGGGTCGCTAGGATGGGGGATTCCGCCCAGATTGCTGCAACAGTTCTTTCTGTACCCGGTTCCCTGTACCCTGTCACCCATTTTTTACTGACCAGCGGTCGCGCGAGTCGGAGCCTGCTCGCCTCCCGCATCCTCGAAGCTGAAGTGCGTCGATACGTTCGGATGCTCCTTGCCATCCACTTCGACATATGGGTAAACGAAGTAGTTCAACGGGTCTCCGGCTTGCTTTGGCGACAAAGTAATATCTCGCCCAACGGAGAACTGAACACGGTTTTCATCCCAGTGTCCGAAGAAGAATTCGCGTTGTTCCGGATGCTTCCACGCTTCCGAGATGTCGATCGGCACCCATCCGTGATCTTTGGTATAGAAGTCGGCCCAGCAGTGATAGCCGGCGATGTCGCCCTCCTGCTTGTCCGTTGGCAGGGGGAAGCCGATCTCGAATCGGGAAGGAATCTGTTGCGAACGCGCCATTGAGATGAATAACGAGTGGAAATCCGTGCAGTTACCGCGCTTCGCGCTGCAGGCGTAGAGCGTATCTCCGTGCCCCCAGCCCGTGCCACTCTTGTCGTAGCGCATGTTTGTGAGCACGTATTCGTAAATCGCCCGGCCTTTTTCGTAGTCGCCGCCCTTGACTTCGCCGACCTGTTTGACCGCGAGCTCAGCCGGCAGGCCCGTAATTGGCACGAGTTTGTCCGCTGAGAGTAGACGCTTCTGCTCAGCTGTATGTAGAACCCCGGGGGAATGTGCTGAACTTTGTCGTCGAACCACATCGTAGACGATCTCGAAGCTGTACTCCGCTTTCTCAGCTTTTGCTGTTTCGGCATACAGCATCCCATTTCCATATTCATTTTCATGAGTCTGTGTCAGAGAGAGATCGCCTTTTTGCGAAATCAGTCGCACACGCTGGAACTCACCTGATTCCGCCAACGGGATCCAGACCCGCAATGAGGTGCCGGGATGCGCATTGCGCACTGTGAAGGCGTAATGGAATACAAAGTGTCGGTCCGGCAGACGAGTCTGCGCCGGTGTCAACAAAGTGAGGAACAACACAACGACAAATGCGCGAACGAAGATTTGCATGATTTCTTCCTTTTCTGACGTAGGCGATGGATGGTTGACGACAACCCGGGCGTCGAGAGTTAGCTTCAGGTGAAGCCCGAAAAGGAAGGCATGTGACTCTGCTCGACGAAATCATAATCCTCGCTGAGTCGCGGGGCAAATAGGAGCGGAAATGGAAGCGGCCCCGCTGTGGTTGCAGCGGAGCCGCCGGGGGACGAAGTCAGTGAACTAGTCTCCCGAAGGCATAAGCGCCACTTCATCCTCGTCGAATTGAGGAATTACTGGATGCACGGCTTCAACTTGGAATTTGGCTGCGTGGCCATTCGGCTTCGCTTGTCCGTTGGTCTTCCCGTGTCCGTTCGTCCGAACGTGGCCATTCGTCGCAATATGAGTGTGGCTTGGCTTATTCTCAAATTGCTCTGCTTCTGTGGAACCTTCAAGTGCGCAGGTCGATGTTTGTCCTGCCGAAATGACGGTCGCCACGGCGTCGAAATATCCAGTGCCAACGAAGCGCTGATGTTTCACAGCACCGTATGCAAAACGCTTGGCGAGATCGAATTCGCGCTGCTGTAACTGCGAGTAGGCTGCCATTCCGCTGAGGGAATACTCGCGAGCCAGCTCAAATATCGAAAGGTTAAGTGCATGGAAACCTGCCAGGGTCACGAATTGGAATTTGTAACCTAACTCGCCCAGTTCGCGCTGGAAGTTGGCGATCTCGATATCCGACAGCTTCGCTTTCCAGTTGAATGACGGCGAGCAGTTGTACGCAAGCAGCTTGCCGGGAAACTTGGCATGGATCGCTTGGGAGAAGCGGCGCGCTTCTTCCAGATTCGGTTCCGATGTCTCGCACCAGATCAGGTCAGCATATGGTGCATAGGCTAAGCCGCGCGCGATGGCCGCGTCGAGTCCGCCGCGCATGCGATAGAAACCTTCCACGGTGCGCTCGCCGGTGATGAACTCGCGATCGTAGGGATCGCAATCGCTGGTGAGCAGTTGCGCAGAATTCGCGTCGGTGCGTGCGACCACAAGCGTAGGCACTCCAAGCACGTCAGCAGCGAGTCGTGCCGCAACGAGTTTTTGCACGGCTTCTTGTGTCGGGACCAGGACTTTGCCGCCCAAATGTCCGCATTTCTTCGCGGAGGACAATTGGTCTTCGAAGTGTACGGCGGCCGCGCCGGCCTCGATCATGCCTTTCATCAGTTCGAATGCGTTCAAAGAACCACCGAATCCAGCCTCGGCATCGGCAACGATGGGTAGCATCCAGTCGATGCTATCGCGGCCTTCGCTGTGTGCGATCTGGTCGGCACGCAGTAGCGCATTGTTGATCGCTCGTACCACATTGGGAACGCTGTTCGCAGGGTAAAGGCTCTGGTCGGGATACATCTGACCACTCAGATTCGCATCAGCGGCCACTTGCCAGCCGCTCAAGTAAATCGCCTTCAGTCCGGCGCTGGCCATCTCTACGGCCTGGTTCCCAGTCAAGGCTCCGAGAGCGGGAATATACGGCTCTTCGTGCAGCAGCTTCCAGAGCTTCTCGGCTCCGTTGCGAGCTAAGGAGTATTCGATCCGAACGGTTCCGCGCAGACGTTCCACGTCCTCTTGTTTATAAGGGCGTGTAATGCCAGCCCAACGAGCGGTGCCCCAGTTAATTGCAGTTTGTGTCCGAACCATACGTCCTCTCCTAAGCAAGCAGTCTTACAGCCTCAGGTACGCGCTATTAGAAGCAAAAAGGTTGGACTGGGCAAGGCAACTAGTCCGAATCGGACCGCTAACTCTCTGGACATGTATTGCTAATATCAACCGTATATCAAAGATTTATATGGATATTACGTAGTTTAACCGCCTGTCGAATCTTCCGGTGCAGAGGCCATGTAGACCGATATGGATGAGTGGGCTACAATCCTCGCATGTCAGCCCTGCTTGAACTCACGAGTACCCTCAACCAGGCGCTCGCACAGCGACAGATTGAGGAGGGCTTTCGAATTCTGGAGCAGAGGACTGGCGAGCTCGAGCAATTCGAGCCGCAACAGGAAGCTTCGGCTCACGTGGTGCTTTGCATAGCTGAGTGGGTGGATGCAGGCTATTCCGACCACAGGTTGATCGAGTCGCTCTTGAACAAGTTTTCCGCAGAGCAGCGTCGGCGTCTGTCGATTGCCGAATACCTGCTGTTGCGGATGGCAGAGGCGTTTAGCTGCATTGCCAAGGAGGACGCTGATTCGGCGATCAGCCTCTTGCATTTTGTGATTCAGGCGGAGCGTGAACTGAACGATCCGCGCCTGATGGTGTTGGCCCATTTCTGGAAAGGGCGTGCGCATCGGAAAAAAGGGGAATACGATGCAGCGCTGCGCGACATCGCAGAAGCGCGCCGGCTCGCGAGTCGGTTACACGCCTCAAACCTCACGGCCCAGATCCAAATCCAGGAGGGCTGGATCAATTTTCAACTTGGTCGTCCCAAAGAGGGTCTACGTCTTCTCGATCAAGCTGAAGCTGCGCTCAAGTCCACTGACGATTGGCTAAGTCTAGGCAATATCGAGTCCGCGCGCGGACGCATCGTGCGACGCTCTGGCGAATATGCACAGGCACTGCACCATTTCGACAAAGCTGCCCGGATTTATGCACGCCGATACTCCAACCATCGCAATCTGGCGCGCGCATTAGTGAATGCTGCCTACGTGAAGCGGCTGATTGCACTTCAACTTCGCAAGCGCATCGACTTGCGTGCCCGGGATTCTGGAAGAGTAACGGAAGAGGCGGAGCCGCGCGGCGCGAGCCACTCCCGCTACATCAAGCTCTGTCGTGAGGCTCTCGACCAACTTCACCGCGCAGGTGAAATTTATGCACATCATCACCACCATGGTGGAACGGGAACGGTACTGGTGAACGCCGGACAACTCCATCTTGACCAGGGAGCGATCGACCGCGCATCGCAAGAGGGCGTTAAAGCATACGAACTGGCGCAGCAGAAGCACGATCATATCCTGATGGCACGCGCCCGCTTGCTGCAGTCGGCGGCTGAAAATGCGCGGGTCGAGGAACAGCTCGAAGACTCCGATCTCGCCGTACACGCCAATCTTGCTCGCCAGTACGCGGAAGAGGCCATTGCTCTCGCGAAACACACCGAGAACCGCCGGCTGACGGCTGGAGCCTATCTCGCGCGCGGAAACTGCGCTGCTAACGACTTCTTCCAGGATTGGGACGAGGCCAAGCAGTATGTTGACTTGGCAGCCTCGTTAATCGGCATTGAGGATCGCGATCACCTGTGGGAAGAGATGGCCATGCTGAAGTCACGCATCTTGCGCGCATCAAAGATCGATGACACTTTGCGCGCCTGGTCTGAAGGAATGCTGGGCGAAAAGACCTTCCAGCAGGTGACTGAGGAGTTCGCCGAAATCGTGATTCCCAAAGTTTGGATGCGTGAGGGCCGCAAAGTTTCCCGCGTCGCTCAGAGGTTGTCCGTGTCGCCCAAGAAGGTGCGGCGGATTCTGCGCAATGCCGGACTACTCGCAGCCGGAGAGTAGAGACGCAGCATGCTGCGTCTCTACCATGCGGCCAGGCTTTCACGAGTTTGTGGTGGATTGGTTTGGCTCAACTAATTCGCAGCCGCAGCGGCCTGCTCGGCTTCCGCCTGCGCTGAACGCAGCGTCAGCCAGTCTGTACGGACTTGATCCCATTCCTGCACCAACAGTCCATGTGACTCGAACAATTTCCGGATCTTCAGTCGCGGCCAGCCGACGATCTCCTGCAGGATTGGCGCCAGCACGGCGAGTGCACTCGTACTAAGCAGTGTCCGCTTGGCGATGTGGGCAACGTGTTTGGCTTCGGAGACAGCAATGGTGAATCCATCGCGGGTGTTCACGTGCAGCATCACGTGAATGTCTGAACTTCCGTCGCCCACGTACACGATGTGGTCTGGAGCGATCTGTAGCGACGCCTGTAACTGATCGAGCACCGCTACTTTTCCGTAGCCAGCAGTCGCCCGCTCCAGACGGTCGACCTGTCCACTAGCGCTATAAACCAGCTTTGTTCCAAAAATGTGATCCTTCGGAACGATTCCCTCAAGAGCCGAATGAATTACTTCTTCAGGCGAAGCCGACAGAACATAAAAGTCGAAGTGGTGTCCATCGATATCGCCATTGAGAATTTCGTAGAGCAGCTTGATATTCTCCTTCAGGCGAATCTGTTTCCCGACCTCATACAGATGGTCCTTGCGAACTTTGGAATTAAATTCCGGATCATGCAGCAATAAATAGGCAAGTTCAGCGCCTTGCTGCACAAGGTTCAGCTTCGCCATTCCCTGAGCTCTGCGCTCGAATTCCGAAGTGGGAATTCCAACCATCTCGCTCAAGACGTATCCGGTGTCGTTGAACGTGAGGGTTTGGTCAAAATCGCTGGCGAAGATGTAACGTTTTGCAAGCTTTTCAGTCATATGCAATTAGATTAGCTTTGCCAGGTGAAAGGCTAATTAAAAATACAAATTAGAGCTATTACACCGTGGTAAGTCCCGCGCCTTTAGTACTTTGCAACAGGTAATCTGAAAGCGCCTGCATTCCCAAAACGAGTGATAACAGTGCTGAGAGCAGGATCGCCACGCGCCCTCGCGCGGGTTTTCTCACTCAGTAGTTTTGGGCTTCGATCCGCGCAGCCACAGGTTCTGGGTTGATCCAGGAAGTCAGAAGTTCCCCAAATGGAAGCGCCTCACGTCCACGTCAGTGGTTTCGTGACACCATCAAAAACCCGCGCGAGGGCGCGTGGCGGTCCTTTGGGGTAAGCCTTCGGAGCCTACTTCGGGCTATCCCGATGCTGGGCCTTGACGTGATATCCCGCTTTGCTCAGTCGCTTGCTCACGTCTTCGGCGATCATGACGGAACGATGCTGTCCGCCGGTGCATCCGAACGCCACCGTCAAATAGCTTTTTCCTTCGCGGATGTAGTGTGGCATTAGGTAAACCAGCAATTCGGAGATTCGATCGATGAACTCCTGCGTTTGCGGAAATTGCCGAATATAGGCCGCGACCTTGGGATGGCGACCAGTGAGAGGGCGGAATTCGGGAATAAAGTGCGGATTCGGAAGGAAGCGAACGTCGAAGACCAGATCGGCATCGTTAGGAACGCCGTTCTTAAAACCGAAACTGACGCATGAAACCAGAATGCTGTGGTCGTTAGTTCCTTCCTGGAACTTGTCGATGATGTGAGACCGGAGTTCATGCACGTTGAACTTTGAGGTGTCAATAATGACGTCGGCAAGATTGCGCAAAAAGTCGAGGCGCTCGCGCTCAGTACTGATCGCGTTCGCAACTGACGAACTTTTTCCCAATGGGTGCGGGCGGCGCGTCTCGCTGAAACGGCGAACCAGCGAATCGTCCGATGCTTCCAGAAACAAGACCTGCGTGTTGATGGTTTTCTTTACCTGCTTCAGAATTTGCGGAAGCCGGTTCAACGTCCCGCCTTCGCGAATATCCACCACCAGGGCAGTGCGCTCAATCTCTGGAGACTGGCGTGCTAAGTCAGCAAAGCGTTGGATCAGCTCCAAGGGAAGATTGTCGACGCAGTAGTAGCCGAGATCTTCAAACGCTTTGAGGACAGACCCCTTTCCCGACCCACTCATTCCGGTGATGAGCACTAATTCGGTAGGTCCCCGCTTTTTCTTAGGGGATCGAGGGCGGGAATTACTGGAAGTCGTCGCCTTGCCAGACAAGGCTTTCACGGCAGTCGCCATGTCGAATCGTAGCACCTCGGAATCGGGTG
>QIBC01000058.1 GCA_003225215.1 Acidobacteriota bacterium
TGCGAGGGTGGGATCGCGTGAACCTTGATCGGCCATGGTGTTGCCTCTTTTCTTACGGATTTCTTCAACTCGTCTATTCCATTTTAGGGAAAGGCGAGTTAGATGCAATTATTGCTTCGTATCTCATAAAAGCAAAATCCAAAAACCGAGTTCCAGACATCCTCGAATCCCACCCTCGCAACACCGGCGAGGATGGAGCACCCAGCGCTTTTTTCCAATTTAGAAAAAGAGTACCTCAGCGGCTGAAGCCGGATTTCAGGCCGGTTTTGACGGCACGGCTACGCTTCGCTGAAGCCGTGCCCCTTCCAAACCTGAGGAAACCAAGAGACATGCCAGCTAATTTGGACAGGTCTGGGTTGCGCCTAAGTTCTCGAATGGCGCGCGAGACCGGCCGGTTTTGATCTCCGGCGACGATTTCACGTACCGTGGGTTTCGCTTTACTGGTCGTGCGAAGCTGCTGCCAGGTAATTCCCTTCCGCTTTTACGACCGTGAACTTTTGCGGCGCAAGCACGACTTGAAGATCGGGATTGTAGTAGTCCATCAGTTCCGAAGCGGCGCTTTGGGCGGTCACTGGATATCGCAGTTTCATCTTGAACGAGAATTCCTCTCCTTCCGCGGCGGGTGGCCCATCCTTTTCCCATTTCGGCTTCTTGCATCAGACTCCAAAACAAAGGGTGCCCCGTTCTCGCGCGGTGTTCGCGAGGGCGGGGTTAGAGGATGTGTGTAATTCCGCCTTTGCCTTTCCTTTTTAGACACCACGAACCCACTCACGGAACTCCAGATTCTCAAAATGAGCACGAACGATATAATGTCGCGCCGTGCCCGGGCGCTTGAAGTGAATCTATGGGTTTCGCGATCTCCACTTCATCACCTGCAGTTGTTACCGACGACGGCAGTTACTTCGGTACCAAGCATGCACGGGACGCGTTTCTTCGCATCTTCGAGCAGGTTCGCCGTAAATACAAGTTCGAAGTTGTGGGACCGTGGTCATGCCGGAACATTTTCATATCCTGATCGGAGAACCCATGTGCACAGAGAACCGGCGTTGTGAGAATCGACGAACTGGAACCCCGGACATCAAAGAACAAACTAGAACCGAAATGACACGCATTCCTCTAACCCTGCCCTCGCGAACACCGTGTCTAGTCCCACGACATCGGTTCCATTTTGTCTCGGAACATCTTTTACTTTTGTGGCAGTTTTTTCACTTCCCTTCTCTTTGTATCTCGTGGTAGCACAGCAGCAGCTGTGTCGAACATGAATGCCAAGTCGGGAATTAAATTGTTGGCGGCTGGCTATTTGCTGCCGGCTGTTCGCGGCGGCAGGATAGCCCAAGGTGAATCCCAGGACGATCCCACCGTGATCCCAGCGGGATCCCACCGGCAACTTGTGGGATATCCCACTGTGATCCCAGAGACACTCTGGGATCGATCCCACCGTCCTGGTGGGATTCCGGTGGGATCTCGGCGGCTAAGTCCTTTAGATCTTGGGATCGCGCAAAAACGTGTGAGCAGTGCTTGGGCATCCGCTGTCCAATCGTTGCAAGTGCTTCGAGACTCGATTGTGGGCTGCTGGGGAACATTGAGTCGACACGGCGGCGAGGGGGACTGGATGCACTTTACTTCTCATGGCCTTGGCAGGGTAGGTTACATGGCGGAAACATCCCGGGTCGGAAGGATGTGGTCGCGGGCGGAGGGAATTCCCTGCTCGTTCCCTGCTAATTCCCTGGTCGTTTCGTTTTGTCCAGTATCCACGCGGGTTTCAGGTTTGAAAAAAAATTCCCTGCCAGTTTCGCTGATAAATTCCCTGCTCTGAGCCTTAGCAGCGAAACACCAGGGAATTTGCTTTTTGCGCGAACGGCTGCTTCGGGCGAACGGTCAGGTTGTCCTGGCTGCCTTCCCGTCGTTATGCGTCACTGCCCTTAGCCGCAGTGCCAGCAGGAAGACGTAGTGAAGCGCTGAGACGATCGTGAGGGCGAAGACGGTCCAGAGTCCTACTCGCTTCACGACCTCTACCCACAAC
>QIBC01000059.1 GCA_003225215.1 Acidobacteriota bacterium
CCGAGCAAAGTGCGGCGTCCTTGGTTTGGAACATAAGACGCAGCAGGCTGCGTCTCTACGTCACTACATGCTGCGGCAAAACCTCGGTCTCGACTGGCTCTGAATAAATCTGCAATCCCGATTCGTCTTCTGCAGAATGTAGGTGCTCCCCCTAGAATACTGCTGTGAACCGGAATCTGGCAGCTACTGTTGAGGAACCCGCCGAAAACGCGTCGGCGGAAGAGAAACAGCCTTCGCGCTTTTCCTTGAAGCAACGGATGTCGTTGTGGCTGATCTCATGGGCGGGCTATCTGGCGATCCGACTGATCGGCCCTACACTGCGCGTCTCAATCACCTATGAGCCAGGTACAGAGGACGAGCCGCGAACGCGTCCGGCGATCTACTGCTTCTGGCACCGCTGTGTCTTCGCTGCCGCTTATTTGTTTCGGAACCATGGGATTCGCGTACTCACCAGCCGCAGTTACGACGGCGAATACATTGCGCGCATCATCGAGCGCCTGGGATTCCGCGCGGTCCGTGGATCGAGTTCTCGCGGAGCTGTGCAGTCGCTTCGAGAGCTGCAGCGCGAACTGGAAGGCGGCGCATTTGTCGCCTTCACCATCGACGGGCCGCGCGGCCCGCGCTACGTAGCCAAACCGGGGCCGATTCATTTGGCGCGCGTCACCAGCGCCCCCATCTTCTGTTTCTATGTGGCCGCAGAACGAGCCTGGATCCTGCGGACCTGGGACGCATTCGTACTTCCCAAACCCTTTTCCCGCATTCACTGTTATGTGCGTGCTCCGATCAAGGTTGCGGCCGATGCACATCATGAGCAGTCGCTCGCACAGCTGCAGTCGGAACTCGAGGTTGCACAGCGCCGCGCCGAGGCTGCGTACCGTGCGGACATATAGCGCTCTGCTCCATATATCCAGATGATATATTCGCGGGATGAACGCCAGCGCGCTTCAGGAAGAGCTACGTCGTGTCCTGTGGGAGCGCATCCGCGCCAAAAAGCTCAGCGGCCTCGGTTTGGCAAAACAGACGGGATTTGAGCAAGCGTATATCTCCAACTTTCTGAACCGCAAGCGGTCGCTTAGCCTGGAGGGAATGGACCGAATCCTCGCCGCGCAGAGCCTTTCAATTTATGACCTGCTGAATCGCGAAGAGATAAATAACCGGTCTAGCAGCCTGAGCGCCTCGGAGGGTGACTTCGAAAATGTTGTTCTCGCGGAGTCGGAGTTCGCTGCCACAGCTCCAACCATCACGCGTGAGCAGGTTCGCGACATTCTGAAATTTAAGAAGTCATTTCTGCGTCGCCTGCGTCCCGCTGCCGCCCGCGGCAGAGAAAATTGGCAACGTTTCGTGCTGATGAAGGTGGATGCTCAGGAAGCTGCGAGCATGTGTCCGCGCCTGCTACCCGGCGCGACCGTGCTGATCGACCGGCACTACAACTTGCTGACACCCTACCGGCGCAATGAAGCCAACATCTATGCCGTGCGCCGGAATGATTCTTGCACGATCAAATACGTTGAACGTGATGGCGATCATCTCGTCTTACGACCACACAATCAAGCGCATCCAGTAAGCGTTCTGCCACTGGACGCCCGAGACGCATCAGAGATGATCGTGGGGCGAGTGTGCCACGTGGCGATTGAAACGTAAAACCAAATTGAACACGGAAGTCACGAAGGAAGTCTTAAGGGAGGCGTTCACAGTCGCGGTGAAATCCCTGCCGGAACAATCGCTTTAGCTTCCCACAAATTAATCCGGCCTTCTCAACCCTTCGTGGCCTTCGTTCAGTTTTGGGTTTTTCAGCTTACCAGCACACACACGCAACGCACCGGCGATCCTCTTGATATCCTGCTGACATTCCGACGATGTCCGCTAAATCCTGCTTGACGCCAGAACGCGAGATCGAAGCCCTACGCGACCAGATTCGCCATCACGAGCACCGCTATTATGTGCTTGACGATCCTGAGATCAGCGACGCCGATTTCGACTTGCTTATGCAGCAGCTTAAGAAGTTGGAAGCGGCACATCCCGAGCTTGTTACTGCCGACTCGCCGACGCAGCGTGTAGGCGGTAAGCCGCGCGAGGGATTCCCCAAGGCGAAGCACTCCAGCCCCATGTTGTCGCTCGATAACGCTTACAACGAAGAGGAGTTTCGCGATTGGGCACGCCGAGTCTATGAATTGACGGGCAAGAAGAAAGTCGACTTTGTTTGCGAACTTAAGCTCGACGGCATGTCGCTTGCGCTTACCTACACCGGCGGTCAATTAACTCGCGGACTCACGCGCGGCGATGGAACCACTGGCGAGGACGTCACTACGAATGTCCGCACTATGCCGACCGTGCCCTTGCGGATCGATCAGAAGAAGCTCTTGGGGGCCGGGCTCCCGCCTGACTTTGAAGTGCGCGGCGAGGTCATTATGTCGATCAAGTCGTTTCTGCGGATGAACGAAGAGCGTGAGCAGCAGGGACTTTCGCGTGCCGCCAATCCGCGGAACGCCGCAGCGGGAAGCATTCGCATGCTTGATCCGAGCACTGTCGCCGAACGGCGGCTCGATTTTTATTCCTATTTTCTATTACGGGACGGTAACACTTTTCTCCCAAGCCACTTTGAGTCTCTCGAAGCGCTCGAGAAATGCGGGTTCAAAGTAAATCCGCACCGGCTTTGCACCAATGATCTCGACAAGGTGCTGGACTTCGTCAACAGGATGGAAGCGCAGCGCGAGAAGCTGCCCTACGAAATTGACGGCATTGTCGTCAAAGTCGATTCATCGCAGCTCTGGCGGCAGCTCGGCTTCACCGGTAAAGCTCCGCGCTGGGCAATTGCCTACAAGTATGCGGCGCGCTCGGGCGTCACGCAGATCGAAGACATCCTTGTTCAAGTTGGACGAACCGGCAAACTGACTCCGCTTGCGGCGCTGCGTCCAGTGCCGATCGGCGGAACTACGGTCAAGCGCGCCACGCTGCACAACCAGGACGAGATCGATCGACTGGGAGTGAAGATCGGCGATTGGGTGCTGGTGGAGCGCGGTGGCGATGTGATCCCGAAGATCGTCAAAGTCATCGAGGACAAAGATCATCCGCGCGGGAAGCGCTCGTTCGAGTTCCCCACGCGCTGCCCAGAATGTGGCGGGAAGGTTGTGCGCGCGGAAGGCGAGGCCGACCATCGTTGCGTGAATGCAAAGTGTCCGGCCAAGCTGCGCGAGAGTTTGCTGCACTTCGCATCGCGCGGTGTGATGAACATTGAGGGCATGGGCGAGTCGTTGGTTAATCAACTGGCCGACAGGCAACTGGTGAAGGATGTCGCGGACATTTACTCGCTCACGGAAGAGAAACTGTTGTCGCTGGAGCGGATCGGAAAGAAGTCTGCGCAGAACCTGCTTCGCGAGATCGACAACTCCCGGGAGCTGCCGCTCGAACGCGTGATTCTCGGCCTCGGGATCCGCTTCGTTGGCGAGCGCACCGCCGAACTGCTTGCGGAGCATTTTGGCAGCATTGATGCATTCCTGAATGCCAGCTTCGACGAGCTGCAGCAGGTCAACGAAGTTGGTCCACGCGTGGCCGAGGCGATCACAGAGTACTTTTCAGAGCCGCGCAATCGCGAACTGGTCGAGCGTTTGCGCAAGGCTGGGTTGAAGTTCGAAGGTCAGAAAAAACAGCGTGGCACGAAGCTCGCTGGAAAGACGTTCGTTCTCACCGGTACTTTGCCGAACTTCAGCCGCGATCAAGCAAAGAAGATGATCGAAGATGCGGGTGGGAAGGTCTCTGGCTCAGTCAGTAAGAAGACCGACTACGTTGTGGCCGGAAATGATGCCGGATCGAAGCTCGACAAAGCACAGGAGTTGAAGATTCCCATAGTCGACGAGGATGGATTAACGAAACTCTTGGCATAGCGGTAGAAACGCAGCATGCTGCGTCTCGGCGAGGACGTGCGGGCGAGCGATGCTGTCGTCCCCAAGATACCGTCATTCCTGGAGGGCAGCGAGGCATCCACTTTCCTTACCTCGCGAAACAGCAGATTCCCCGCGCAAAAGAGGAGCCGCGAGGAATGACAGTGTGCGAGGGATGTGCGCAATGCGTGACGACTCAAGCTGCATGGTGGAGACGCAGCATGCTGCGTCTCTACGTTTATCCGATGTCCTCGGACCAATTCTCGAGATAGTTGCGTACTGCGACCATGAACTTGTCGGCATCGGCGCCATCGATGATGCGGTGATCATAGCCAAGCGTCAGACGAATGATGGAGCGGATCGCGATCAGATCATTTCCATCTTTATCCGTAATCACAACCGGCTCTTTAAACAATCCACCCATGCCGAGTATGGCGCTTTGCGGCTGCATGATGATCGGAGTCCCGAACTGCGGGCCAAAGATTCCCGGATTGGTAATGGTGAATGTTCCGCCCACAACCTCGTCGGGCAGGAGTTTCTTGGCCCGGGCGCGTTCAGCGAGATCGTTAATCGCACGCTGCAGGCCGACGAAGCTGCGCTCTTCCGCCTGCTTGACCACAGGCACAATCAATCCCCAATCGAGCGCGACGGCAATGCCGATATTCACGTTCTTGTGGTAGCGAATGCTATCGCCTTCCACTGACGAGTTAATGATTGCCATCTGCTTAATGCCCGCGATCACGGCGCGTGCGATAAAGGGCATGTAGGTGAGCTTCACGCCGTTGCGCGCTTCGAATTTCGCGCGCTCGCGCTCGCGAATCTTCACGATGCGCGTCATGTCCACTTTGAAAACGGTGTGGACGTGAGCGCTGGTGTGCTTCGACTCGACCATGCGCTGCGCGATGATGGCGCGCATCTTCGTCATCGGCACCAGTTCACCTGTCGTGGGAGCAGGCAGGGTGGGAACCGGTACTGCGGCGGCTTGCGGCGCGCTGGGCGCGGCAGCAGCCGGACGTTGCGCTGGAGCAGGCGGCGCGCCTGCAGGGTACTTCTGGATAAAGCCGAGGATATCTTCCTTCGTGATACGGCCGCCCATTCCCGTTCCGGGAACCTGGCCCAAATTGACGTTGTTCTCTTTCGCGATCTTGCGAACCAGCGGGCTGGAGCGTACACGATCGCCATCCCCAGTGCTGATCTCGGTTACGTTGGAAGCCTGCTGAGCTGAAGCAGCAATGCTTTCAGTTTCGTCTTCATCCGCGGACGAAGCGCTGGGCTGAGCCGGAGGCGCCGGACGGGCGGGCGCAGAAGGCGCCGGGGCTGCGGCTTTCGCTGCCTCGGGCGCGGCGGCTTTCGCTGGAGCAGCCTGCGCGCCCCCGCCAGCACCATCGCCGTCAATCACGCCTACGACCGTGTTTACCTGGACGGTCGTACCTTCCTGGATCTTTACTTCTTTCAGCACGCCGCTGGCTGGAGCGGGAATCTCCGCGTCTACCTTGTCGGTGGAAATCTCAAAGAGCGGCTCGTCGCGCTGTACCTTATCTCCCGGCTTCTTCAACCACTTGGTAAGAGTGCCTTCGAAGATGGACTCTCCCATCTGCGGCATGATTACATCTGTCGGCATGCGGTCCTTCCTAAACGGCAGCGATTAGCGACAAGCAAAAACTGAACTCAGAACGTAATCTTTAATTATAGCTGTTACATCTTGCGGCTTCGGTCGCAACAAGCAGCAGCAAACAATGAGCAACAGGGGTTAGTAACAACCTAAAAACAAATTGCCCAGAACTCTGGGTTCCGCTTTTGCTAATCGCTAATTGCTAATCGCAGCCTTATCGCTGCTTTCTTCACGCGTATATTCCACGCTGGCGAATCGTGAACTGCACGCGATCTACCGCGAGCATGTACGCGGCTATGCGATTGTTCACGTTGTGGGTCTCGGAATAACGAACGACTTCGTCAAACGATTCCTTCAAGATATCTTCGAGTTGCTCGTTTACAACCGACTCCTTCCAGAAGAAGCCTTGGCGGTCCTGCACCCATTCAAAGTAAGAAGCGGTTACACCGCCGGCGTTCGCGAGGATGTCGGGAATCACGAAGATGTTCTTGTCGGCAAGAATATCGTCCGCAACGGCCGTGGTTGGTCCGTTCGCACCTTCGGCAATGATTCTCGCTTTGATCTTGTCGGCGTTGCGACTGGTAATTACGTTCTCGATCGCTGCCGGGATGAGGATGTCACAATCCGTGACGAGTAACTCACTGGTGCCGGCCGGCTCCGCGCCTTTGAATCCAGTAATGGTGCCATTCCGCTGGCGATGCACGATCAACGCATCCACATCGATGCCGCTCTTGTTGTAGAGACCGCCATCGTACTCGCCGATGCCAATAATCTTGTAGCCCACGTCTGCCATCAGCTTCGCAGCGTTCGAGCCGACATTGCCGAAGCCTTGTACGATGACTCGTGTGCTTTCCGGCTGCATGCCGAGCTTGCGCACCGCTTCGTTACACACGATCATCAGGCCGCGCCCCGTCGCTTCCCGGCGTCCGCGCGATCCACCGATGTTGAGCGGCTTGCCCGTGACCACGGCAGTTACCGTTTGACGCATGTGCATGGAGTAGGTATCCATGATCCACGCCATGGTTTGCTCGTTGGTATTCATGTCCGGAGCGGGAACGTCTTTTTCAGGACCGATGAACTCGATGAGCTCCGCGGTGTAGCGACGAGTAATTTTTTCGAGTTCGGTTTGTGAGAGCTTCTTGGGGTCGCAGATGATTCCACCCTTGGCGCCGCCGAAGGGGATGTTCACTACCGCGCATTTCCAAGTCATCCAGCTGGCCAGAGCGCGCACTTCGTCGAGCGAAACCTCCGGACTGTAGCGAATTCCTCCTTTCGCCGGTCCGCGCGCGATCGAGTGCTGCACGCGAAATCCTGTAAAAACCTCGATGGTGCCGTTGTCCATCAGCACCGGAATGTGCACGATGATCTCGCGGTTGGGATAGCGCAGCACCTTCCAGATGCCAGGATCGAGCTTCAGTTTCTGTGCCGCCAAGTCAAAACGCGCAGCCTGAGCCTCCCACGGGTTGAACTCCTGTTCGGCGGAGAGACTACTAATGCTGGGTTCCTTCGTCTGAGTCGTCATAGATGATCTCGCTGAGGTCGGATTGGGAAATATAGAGGACAGGCAAGAAGGGGGCTGTCTTTGAAACCTGCCGCCCAAGCAAACCTGTCAGTATAAATTCGGGATATCCTGCCGCGCAAATCGCGAAGCGCTGGCGGCAGCTCCTTTGATACAGTAGGGGCACTACTTCTTTGCAGTTCTTAGACTGATGCGCAAGAAAATTCTGTCTGTTTCAGGCAATGACGCCCTGCGTGTCACTCGGCACATGATGCTGGAGAGCCGGGGCTTCGACGTGGTTTCTACCGCCAACCTTAGAGAAACGCGCAACGCCCTCAAATCGGCAAACTTTGACCTCGTAATTCTGGGCATCTCCATCGATGGCGAGGTTAAACGCGAAATGACGGCAATTATTCGCAAGGCATGTAAGCGTACTCAAATCCTTGAGCTGTGCCGCATCAGCCCCGAAGTCCCCGAAGCCGAATATCATCTTTTCAGCGCCGAGCCTGAAGAGATCGATCAGACAATCCGCCGCATCCTTCGCGGTGAGAACATGGGCGATTAGAGCCGAAACTGAACCACAAAGGACACGAAGGATCACGAAGGAGTTAGAGCTTGCGCGTTCTTCCTTCGTGTCCTTTGTGGTTCCATCCCGGAATCTTCCCTATTATTTCCGCGGTGCAGTAACAGAGAAAGAACCTAGCCCCGCGTCTTCGCTATTTCAGGAGCCTCGCCCTGGTCCTTGCCGTCTTCCTTCTCCGGCTCGGGTGTTGGCAGGTGTTGCGGCTGAAGGTGGTACTTCGTCAGACCTTCTTTCAATATTTCAAAGCCTTCTTCCGGAGTGTCGACGTAGCAGAAGAGTTCCTTGTCCTCGGGAGAAATTGTTCCCGTATCGACCAGTGCCTCGAGATTGAGCACTCTGTTCCAATAGTCTCTGCCGTAGATCAGCACGAGAATTTTCTTCGCGAGCTTTTCCGTTTGCGCCAACGTCAGGATCTCGAATAGCTCGTCGAGCGTCCCAAAGCCGCCCGGAAATATCACCAGCGCCTTGGACAGATACGCAAACCAGTACTTGCGCATGAAGAAATAATGGAACTCAAAGTTGAGTTCTGGAGTGATGTACCGATTCGGGAATTGCTCAAACGGCAAACGGATATTTAGCCCGATGGTCTTCCCGCCGGCCTCGGCCGCTCCCAGATTGGCTGCCTCCATAATTCCAGGACCGCCGCCCGAGGTCACCACAAACCGATGCCGCTTCGAGTGCAGCTTCATCGACCATTTTGTAAGCAGGAAGGCAAGCCGCCGAGCCTCTTCGTAATAACGGGCCATCTCCACGGCAGCTTGAGCACGTTTCAATTTGAGGGAGTTCTCGCGTCCGTGAAGGGCGCCGTCGAGAGTAGCCGGCTGCTCACTTTCCGGAGCCGGAATCGCCGAACCCGGCTTTTGCAGGAGCTGCAGCGCGTTTTGCGCCGAAGAAAGGTTGGCGAAACGCGCCGAGCCGAAAAAGACTACCGTGTCCTGAATGCGCTCACGCCGAAAGCGCGCCAGCGGCTCCTGATATTCGGCGAGGATGCGCAGACTGCGCCCATCGGGACTATTCAGGAACTGGGGGTTTTCGTAAGCGAGAGGTGCTTTCGCGAGGATTGGTTTCTCGTGTTGTGCCATGAAGTGAAATCGGCTTTTAGTCCGGATTCAAGATTACAGGAGCCGGAGCAGACATGCAGTTGCGCATCAGCGTCGGTCGCGATAGTGCACAGCTTCAGAGATGCCGATCCACAGATCCAGCAGCCCCAATCCGCTCGCGAGGCCGCGAATGAATCCCGTGCCCAGGAACCAGCGGAGCCCCGGAAAATCGTTTACCAATCCGTTCTCGGTCCACGCCGGCAGCCAGGGAAGAACGCACAGAACCAAGCCGACCCAAAGGCAAAAGATCACAGTACTTACGAGAAAGAAGCGCTGCATCCACACGGGCGGAAGTGGCTCCCCAGAAGGAGGCGGCGTGAGGAGAGCAGTTCTCGTAGTGACCTGAGAATCCATAGATTTGTCCTGCTCAGAGGCACGATCCGGCTCATCGTGAGCCGGAAACCTCAAGGTCTTGGATCCACGGTCCATCAGCCTCGATTGTAGAGCATTTAGGTACGGAGACTGCGGATTCGGTCGGCCACATCGCGGTAGTCAATGTTCGCGCCGTAAACTTCCATGAAGTTGTCGAGCGCGGCCTTTTTGTTGCCTGCTGATTCGAAGGCATTGGCCATGTCGTAATAGACTGCCAGGCGGCTGTCTTCGCTGATACCGCCGATATTCAATGCCCTCTCATACCACCGGATCGCGGCCTGTGGTGCTCCTTTATCTACGAGGCACTGCGCGAGCCAGGTGTAGGCCTGGATCGGCTGAGAAAACGTTGAACCGTTGTCGAGCGCGCGGCAAACTTTCTGCAACTCGCCGATCGCTTCATCGAGCAGCCCCATTTCCCGGAAGGCTACGCCGAGGTTGTAATGCGTTTCGGGATCATCCCCGTCGGCCGACGGCTCTTCGATTCCTTCCTTGAACTCGTCGAGGAGGTCAGAAAGCATTGAGGTGGTCTGTTGTGGATCGGACGATTGGGATGAGGGCGGGGCGGCTGCTGCTTGTGCGGTGACTTGTGGTCGGGCTACTAATGGCGCTGGCCTTGATTTCTGAGCGGGAGAGACATTCGCGGCCGGAGTTGGCGGAGGTGCGAGATCTCCGAGTGCATCTTCCAGATCCGCAACCATGCCCGCTAACGGACTTGCTGCTGTTGCCCTCGTCGAGTTGGCAGACGCCGGAACGGCCGGCACCTTAGGTGAACTTCGAATCGATGGCGCACTGAACGATGCCGGCTCGCCGGCTGCCACTTCCGGAATCAGATCTTCCAGTCCGGATGCTGCTGCGTCATCCGTTAATAGGTCGCCGAGAATATCTTCGTTGCCCGCGAACGCTGCGACTGCCGGACGTTCGGGAACGGGCGGTTTCTTAGCGCCCTTAGAAGCTGGGCGCGTTGCTTCCGGCGCTTTGGGAGGAGCTGCGGTTTTGGAATTGCCGGAAAGCTCAATGGCCACCGCCGGCTTATGTTCAATTTCGGGAATGATTTCCCTGGAGTCTTCTGCGACGGCCGGTGCTGCTGCTTTTTCGGCAGCAACCTGCATTTTTCGCGCGGATGCGCGCAGCCCTTCGAGCGCAGGATGCTTAGGGGCAACCGTCTGGAGCCGAGCAATCGCTGCTTGAGCCTCCGAGGACATTCCCTGTGACACATAGAAACGGGCTTCTTCCAGAATCTCATCCGGAGTGCCATCGGCAGTGATCTCCTGCACTTCGCCCTGGTGGCTCACCGTCTTTGCATGCACTTCCGCCGCAGCCGGAGATTCCACGGTGAGCATGTCTTCCCACTCACTCGCCCCGTCAGCCTCCGCCGGCTGACTCGGCGTCAACTCCGCCGACGCCGCGGGTAGCTCTTCCACAGGAATGGTCGAGAGGTCGAACTCCGCAATCGATGGCTCTAGCGGAGTAACTGAAGACGCCTGGAATTGGGGCGGCTCAGCTGCAGGCGCCCGCAATTCGGGAGGACGCTCGACTGCTGCCGGCTGATTAACATCGACCACAGGAGCCGTTGCCGCAACTCCTGCCGCCTGCTCCCGGTACTTTTTTCCTATCTCGCGGAACTGCTCTGCCTGTTCCGCAAAACCGGCTTCGGCGTGCACTTCAGCCAGAGCTGTGCACGAATTAGCGGCATCCGCGAATCGGCCAACCCGCGCGTACATCGCGGCGAGCCGCTGGCGCACACGAATGTCCTTGGGAACCTTGGGCAAAACGTCTTCAAGCGGAGCAATCGCTTTTTCCGGGACGTTGTACGAAGCAAACAATTCGGAATCGGTTAGAGCCGAGTTGATCTCTTCGCTGAGATCCCTTGAGTATTCCTGGACAAATGCCGGAGGAGCCTCGAGGTCGTCCCCCATCAGGGCGTCTACCATCAGCGCCTGTTCGCCTTCCTCCGTTGATAGCTCGCGCGTCACCGCATCCTTGCCCATGCGGGAATTAATCTGCCGGTAGTTCTGTTCATGAAGCGGGTTGTCGGGCTCGGATTGAGAGAGCAGTTGATAAAGGTCCGCCGCCTGCTGCAGGTGTCCAGCCTGCACGTATGCATGCGCCAGCAGCTCCTGGACTTCGCAGAGCGAAGCTGCCGGGGCGCCAGCCCTCTGCAGTAGCGCAAGCGTTGACTGCAGAGCCGGGGCACTTTCTTTTGTCTTCGAGACCGACGCCGATAGAGCATCTATGAGCGCCTGGCTGTTGGCTGGCAAGAACTTTTCGGCATAACGCTCGTAAACGCTGACGGCCTGCTCAGCCTTGCCGGCATCAAGCAATGCATTTGCGTAAATGGTAACCGCCGATGGATCGTTCTGTTTGGCGATAACTTTGGCAATCAGCGGATCTGCCTTCTCGAAGTCCCCGGCTTGCAAGTACGCCTGCAACAATGTCCGGACCACTTCGGGATGAGAATCTCCATCGGGCAGCTTGGAGAAGTTCTCAGCCGCCAACGCGCTATTGCCCGATTCGGCAGCGATTTGCCCGCGCAACAAAAGCGCCGGAGAGTACGTCGGATTCAGTTTGAGAACATGCGACAGCGCTTCGTTTGCCGCATCGATCGAACCGCGCTGATACAGCGATTGCGCAGAATTGAAGTAGATCTCGAGCGCCTCCTGGTTCTTGCCCAGCTTCAGGTAAAGGTCCGCGACCTTGGTCTGCATCGCGGCATTATCGGGATCGAGGTCGAGCATCTTTTTGAGGATGCCGGTTGCCTGTTCGCGCTCATTGTTCTTGAGGTATTGATCGGCTACTGCGGAGTACTGCGTACGCGCGTCGTTGTACAGACCTTGCTGGGTGTACAACTCGGCCAGGCGGACCACCGAATCCAGCGCGCCCGGATTCAGCTTTGTCAGCTTCTTATAGATAGCTATAGCTTTGACGACGAAGCCGTCTGAGGAATAGGCCTCACCAACTTTTCTGAAGTAATCCGCAGCCAGATCTGCCCGCCCTATGCGGGCGTAAAGGTCGCCAATGGTATTGAGAACGGTGAGGTCTTTGGGATCTTGCTTTAGAACTTTCTCGTATTCGGCAATGGCGTTCTGCAGCTTGCCTTGCTGCACGAACTTCTCAGCCGCGCTGAGAATCTTCGTCTTATTGGAACCGAAACCAAGCGCCATAATGGAGTCCGAGAACGATAACGCCGTGACGCTCTGGCATATTGCGATGCATGCTTGCGTAGCGGCACGTGCGGTCTTCAACGGCAAGATCACCGACGCCCGGGGCACACTAATGGCCTGGGCCCTCGTCGGTGGCTAACGTTACCACATTCATTGTCGGGCCTAAACCAGGCTGGGTCTTAGTTGTAACGGGTAAACACCTGATTACGATAGGGTTCGGTCCCGCTGTTACGGACGGTGGTTCGCGAGTGATTCCGCGAGTGATTCGAAGAGTCGCGAAGACGTTCAGTCCTTCTCGGCTCCCACCAACTGCGCGCCGCGCTTCGGCCGTCGATTGGCGTGAAGAATCTTTTTGCGGAGACGGAGCGTCTTGGGAGTAACTTCGACAAATTCGTCGTCGGAGATGAACTCGATCGCCTGCTCAAGATTAAGTGCCTTATGGGGTACGAGGCGAATGGCTTCGTCCGCAGTCGATGCCCGCATGTTGGTCAGCTTCTTCTCGCGCACTACGTTCACGTCGAGATCAACATCGCGGGCGTTTTCGCCGATGATCATCCCTTCGTACACGTCGGTGCTCGGGCCAACGAAAAGCTCGCCGCGCTCCTGCAGGTTGTAAAGCGCATAGGCTGTCGCTACACCCGGACGGTCGGCAACCAAGGCTCCAGTCAAACGCTGCGGGATCTCTCCCTGATACTCGGTGTAGCCATCGAACAACGAGTTCATGACGATGGTTCCGCGGGTATCGGTGAGCAGCTCGCTGCGCAGGCCGATCAGTCCGCGGCTGGGCACGCGAAATTCCAGACGCACGCGGCCATAGCCATGGTTGTGCATCTTGCTCATCTCGCCTTTGCGTGGGCCAAGTTTCTCGATCACTACGCCAATAAAATTCTCCGGGATGTCGATAGTGAGGTGTTCAACCGGCTCCATCAGCTTGCCCTCGATCCTTCGCGTTACGATCTCCGGCTTTCCTACCATCAGTTCGTAGCCTTCACGCCGCATAGTCTCGATCAGGATCGAGAGCTGCAGCTCTCCGCGTCCCATTACCTTGAAGTTGTCGGTGTTGACCGTCTCTTCGACCTTGAGACTCACATTCGTCAGTAGTTCTTTCTCGAGGCGCTCGCGCAGATTGCGCGAGGTTACGTATTGCCCTTCACGCCCGGCAAACGGCGAAGTATTGACCGTGAATTGCATCGCAATCGTCGGCTCGTCGATAACGATCGGCGGCAACGGCGCGGGTGATTCGATGTCGGTGATGGTCTCGCCTATCGTGATTCCCGTGACGCCGGCGACCGCAACGATATCCCCCAGTTGGGTCTGATCGATATCGATACGCTTGAGTCCGCTGAACGAAAACAGTTTCGTAATCTTCACCGTCTGGAGAGATCCGTCCCGCTTCGCGATGGCAATCTCTTCGCCATTCTTCAAGGTGCCGTTGAACACGCGAGCGATCGCCAGGCGTCCCAGATAGTCACTGTAATCAAGGTTCGCGACCTGGATTTGGAGTGCTCCAGCGCCATCTCCCTTGGGCGGCGGAATGTGTTCCAAAATGGCATCGAAGAGCGGCTTCAGATCGGTGCCAGGAACCTCAACCGAACCGGAGGCAGTGCCGGTCTTCGCGTTAGTGTAAAGAACGGGAAATCCAAGCTGATCCTCCTTCGCATCGAGATCGATGAAGAGGTCATAGACCTCGTTCAACACTTCCTGCGCGCGAGCATCCGGGCGATCGATCTTGTTGATTACGAGGACGGGCGGCAGTCCGGCTTCAAGAGCTTTGCTAAGCACGTATCGGGTTTGCGGCAGCGGACCCTCACTGGCGTCGACAAGCAGCATCACTCCGTCGACCATCTTGAGAGCGCGCTCGACTTCACCGCCGAAGTCGCTGTGCCCAGGGGTATCGACGATATTGATCTTCACATCGTGATAAAAAATCGCGGTGTTTTTGGCAAGGATAGTGATGCCGCGCTCGCGCTCAAGCTCGTTCGAGTCCATCACACGATCGGCGACAATCTCGTTCGAGCGAAACGTACCACTCTGGCGAAGCATAGCGTCGACGAGGGTCGTCTTGCCGTGATCAACGTGAGCGATGATGGCGATGTTGCGAATAGAAGAATTCAAGAGAGGCCTTTCAATGCTTCACGATGCCGGAACCGGTGCGATGTTCAGTTCGGGCATAGGAAAGTGCTTTACGTTATCCGTCACCAGGGTGTGCTCTCCAGCGATTGCAACTGCAGCGATCATGACATCGTTCAATGAGAGCGTTACCCCTCGCTTCTTGTACTGCCGCTGCAGCGATCCCGCAAGCTCTGCTGCATGCTGGGGTGTCGATACATAAACGATCGTGTCCAGCAGATACCTCCTCGCCTGTGCGATTTCTGCAGGAGATCTGAGGCCGGCAAATAACTCCGCGACGACAACGCTGCAGTACGCTAACGGCTGAGAGTAGGAAAGGCGCTGAAGAAATTCGAGACGGGAAGGTTTCGATTTAAGCGCGTCGATCAGCACGTTCGTATCTACGAGATACATTTATTGATCCCTTTTCCGGAGTCGCTTAACACGAATCTGCTCGCTCTCCTTCCGCAAACGACGAACCCATCCTGCCGAATCACTGTCCCATTCCTTCGGTCCGCCTTTGAACGCATGGGTCTTTAACTTTTCAAGAGCGTTGACCTGCTTTTCCCGAATCAACTTCTCTCGTACAGCGTCGCAGATAAATGCGCTCCGGCCGCGCTCACTCACAACTGAATCGACCTCGTCTGTAAGCTCCTTCGGAATTACGACGTGTACCCTGTTGTGCATGCGTTGGCTGACCTTGTATGCGAAATCCTTAAGTCCCACTTAATGTTAACATGCTGTGGCCCCTGGACGCCTATTAGAGTTGTATATTGAAGCTAATGCCCCGCACTACCCGAGCCTCGAATTCCCTTCAGCAACGCGCTGAAAAACTCTTTCCCGGCGGCGTGAATTCTCCGGTACGCGCCTTTCGCGCTGTGGGTGGAGAGCCGCGGGTCATCATTCGCGCGCGGGGATCAAAACTTTGGGACGCAGACGGCAATGAGTACATCGACTACGTGGGTTCATGGGGGCCAATGATCCTCGGCCACGCCGATCCCGAGGTGACCGAGGCTGTAATTCGCGCGGCCCAGAACGGAACCAGCTTTGGCGCATCCACTCCTGCCGAAGCCGACTTGGCCGAGCTTGTGAAAGCCGCGTTTGCCTCGATCGAGATGATGCGCTTTGTCAGCTCGGGGACAGAAGCCACGATGTCAGCCATCCGGCTGGCGCGAGCATTTACTCAGCGCAAGTACATCGTGAAGTTTGAGGGCTGCTACCACGGTCACGCCGATTCGCTGCTAGTGAAGGCGGGTTCCGGCGTCGCCACGCTAGGCATTCCCGGATCGGCAGGGGTGCTCGATGAGCAAGCACAGTTCACCCTGGCTCTGCCTTTTAATTCAACCGAAGCTGTGGACCAGGCCTTCGATCGTTACAAGAATCAGATTGCTGCGGTCGTCGTAGAACCCATTGTGGGCAATATGGGCTGCGTGCCTCCGCGCGAAGGGTATCTGCAAAAGCTGCGCGATGTAACGCGCTCGCAGGGATCGCTTCTGATCTTCGACGAAGTGATGACTGGATTCCGTGTTGCCTTTGGCGGAGCGCAGGAACTCTATGGGATCACACCAGACCTGACGACACTCGGCAAGATCATCGGCGGAGGTCTTCCCGTCGGCGCCTACGGCGGGCGCGTGGAGATCATGCGCATGATCGCGCCCCTTGGACCGGTATATCAGGCGGGAACGCTTTGCGGGAATCCGTTGGCCATGGCGGCCGGCATTGCAACCGTGAGCCGTTTACAGCGCGATCGAGCAAAGATATATCCCGCACTAGAGCGCAACTCCTCGACTCTGGTAAACGGCGTCAGCCAGGCAGCGCGAGAGAGTGGAATTGATATCGCGAGCGCGCGTGTCGGCTCCATGTTCACATGGTTTTTCCGAAACGGCAGCATCTTCAACTACGAGGATGCCTGCAAATCGGACACGGCGCGGTTCGCGCACTTCCATCGCGGGATGCTCGACCAAGGGATTTATCTTCCACCTTCGCAGTTTGAAGCTGCGTTCCTTAGCGCAGCCCACACATCGGCTGACATCGATCAGACAATGGATGCTGCGCGCAATACGTTCAAGCTGATGACTTCCAAACCGCTCAGCGTCAGTCGATAGCTCAGAGATGGGCTCGCTGATTCGACGGCTTAGTGGCTTAGGAGCTTAGCAGCACAGAAGTTGTTTACCAGTCCTTCGTAAATCCAGTCCAATAATCAAACGAATTGCACGACTCCGCTTGCTCTGCCTTGGAATAGAGCGTGACGTAAGTAAGAGCGCGCATGCGGCCAAAGGTTCTCCCGTCGGGCGTAGATGGATCGCGCAGCCTCGCGCGCAGGGCGGTTTCGCCATCCACCCATCTGCAGCAGTGCTCTCGCCAATTCCAGCTCCGCCGGGGCCCACGGCTTGGCGCGGCGAGAAAGCCAATAACGAAAGAATTTGTTGTCATGGATCTCAGCGATCAGATCCTGCATCACCGGAACCAATTTCTCCCAGGCTTCTTCCACAGAAAAGTCGCCGCCTGAGTCGTCCAGCATGTAATCGAGCAACGCCGACTGCGGGCGAACGTCGTCAAATTGCAGCAGTCGAAGGTACAACGCACTGAGCACCGGATCTTTCAGGATCTGCTCATCCCCGTACCTGCGCCGAAACAGATGAGGAAGCCGCACCGCCACGTCGATGGTGATGAAGTCCCCGAAGTTTGCCTCGGAGTACCCAGCTTCCTCGACCTCCAGCGGGATCGATTCCTTTTCGGGAAGGTCGAGAGCGAAGTTATTGTTATCGTATTCGTGACCATGACGAACCAGCGCGTCGGGATCATGGAAGAGCGCATAATGCGGGAACCGCTCTACCGGCCCAATCCCGATCAGCTCGCAGATTCGATTTCGAACGGCTGCCGAAGCATTCGCCAGCCGATCATGATTTCCAGCCAGGCACGTAATTTTCACTGGACAAGGAAATTCCTGGTCGACCCAATTCCGCGCCTTCGGGTTGTGGCCCTGGTAACTTCCGGCTGCCAAATTGCGAAACAGCTCCAGTGTCTGCTTCACCGCGGGTTCTGCTGCTACGGCTTCCAGAATTTTCAGAATCTTCTTTTCCAATTCCGGAGAGACATTGTCGAGCGATACGTATGGCCGAAGGTCATCGCTGAACCAAAGCACAGTGCGGTTAAGGTCAAAGAGATCGCCCGCGATCACGAGCTCGAAACCCTCTGCGTGACGCCGCCGCGCTTCATCGGCCATGTGCGAAATGAAGCTGCGATAGGCTTTGGGATCGAGGTTCCGGCGAAAGATGATCTGCTTGCCGTTGCCGGTGATTACGTCTGACGCTTCTTCTTCGAAGTGGAGGTCGGAGATGACTGCGATCATGTAGGGATGTGGGCTCCGCGAAGGCTTACCAGCGTTCGACCTCCTTCAATTCTGTCATCCTGACCTCTAGGGCGAACGATCACAGTCTTACGAAAATTCCGGATGGACTCCAGAAGTGTGTCCTTTCATCGCAACGGCACATCCAGCAGTGCCACCCAATACTGAACAGATTGCAATCCAAAACCCGAGAGAATCAGGACAACGCCGAAGACGCCCAGGCGCCGCTCCGGGAGATTGTCGGCGAACCATTCGATGTAAGGGGTAAGGAAGTTTCCGAACGCGGTCGCCAGGCCGATCACCAGGCCAATCTCCAATGCAAATCTTATCGAGTAGGTGCCCTGCGCAAGCAGTCCGGAGAGCAGGGCTGCAACGATATATCCCACAGTTCGCACCAGCGCTGCCGTCGCCTGCCGCCGTGTAATGCGCGGTCGCGCCATGGCCTGATACTGCATCGTCGGACGCACTCCGCGACTGTAGGCAATGATCTGGCCCACTGTGCTCAGAACCGCAAAGATCAAGGCGAACCTCATGCCGAAGTCGTGATACAGGCCCAATCCAAAGCCGGCTCCGCGAATGAAGCTAAAAAGGCTGTCGTGACCCAATCCGTAGTCCGGCTGCTGCCGCGCGGCGCGTGACAGCTCAATGGCGAGAGTGAAACCGTTCGTAAGCCCAGCCGCCAGTCCAAAACGCCACCCAACGGGAAGGCCGAAGCCCACGCCATATAGGACTGAATAAGTGACTGCGCGCGTGAGTGTACGCAATGGACCATGCTTGCCGCCGAGCAGATCGTACGCCAAGTACATGCCACCGAGAAGATCCAGTGAAGTCCCAGCAATGCTGATAGCTGCAAGTACGTGTCGTTCCATGCAAGCGAAAAGGTTGCGTGAGGAATATTACATGGCGCCGGTAGAGACGCAGCATGCTGCGTCTTTACGAGACGGATGTTCCGAGCAATGAGGTCAATCGCTGGCCTAGGCTCCATCGTGGAGACGCAGCATGCTGCGTCTCTACCAGCAATTCCTGTCTGAGTACTTCTCCAACTAGCAGAATCGAAGGTGCAGGCAGCTGTCCCGAATTAGAAAGGGCTCCCAGGGTAGTTCGCAGAACACATTCCGACTCGAGTGACACTGCAGACACGACGGCGCAGGGGGTATCCGCAGAAAACCCTTCTTGCAGAAGCCGATTCACCATCGGTGCATAATCGGACCCAGGCATGTATACGACGTGGGTCGGCTGCTCCTCGGATGCTCCATGCGCGCGATGTCCAGTACTGAAGATCACGCGAGCCGCCTTGCGGCGGTCAGTGAGAGAGGTCTCCAGAGCCGCAGCGGCGGCGAAAGCGGCACTGATTCCGGGGACTACTTCGAATTCGATGCCTCGCGAGCGCAAGGCATCGATCTCTTCACCTGCCCGACCAAACAGCATCGGATCGCCCGACTTGAGTCTCACTACGCTGCGTCCCGAGCTCGCATAGGCGAGCATCATGGCGTTGATTTCTTCCTGCGTCACGCGCGCAGCCCCGCATCGCTTGCCCACAGAGACGAGCATAGCAGTGCGCGGAATCAAAGCGAGAATCTCGCGGCTGATCAAGTCGTCGTGCAACACTACATCAGCCTCACGCAACACGCGGGCCGCCTTCATGGTAAGGAGCTCCGGATCGCCTGGGCCCGCTCCCATCAGATAAACCTTGCCTGTTATGGGAACACTCACGCGCGGACTCCTGACGGATAGACCAGGTCGCGCAGAAGCTGCAACCGTTCCGGTCCCGGCGCATGCTCGCGAAGAATGCGCCGACGCTCGTCTCCAATGCATTGCACCGCTTCGTCCAGTTCCTCGGGTAAAAGCTGGCTGATCTCATCGCGCACGCGCTGCGCCAGATGTGGGCTCTCGCCTTGGGAAGAGACAGCAACGACCAGCGATCCTCGCCGAACCACCGCCGGATAATAGAAATCGCAGAGGGGCGGCACATCCACCACATTTGCCAGGACGCCGCGCCGCTGAGCTTCGTCGTAAATCTGCTGGTTCACTTCTGGATCCGAGGTTGCGGCAATCACCACATATACACCGTCCAGATCGCTGGGCAGGTATGTCCGCGCATGCCACGTCACGCGATCACCCAGAAATTCACGCACTACCACGGCAGGCGATGGATCGACGACCGTGACCAGTGCCCCGGCTTCCAGCAGGCCTGCGATCTTCTGGGTGCCGACTTGCCCGCCACCCACCACCAGGCAGCGTCGCCCTTCGAGCTTCAGAAACATCGGGAACAGATTCATCTACTCCACTCCATGCGGCACGGCGCGCGATGGCAAATCGCGCTCGACTGGCGCAAACTGCGTCCCCGCAAGAAACTCACGGAGCTCGAGGTCACTGTGCCGCGCAAACCACGCGCGCAGGTTTTCGTTCGTCTCCCTCGTCGCCAGATAAGTGCGAAGCAACCGCTCCAAAGCCTCGGGCACCTCGGTGGCCGGAGCACGATACCCAACTGGCCGCGCGGTACGCGCCCACGCGCCAATCGATCCGCCTGCGCAGAAGTAGTAGGCATCGACGAGCTTGCCGTTTTGCTTGATCTTCTTGCCCTCGAGTCCAATGTCGGCGATCCAGTGCTGTCCGCAACTGTTGGGGCAGCCCGTGACGTGCAGCTTGAGCTGCTGATCAAATTCGGGAACGCGCGACTCGAGTTCCTCCACCAGCCAGCGCGCAAACGATTTCGTTTCGGTA
>QIBC01000060.1 GCA_003225215.1 Acidobacteriota bacterium
CAACTCCAACTCCAACACCCACGCCAACTCCGACACCCACTCCGACACCCACTCCGACGCCCACTCCCGCACATGGCCCGGTAGTTTTGGTATTGGAAGAAAACCACGGTTTTTCAAGCGTGATCGGAAACTCAGCGATGCCGTATCTGAACGGTTTGGCACAGCAGTACGGATTAGCGACGCAGTATTACGCAAACACGCATCCCTCGATCGGCAATTACTTTATGTTCACTACCGGCCAAATCATCACCAATGACGACGGCTACACCGCCACGGTTGGCGTCGACAACCTGGTGCGCCACCTGATCAGCGCCGGCAAAACCTGGAAATCGTATGCTGAAGATCTGCCGTATGCCGGGTACACGGGATCCGATTCGGGCGCATACTCCGAGCACCACAATCCGTTTTCTTACTTCTCCGACGTTCGTTGCAAGTGTCCGCAGCAGCAGAATCTGGTTGGCTTCTCGCAGTTCCAGGCAGACTTGGGCAGCGGGACCTTGCCGAACTTCTCTTTCGTAGCGCCGAACTTAAACGACGATGCGCACAACGGCAGCCTTGCCCAGGCGGACGGATGGCTGCAGCAGAACATCGTCGCTCCATTGTTCGCAAGTCCCCAGTTTCAAAATGGGGGATTGCTGATCGTGCTATTCGATGAAGCCGAGGAATCGGATGGAACAAACGGAGGTGGCCGTGTGGCTATGGTTATGGCCGGTCCGAACGCAAAGACTGGATTCCAAAGCTCGAGGCTCTACCAACATGAGAACCTGTTGCGGACGATCACAGACTATCTGGGTGTAGATGGAAATATCGGCCTCGCCTCTACTGCAACTCCGATGACTGAGTTCTTGAAGTAAAACCCCAACCCAGCAGGGGGCTGCCTGTGCTGAACCAAAGTGCTTACATTTGTGTGGAGCACTCAGGCAGCCTCGGCGGGAGCGCACGTGCTAACCTGCACGCTAGATCATTGTGCCTGCATTTGAGAAAGCCCCGCCGGAAGTGCAGGAGATCCTAGGTAAGCCCATCCGTGAACTTGGGCTCAAGCTGGAAGGATCTCCGCTGGAGCGATTCGTCAATCAGCTCTATCGTGAGCTGGAGGCCAAAGGGCTGAAGAAGTTCCGACCCTTGTGCTATCTCACTGACGAATGGGGATGTCCATCTGGGGAACCGGTTATTGGTATACCGTTTTACCTCGCCGATCCCAAGCTGTCCCGTCTCGAAAAAGAGATGAACGATCTGGAGGACTCGCGGCAGATCATGATGTATCTGCGCCACGAGGCCGGACACGCTATCAATTACGCATACGCGCTGTACAAAACACCGGAGTGGAAGGAGCAATTTGGCCCCTTTCGGCGTCCCTACCGCGACCAATATCGTCCCGTGCCGTTTTCGCGCAACTTTGTCCGGCATATGGAAGGCTGGTATGCACAGAAGCATCCGGACGAGGACTTCGCCGAGACCTTTGCGGTATGGATTACCCCACGCTCGCGTTGGCGTGAACGCTACAAAAACTGGCCGGCGATGCAGAAGCTGCGCTATGTGGATCGTATGGCTCGGCGAGTCGGCGACATCGATCCAGTGCGCAAACACGGCGATACTGACATCACAGTAGAGGAGATGGAGACGACGGTTGCCGAGTTCTACGAACGGGCGATGAGCGAACAGCCTTCGCCCGGAGATTTGGCGCTCGATACGGATCTGGAAGACATCTTTAATGTCTCTCCTCGCAAGCGCAAAGGCGTGCGGTCGGCAGCGGACTTACTGCGCGAAAACCGTCAATCGCTGGTGCAGAAGCTTACATACTGGACTGGAGTGCAGCGTCCGCTGGTGAGGACGCTAGTGGAATCGATCGAGAATCGCGTCGCAGAGCTGCAATTAAAAGCAGAAACGCAGCGCGAAAAGGAGTACTTAACCGAGATCACGGTATACGCGACGGCACTTGCGATGAACTATGTGGCCCGGGGAAAATTTGTTCCTACCGCGGAGAAGAAGAACCAGAAAGGGAACAGGTTACGCAGGGTAGGGGACAGAGCACAGGGGACAGGAGACAGCAGCCCGAAGCGAGCAGAAGATTATTCAGAACAGATTGCGGCGGACAGCAAGCCGGGACCTGGTGACATTGCTCTGTAACCTGTCCCCTGAACCCCGTTCCCTCATTTTCTATGGCTGAAAAACTCAAAATAGCGATACTGTACGACACTTGGGGCGAGGAAGAAGCCGAGGTCCAGCCCGAGCCTAAGCGCAAGTCGCGCAAGCGTACCCGTCGTCGTCGCGAAAAGCACGATCGCGAAGAGATCTTTGAAGCACTGGAAAAACTTGGTCACGAGCCCGGTTACCTGATGCTTGATGGCACGGACAAGACACTCTCCGCACTCGGTAAGACCGATGCCGACTTGTTTTTCAACCTGACCGAGTCCTACGCCGGCGACGATACCAAGGAGATGCACGTAGCTGCCTACCTCGATCTGCTGGGACGCATGTACACGGGAGCGGGTCCTCAGGCGCTGTATCTGGCGCAAGACAAGTCACTGGCGAAGAAACTTTTCAAGTTCCACGACATCCAGAGTCCATATTTCGCCACCTGCTACCGCGGGCGCCTCGATCATGCTGAGGACGTGAAGTTTCCTCTAATCGTGAAGCCAACATCGGAGGATGGATCGATTGGTATCGACCAAAACTCCGTAGTCAATTCCGTAAAGGAACTCATGGAACGGATTCACTACATCCAGGAGGAGTTCGACTCGCCGGCGCTGATCGAAGAGTACATAGAAGGCCGCGAAATCTACGCGGCAGTGATCGGGAACGACCATGCCGAGGCACTTCCATTAATCGAACTTGATCTCTCCAAGCTTCCGGAAGGCATGGCCAAAGTTGCGGGAACGGAAGTCAAGTGGGAGAAGGACACCGAAGCATACAAAGTCACCAAGTCGGCCCCTGCGGAAGATATAGACGAAGATGCTGTGGAACGCCTTTCCAAAACGGCACTTGCGGCCTACCGCACGCTGCAGCTTCGCGATTACGGCCGCATCGACATGCGCCTCACTGAGAAAGGTGAAGTATATGTCATTGAAGCAAATCCAAACCCGTGGCTTTCCAGCAACTCTGAATTCTTCATGGCTGCCAAGAAATCCGGCAGATCCTATCCTGAAATGGTCGCCGAAATTGTGGAACTGGCTCGCTCAGACCGACGCCGGCGTGACCGCGTGCGCATAGGCTAAGACGTCAGTTACTCCCTCGCATCAAACGCCGGAACAATGGCGCGATGCATCTGAGGAACTCGAGGTTGCGTCCCCCGCAGACAGACTAGCACCAGTACCGAGGTCTCTGCCTAATCGGCCAACCCCCAACAGAGCTGCTGCTTCCAAGGCACTGAAGGGGAGTCGCTCTTGTTGAAACCCTCGGTGCTTACGCGCGTGTTTCGTCTTTTGGTGGCTGTTATTGTTGTCTTTCTCATGTCTGGCTGCATGAGCCTCAAAGGATCTGGAGGATCTGGAACTCCTTCGCCGAGTCCCGGAACAGGAAACACTGGCGGAGGTAACGGCACTCCCGCTCCCGTTCCTGTTCCCGTTCCCATTCCCGCTCCCACGAACAGTACGGCACTGAACCACATCGTATTCATGTTCCAGGAGAACCGTTCGTTCGATCACTATTTTGCCCACTTGAACAGTTATCGCAAGGTAAAAGGCTGGGGCGGAGCGAACGATGTCGATACCCTGGACGCTCTGAATTCGCCGCCGACCAATCCCGCAGATGCCGACGCACCGCTGAAGTGGAACAGCACCAATGCTGTTTCGGTGATGATTAACGGAGCTCCGGCTGGCTCTACGAACGGAGGCATGAAGGTAGCTCCAGCGACTCCGACTCTATACACGGCGACGGCGAGCTCGTCGACCGGAATCACCGCAGACGCCTCTGTCGTTGTAGGAACAACTCCGGGCCGTGGATCTGGCATTCTCGTGGGCGCGAGTCCGATGAAAGTTGCGCCGGGCGGTACCTCGATGCTGACTTGGGCTACACCCGATGATTCAAGTGTGACCATCAGCCCCGCGCCCGATCCGCTGCATGCCCAGGCGTATGGACCCAATGCAAGTTCAAGCTGACTGACCAATGTGTTGAGGACTTCAGTCCGGATTGGCTCGAAAGCCACGGAGCTTATAACCGCGATGATCCCGCTTCCAACACGTGGCTCGGCAACGGTTTCGTCCACATTACGGCAGGATTTTCACAGTACGCCAATTCGCAGAACGATCATCACCATTACTTCGACGTGCGTGGCGCTCGGAATATGGGGTATTACGACGACAGTACGCTTCCGTTCTACTATTTTCTTGCATCGCAATTTGCTACTTCAGATCGCTTCTTCTCCCCGATTCCCTCGAATTCAGCGCCCAATCGTTTCGCAGAGCTGGCAGCCACTACGGCGGGACACGCGCATCAGCCGCCGCAGTTGGATGTGAAAAACATCTTCCAGCTTCTCGACAATGCTGGTGTTTCCTGGAAGGTGTATTACTCCGACGTAAGTGCGTCCGGCGTCCCATTAACAACCCTGACAAATTTCGTGTGGGGTGCACAACACACCGACGCGAAGCATCTTGCTCCCGTGGACTGCACGAATGTGAGCACGCCATGCGCATCCGGCCAAACCGATTACTTTACTGACCTCAAGAGCGGCAACTTTCCCTCAGTTGCATTGATTGAACCTGGCTTTGAGAGCGGCCGCGACGAGCATCCCGGCAATCCCGTGCAGCTCGGCGCAGTCTACGACATGAAATTGATTCAGGCTTTAATGTCGAGTCCGATTTGGAAGGACTCGGTGTTCTTTCTTACTTATGACGAAGCTGGCGGCTTTTACGACCACGTGCAGCCCATGACGGCCGCGCAGCCTGACGGCATTGCGCCCAAAGATCTCCTGCCGAAGGATCCAGCCGGAGACTTCACGCGGACGGGATTCCGCATTCCGCTTATGGTCGTCTCGCCTTACGTGAAGCCGCATTTTGTCTCACACCAGCCGTCAGACACAACGTCGATCCTGAAATTCATCGAGCAACGTTTCAATCTGCCGAACCTGACTCAACGTGATGCAGCCCAGCCGGATCTGGACTTTTTTGATTTCACCAAAGCCGCATGGGCAACGCCTCCGACGCTGCCTAATCAGCCTGCGGACGCGTCTTGTGCAGCCTATGCGAAGAATCCATAAATGTCAGGGAATAGGTACAGGATAAGTAGAGACACAGCATGCTGCGTCTCTACCATACTGTGTGCACAAACCTAGGCTTTGGAGCGGGCCATCGCGCGTTTGATGGTTAAGTCGAGCGCTGCCTTGGCTTGCTGGTAATCTAAATCCGATATCTTGCCTTGAAGGCGTTCAGTTTCAAGCTGGAACAGCTCTTCCTTCATCGCTTCCAGAAGTCGACTGCGCACCGCATTCCCTTCGGCACTTCTGATGACAGGCGCAGAGATCGCTGCTGACGCCGGCGAAACAACTTCAGTTCGTGGCTTCTGATTCATCACTACGATGGCGCCTACGACAAGAGCCGCCCCCAATCCACCGATAATCCACCAGCGATAGAGATGCAGGGGATCAGGAGTCTCCTCGGGGCGGCCCAGTCCACCGCCGGGACGGTTATCCGGAGCGCCTCCACTGGCTGCCTGCCCATCTCCAGCTTCGTTGTCTTGAGCATCGCGCGGAATCTGACCGGTTCCCGAAATAGAAAACGCCAGCGGTTTACCCACCGGAACATTGTGTGCGAGAAAAATGCTCATGCCCTTCTCCTCACCGCTGCTGGCAAAGTCGGAGCTCGCGCCGTTGAACTGCATACCTTTTGGAAGCATGACTACCACGTCTTCCATGGGCGTGAACACCTCAGGTTTGAAGGAGAAGCTTCCAGAATAAGGAAGGTGATAGCTAATCTGAAACTTCGTTTCGCCGGGACGGATTGGGAACACGTATCCGTAACGGTTCTTCTCTCCAGTCGGAACTGGACTGGAGTTGACCGGCATGCCGCCGGGACCAGCCGCCAATGAAGAATCAACGATTGCGCCTTCGGGCAGGGTGAATTCGAAGCTATGCTCGCTCATCTGAGTGCGCGGCGGATTGGAATTGTTTTGTAGCACGAAGAGTTGCGTGATCGTCATCTGGCCGTTCTCGGCCTGTGCCCGCATGATGTCGGCTCGACCGGCGACGCCGTCGACTTGTTTGGCTGCGTCGTAAACATCTAATTGCACGCTCGTGGTCCCAGCGGGAGCAGGTCTAAAGTAGTTCACACCCTGATGGGTGACGCGAACAAGATGCTGTCCTCCATCGTCGGGAACCGGTAATGCGAATTTTCCTTGAGCGTTAGTCTTACCGCGAGCAGCTTCTTGCATGCCTTCGCTGAGTTTAAGTAGTACCACGTCGTCGCCTGCGGACGGCTGGTCGCTAGTCTTATTCGTGACGTTGCCAGTGATGTTAGTTGCGAAGCACGATGCCGCCAACGTAAATAAAGCGGCGCAGAGATGGATAATCCTGTGGTGGACAAAAAGCGCACGTGTGGTGAAATGACTCATTGATGATGATTAGCTTTGTGTTTAGTTGAAATATGCTAGCCCAGCGCAAGTGGCATGACTAAACAGCTTGTGCAGTCTCCTGCAACGCGCTGATCTCAGCTAATACTTCTGCGGCTTCAGCCTCAAGAGAATTCCGCAAGGATTCATAATCCTCAGCGGGATACTTTCCAGCGTTAAAGTCGAAATTCAAATCACGCAGATTCTCGTAGATGACTTGCTTGCGTTCTTCCAAATACACCAGCCGCGGCTTATCTGTTGCGCGCTCGAACGCTACACCGGGAGCAAAGACATACGCCAGCAGGGCGGCAGCAAAGAGAACACAGACTCCGATTGTCAAAGCGATGTCTCCCTGCGTGCCTGCTCGCGGTAATGATCCAGTGCCTGGGGGCCATGCACCACCGCGTGGGCAGGTCGGCGGTTTTTCCAGTTGCGAATCACAATGATCGCGAGCAGCGAACCGGCCACAAACACGGCGAACGGCATAATCCAGGCGACTTTATCGAAGCCGCGCATCGTGGGAGCCGCCAGCACGGTGGTCCCGTACTCCTTCACAAACGCTTGCAGGATATTGTCATCGCTGCTCTCGCGCTGAGTGGCAGCCATAAGTTGCTCGCGCATGCGATCCGAATAAGTACACCCAACATGGTTGCACTCGAGCAGTATCTGATTACACCCACAGACGCACATCATCCGATGGCCCAAATCGCTGAATCGGGCACGATCACTGCTGGCGCCCAGGAGCAAGACCGATAAAGTCACTGTGAGAAGGGATGTGCTGAAGCGCCGAAACAATCTCATCAGTCACCTGCCTCGACCGGCTCAGAGTGGACTGGCAGAGCCACTGCAGTTGGTCGCACTCGTTGTACGAAAGGAACGGCAGCGGCGGAAATGGGCGGAATCATTGCGACCACAGTGCCGAAGATCAACACCCAGACCCCAGTCCAGATCCACATTACCAGCGGATTGATGAACACCTTGATGATCGGCTTGTCACTATCGAGGTTTTTGCCGGCATAGATGACGTAAAGATCCTCGATGGGAGTTGAGTGGTTTGCAACGATCGTGTCGGGCTGCTGGCTCGCCTTGAAGAACTTCTTCGCAGGGAACATCTGTCCGATCGGCTTCCCATTTTTGTACACATTCAGAATGGCATACTCAATGCTGTAGTTGGGATTGTCTTCCTGCGTGTAATTGTCACAGATCAGCGTATAGGGCCCGATCTGCATCTGCTCATGGAAACCCAACTCTTGTTCCTTCTGCTGATTGAAGGCGGCGCCCGCGAGGCCGATTACGATTACAACGACGCCGAAATGGACAATGTATCCACCGTAGCGTCGGGTGTTTCGGCGTGTAAGCGTCACCATCGAGGCCAACAGATTCTGTCCGGTATGCCGGGCGATCACGCGTCCACCGCGCACGAATTCGGATACGATCGTTGCCGTCACAAGTGCACCCAGCGAGATCGCCATCAACGAGTAGAAGTGAGCAGCGTCTTCCCAAGGACGCACACCAAAAGCCATCAGGATGATTGCTGTGACGACAGCGGCAGTTACCGGAATTGCGAAGTTGCGTTTCAGGCTCGCCCACGATGTGCTCCGCCAAGCCAGCAACGGACCCACTCCCGTAAGCAGCAGGAGGAACATTGCGATGGGAATGTTTACTCGATTAAAAAAAGGTGGTCCGACTGTAACTTTGTGACCCTGAATCCATTCCGAGAGTACGGGGAACAGCGTCCCCCAAAGAATCGCAAAACATGAGGCGAGTAAAACGAGATTCTGAAACAAGAAACTGGATTCGCGAGAAAGCAACGATTCCAGGCGATGTTCACTCCGGAGGTGGTCGCGATTCCTGACGTAAAAGTATAGGCACACGACTAAGACGATACCCAGGAACCACATGAACCACTCGCCAATGGAAGACTGGGCGAAGGCATGCACTGAGCTAACCACGCCGCTTCGAGTCAGGAAAGTTCCCAGAATGGAGAGCATGAATGTGGAGAAGATCAGCCAGACATTCCAGGTCTTCAGCATGCCTCGCTTCTCCTGCATCATTACCGAATGCAGGAAGGCCGTTCCTGTGAGCCACGGGAAGAAGGACGCATTCTCCACCGGATCCCAACCCCAATAACCTCCCCAGCCAAGTACCGAGTACGCCCAATGAGCGCCAAGAAAAATCCCGCACGTTAGGAAGCACCATGTGACCATCGTCCAACGGCGGGTGATGTGGATCCACTTCTCGCCGGGATATTTCATGATCAACGCGCCTAACGCAAAAGCAAAAGGCACTGCGAATCCCACATATCCCAAGTACAGCATGGGGGGATGAATGACCATTTCGGGATACTGGAGCAAAGGATTAAGTCCATTGCCATCTGCCGGAATGCTTCCAGTGACGAGGGAAAAGGGCCGCGCAGCGAAATTCAGAAGCAACAAGAAGAAAAGCTGCACAGCTGCAAGAATCGTGGAGGCATGTGCCGTGAGCTTCACGTCCACCTTGTGGCGCAAGCGCAGCACCAACCCATAGGTGCTTAGTAGCAACGCCCAAAAAAGCAGGGAGCCTTCCTGTCCCGACCAAAGTGCAGCGAATTTATAAGGAGTAGGAAGATCACGATTCGTGTGGTGCAGGATGTATGCAACCGAGAAGTCATTATTGAGAGCCGACCAAACCAAGGCAAAGGCGGCTCCGGCAACGGCTACCCAGATTGCAATCCCCGCCCGTCGCGCGGTTTCGGCTAATCGATCGCTTGGAATCCCCACCGCTTGCTGGCGCAGGGCAATAGCTCCGAATACCAGGGAATAAGCGCTCAGGACCAGAGCGAATAGGAGGGCGAAGCTGCCAAACAGGGGCATAGCGAGAAAACGGAACTACACCGTCGGGAATGTTCCGGAAGTCACAATTCTACTCGCTTTTGCAAGGATCTCGGCCATCCAATCGTCCAATGGCAGTCGGAAAACTGGATGTGACAAACGTCACCGTTGTTCTGATTTGGCGACGGCCGATTGGACGAGTTGGATCAATTCCGGGGGCGGACATGGCTTCTGACGGAACAGGATATCCATGCCGGCATATTCCTGTTCTGCCTCGGCCAATCCACTGATAACAATGACGGGGACCTCGGGATTTACCTTGCGGACAAGACGGATAAAGTCCGACCCGGTGGCCTCCGGCATGATGTGGTCGGTGACGATTACGCCGATCTTCTGTCCATCGGAGAGACTGCGAAGCAGGGCAAGTGCGCTGTCGGCGCTGGTAGCTACCTGTACTTCGAGTCCGGCCTGGCTTAGCACCATTTGCCGAGTCGAAAGCTGAACCGGATTGTCATCCACCAGGAGAACAGTTTTGCTCAACGCGCTCTTACCCTTTCGCGGTGCGTCTGAAGTCAAAGCTCTGGATGTTATCTGCGACCTCGCAGTTCCGCCTCGGCGCGGAACCAGTCATCGGCATGTTTTCCGTGCTGTCCGCCGCGCTGCATGTACAACTCATAAGCGCGCTGACGGATCCTTTCTTCGCTTACGCTTGGATAAACGCTGGTATCGGTTACCCGTGAGGGTAGCGGGATTTGCGCCTTAGCAGCGTTGCTTTCAGCAGCGGAGCTCATTTGCAGAGCAGAGCTGGGGATTTTCTTTTTCGACACAGTGGCGGCGCCATTGGTGCCGGCATCGCCGTTGGCAGTAGCTGCCGTTTTACTGGAACTTTTTGCTCTAGCCATGGGGGACTTCTCCAAATCAAGGAAATTGTTTCGTGTTGAGTGCTCAAGGTTGAGCACTGAGCGAAGCGATATCCGCCGATTACTCAACAGCTGTTTCGATTTTAACAAGCAGAAGTGTGGAAAGGGAGGGTCTGGAAGAAGATCGTTTTCAGAGAAAGCTCTTCAGGGGGATATTTCAAGAGGAGAACATTTCAGGCGTAGCACGCCAGCGTGTTCTCACAAATGTGGTTCTCAGGAACTAGGGCTTTGTTGAAGCTTTTTCTTTCAGTGAAAATCGTGCGAGCGCGTCACTGCGTCAGTGATCTCTAGCCGGCTGACTCGCAAGGCTTTCACAGAAATGACGTTCTCTACATTCTGTAGAATGCCCTCAATTAAAAGAAAGCGCTCGTGGATGACCAGTAAGCGGTTCTGATCGTATAGATCGGGCATGATGATTGCATTGGAAATTCCGGTTTCGTCCTCAAGACTAAGAAATATAAAGCCGTTGGCCGTACCCGGGCGCTGTCGCGCAATCACACAGCCTGCGATTCGAGTGAATTGCCCGTGTTTTAAGCGGCAGAGATCGATAGCCCGGACCACCCGCATGCGATTCATCTCCTCACGGCGATAAAGCATGGGATGTGGTCCAACTGTAAGGCCGGTCCCGTGGTAATCGGCGATGAGCCGTTCTTCGGAGGTCATTTGTGCCAGCGGTGACGGCGAATCAGGCTCCGCGATATCAGCTAGTAAAGGTCCCTCCGCCCATGCTGCCTTCTCCACATGCCACAATGCATCGCGTCGATGAAATTTTCCGTTTCGAGAGCTGATGCTGGAAATCCCCGCATCCCAGTCCGGGGAACAGAGATCTCTTTTGACATGGGCTTTAGCCCACGCTACTTCGCGGGCCAGTGCTAAAGCGCGATCATTGGTTACACCTTTTGCTCGCAAGGTTTGAAAGCCTTGCCCCGACTGAAAGTCGGGGGCTTCCACCACAAAAGACCCATCAAGGCAGTTCAAAGCCCCAATTTGTGCAAGCGTGTTTAGTTCATTCCGGCGTAGTTCTGGAACACGACGCGCTAGATCATCTACCGAAGAAAATATTTTGCGATTGCGTGCACTCACCAGCGCCAGCGCCGCTTCTTCACGCAAGCCGCGGACATAGCGAAGTCCCATGCGCAATGCAATTTTGCAGCCGGGTCGATTATGCGGAGTTTCACCGCCGCACTCGCATTCCAGGGTACAAGGCCAACAGGAACGCGTGACATCCACCGGCCGAACCCTTAATCCATGCCGCTGCGCGTCTTTCACGATCGTTGCCGGATGATAAAAACCCATCGGCTGATTGTTCAAAAGGGCGGCAGTGAACGCCGCCAGATAGTGACACTTAAGATATGCGCTTGCGTATGCCAGCAGCGCGAAGCTGGCGGCGTGCGATTCCGGAAATCCGTACAACGCAAATGAGACTATCGATTGCACAATCTCATCTTGCGCTTGATGGCTAATCCCATTTTTAGTCATGCCGCTGCGCAGACGCGTTTCTATCGCTGCCATTTTTGCCTGAGAGCGTTTATTTCCCATCGCACGGCGCAACTCTTCGGCTTCGCCTCCGCTGAAATCAGCAACCACCATCGCCATGCGCAGGAGCTGCTCCTGAAAAAGCGGAACACCTAGAGTTCGTTTCAGCACCGGTTCCAGCGACGGATGAGCGTAGGTAACCGGCTCAAGCTTTTGCCGTCGTTTCAAAAAGGGATTCATCATCTTGCCCACAATCGGTCCAGGGCGGATGATCGCGACCTGAATCACGATGTCGTAGAAGCATTTCGGACGATTGCGTGGAAGCGCCGACATTTGTGCTCGACTCTCCACCTGAAACAGTCCAACAGTGTCGGCTTGCTGAAGTCCCTCGTAGACTTGAGGGTCATCTTGCGGAAGCTGTGCCAAATCCGCTGCTTCGCCGTAATGCTGTGGAATCAATTCGATACAATCTTCGAGCACTGCCATCATTCCTAGTCCTAGCAGATCGATTTTCACTAGCTTGAGATCAGCGCAATCTTCCTTGTCCCATTGCACTACCACGCGTCCGGGCATGCTGGCTGGCTCAAGCGGTACCACAGAGTTGAGCTGTCCCTGGCAGACGACCATGCCACCGGAATGCTGACCAAGATGACGCGGCAGATCCTGCACACGAAGCGCAAGGTCGAGGAATTTCGAGATACGCGGATGGCGCAGGTCGAATCCGGCATGACGAAATTGCTGCTCCATCGTGTCGGTCGGTCCTTTCCATTCCCATGAACCCACCAGCGCAGATAATCGATCCAAAGTTTCAACATCGAAGCCCAGCGACTTACCTACTTCGCGGGCTGCCGAGCGTCCACGATAAGTGATGACGTTCGCCGTCATGGCGGCTCCTTGCGCGCCGTATTGAGCGTAAACATGCTGAATTACGCGCTCGCGCTGGTCACCGCTGGGCAAGTCGAGATCGATGTCCGGCAACTCGCCTCGTTCTGCGGAAAGAAAGCGTTCAAAGAGCAGTTCCATTCCCACAGGATCGACGGCGGTGATTCCCAACGCATAACAAACAGCACTGTTAGCCGCTGATCCGCGGCCTTGCACCAGAATGCGTTCCCTCTCGCAGAAGCGAACGATATCCCACACGATGAGGAAGTAGCCGGCAAGATTGAGATGTTCGATGAGCTTCAGTTCCCGATCGATTTGCTGCCGGGCACGTTCGCGCAGATCCGGCGGCTTTTTACCGTAACGCCTATCCATGCCCTCGCGCGTGCGCTCGCGCAAAAACGAGATCATCGTCTCGCCTTCTGGGATCGGATAACGCGGGAACTGATAACCAAGATGTTCCAGCGTGAACTGCAGTCGGCTTGAGAGTTCGACGGTGTTGCTGATTGCCTCAGGCAGATCGGCAAAGAGCTGTTCCATTTCGGATGGGGAGCGAATGAAGCGCTCAGAGTTGATCGAGAGCAGACGTCCTGCATTCTCCAGTTGCCGGTGATGGCGAATACACGTGAAGACATCGAGAATTTCACGCTCCGCAGCCGTTGCGTATGACACACCATTGGTCGCAAGAATAGAGAGTCGCAGCTTGCGCGCGATAGCCACGGCCGCCTGATTGCGTGCCTCTTCACGACGATCGAAATGTCTTTGCAGCTCGACATATACGTTCTGTGGACCAAAGATGCGCATCATGCGCTCTACTGCACGCACTCCTTCGTCATATCCCCCACGCATGAGCGCTTCGGCGAGCGGACCGTCTTCGCCGCCGGTAAGACAAATCAGTCCACTAGCGTGCTCTTCCAATTCTTCTATCCGAGCTGCGCTTTCTTCTTTCTTTGCCCGCAATTTTGTACGGGTAATGAGCCGGCAAAGATTTTGATACCCCAGAGGTGATTCGACCAACAAGGGATAGCGCACAGGACCAGCTTCGCCGAAGAGAGTGTCATCGACGGTGACTTCCGCGCCGATATGAGCGCGAATGTTGAACTTCTGAGCCGCCAGATGAAATCGCGGTGCTCCGTAAACGCCATTGCGGTCGAGCAGCGCCATCGCCGGCATGCCGTAGTCGGCACACACAGCAATGAGGGCTTCAGGCAGGGAAGCACCTTCGAGAAAGCTGAAGGCAGATCGGGAATGGAGTTCTATATACATCTTTACAGACGGATTTCACCACGGAGACACGGAGTCACGGAGAAAACCAAAAGCTCACCACAGAGGACACGAGGAGCACGAAGGGAAGCAAGGCCCGAATCCTTTGTGATTAATTTTTGGTTTTCTCGTGACTCCGTGTCTCCGTGGTGAAATCTCCTTCATGATTAGTCACTTCATGATTAGTCAAATGTCGCTTCGAGATACCACTTTGCCGAAGTTAAATCGCGATACATACGCACCAGCATTGGCGTAGGTTGCTCTGCTCGAAGTTCCAAATCCCATTCGTCGCGCGTCCAGGCTTCAGTTGTCCACCAGCCTCCGTTATTGCGCCATGGACCTGCGGCTGCGGTTACGCGGTGTGTCTGTCCGCGGAAAAAGACACGTGCAGGTACTTCATTTTGCGTGCGTACTTTGACTGCGAGCGGTGGACGAAAGATACGTAGCGCTGTCCGCTGCATGCATGACTTGTTATTACTCTTCGAAGATTTTGTATAAGGACGGAACACACACATGCGAAAATCGCCGGGAGCGTGAGTGTCGAGCAACTCGGCAGAGCCTACGCGATCCTCGCCGGCGATGCCGCGGATGCGTGCCAGCGTGAGTTCGAGCCGTTCCGGCGCTGGTCCGCGTGGAAGAAATAATCCCGATTGTGCGAAGCGGGGAGGCGCTGGTTCTGCAGCCAGAAAAATTTTCTTTACTGGGCCGCCTGGCAGATGTGCTGCAAGATCGAGTTGCAATAACTTCAGGAATGTCCGGCTGTCCTGCATTGGAACCGGAAACTGGAAGCTGCGGTAATAAGTACTCTTACTTTGCTCCTGTTCCTTAATGGATTGATCTTCATGCCCGGTCAGCTCCAGCGTGATACGTAATTCGCTGGCAGCAAGTGATCGTGCTGCAAGCCGGGCACAGATGTGCTCGAGAAGACGATTCAAAATAAAAGCCAATGGTTCGAGCAGCTCAACTGCATCTTCAAGTTCAATCGATTCTTCGAATTGAATGATTGGCTCGGCCGGAATGAGCGTTCGCTGGGCTCGTCCCTGCGCGAGTTTTTGGAGACGCAATCCTTCCTGCCCAAGCCGCTGGCTCAGAGCGATCTCCGGGAGTGCGGCGAGTCCAGCAAAATCACGAATGCCCCAACGCTCAAATGTCTCGAGCATCTCCGCAGAGGGTTCGAGTAGTTGAATTGGCAAAAGACCAACTCGCTTGGCTTCCGTACCAGGCACAATCATCGTCATGCCCGAGAAGCCGCGGGCAGCGTGCATCGCGGAATCAGGATTGCCGGCAATTGCAACATTCGCTTCAAGTCCCATTCTGGAAACATGCGAAACGATGCGGCGAGCAATGTTTGTGGGAGATCCGAAAAGACGTTCCAGTCCAGTGATATCAAAAATCACAGTGTCGGTAGATTTCGTTTTGCCATCACCATTTGCGCTATGTCGAGAGGTGTCTTCGACACGCGGAGAGAAAGCGTAAGTGCAGTCGAGCAGCGCATTATAGGCAGCTTTTTCCTGGATCATCGACCGCCGGCAGAGGCGAATGTTTGAACACGCTTCCGATTGCAGCTTTGTCATGCCAATCTCAACGCCCAACTCGCGCGCCTGCTGATTGGCAGCAATTATGCTGAGCAGCGGCGGAGTACCATCGAGCACGGCTAACGCTTGTTCACGCAATTCAGGCGCAGTACGGGCGATGGCTTGCACGGGAAACTCGGGAACGTAGATACAGGCAAAAAGCATGGTGAATTCCGTTTCGGAATTTAGCGAGCAGTTCCTACTGCACATGCAAAACGGGAGTAGGAACAGAGACTGAGGTGACAGTGTCCGCAACAAACTCGGAACGCACGGGCAATTTCTTCGACCTGCGTATGCTTCGCGATCGTGCCACCTGAAAATGCGCGTGCGTAGTGTTCAGGAGACGCATTCTTGGAGTAATCCAACGCTGGGGGATTTCAAAGGACGAGGCCCTTGGCTTGTCGAACGGTATCGCTATTCCCTGAGCGGTTACCCGGAAAGCAACTTCATCGTTGCCAACCGGAGTGCCGCCATCAAGATGTGTGTCCACAATGGTTTCTGTCTCAGCAGCTTCACTCCAGGCAGCTTGTTGCGGGGCAAAATCCAGGACGAGAGAAGCACAGCTTTTCGCGCTGGGTTGTTGTTCGACGACGACAAAGGCGGTTAATGTGTTCTCGACTGCGCGCCGGAAACGAAACCAAGTGGTAAGCGGGATTCGCCTTGCTGCCGAAATCGAGATGTCGGCGAGATCGAGAATCACGAGCCCAAAGCCGCCAGCCTGCAGCAGCAAATCGGTGACTTTCAAAGCTTGTTCAACACGAGAATATTCCTTTGGATCGGATGATCCCGTGACGCTGCTTCCTTGACGATTGTGAAGTGATTTAACTTGATGCGGTGAGGCGATGATCGGTGTTCCGAGTATGCGTTGAGATTTTGATTGCTTCGGTGAGGTCGCTCGATCGTCCGATTTTCCGCACCTGACCCAGAGTAGCCGTGACAGATCTACTCCAGCACTGGCCGCCGACCGCGGATCGAATGCATCACTTGCATCGACCAGTGCGCAAATTTCGTCGCGCCGCATGCACTCTGCCATGAGAGTCATTAAAACGCTGCTTCGCCCAGAGGACGTGGGTCCACAGATCTCGGTTAGGCAGCCCAGCGGCACGCCTTCGGTAAGAGAATCAATTGAGATGAGGCCGGTAGGGATCATCTCGGGCGCCGATCGCTGCGGAGGAGTTAATGCTCGAGGAATCCGATGTTCCAGAATTGCTTCGAGGTGTGTACGTAGTTCGGAGGCAGTATTCATCATGGTTTCCATTACAGAGAAGTGTTTCTTTGTTTCGCTTTATGTTCGCCTTATGGTTAGGATTCTCCTCCGCTCCGGGCATGGTTGTCAAGGGAGCGTTGCACTTCTGGATTTATCGGGAGTTGCTGAATATGGAATCGATTAACAACCTAAAATCAACTACTTCAAGCAGCTCCATACTTCTGCCAATTTGCGCCAACAAAATTCAACCTAATTTTGTTGACTGTCTGAAATCGCGGCAGTAATGTTCGTGCAGCTATCCTGCAACATGTCTATGAAACGGATTCTCGCTTATGGCGAGGACGTCCACGTTATCTGTACGCGTGCCATGATCTTGCAGCGTGCGGGATATGACGTCGCTCACACCACTCGCCCCAATGAGCTGGTTCCATTGTTGCGTGGAATTTCATTCGACATGCTCCTCATCGGAGACTCGTTACGTACATCGCAAAACGTGAGTCTGGTGCAGGGCTTGAGGGAGCAATTTCCTACGCTCCCCATCGTCATGGTTCAGGATGAAAAAGACGAACGCGACCCCTGGTCAACAGCTTTTGTGAGCAGTGGCCCTGAACACATAGTGAACGCAGTCCGCTTATTTCTTGAGGGGAATCGCAAAGCGGTTAAGAGCAATGCATCCGAGATTAAACTAAAGGTTATGCACAGCGCGGCCGGACACTAATCTCGTTAAATACCAACCTAAAGCGACAGTTCCAGCGTCATTTTTCTGTAAGCCAGCATAATGTCTCCCTTGGTAATCATGCCAAGGAGCCGCTTTTCGTTGCGGCGCGAGACAACAGGAAGATTGGCGAGATGGAATTCCCGCATGTGCTCCACTACCTCATGCATCGTTTGATCGGGAAATGCGCATTTCAAATTGCGTGAACAGATGGCGCCAATCTGAACTTCTCCTCGCTCGCTTCTGTCGATCTTCGCGATGTCAGACATACTGACGATTCCGGCAAGCTCTCCATCATCGTCAAGCACGGGTACTGCGAATACCTCCCGGGCAAGCATGATCTCCTGCACAGATTCGAGCGTGTCATGGGGAGAGGCCGCCGGAATTTCGTTCATTACCTGCGACACGCGTACACCAGAGAGAAGATGAAGGGGAGAACTATGACTCTGTTGTTGTTTACGAAATTGAAGAAACAGAAGACCGATTTGAACAAGCAGGATGAGGCTGCTCAGCGAGAGAAACAGCAATGAATAGGTGTTCGTTTGCAAGGTCGAGACTCCCACAGCGATTCCGATTGGGGGCTCAGGTCCCGCTTTGAGCTTGGTTATACCTCATTCAGGAAATAGTTGGGATCGAAAATATTTATCAAGGTTATAGAGCTGCATAGGTGAGTGGAAGCGAAAACGAAATCCCTGATCGTCTTACGACCAGGGATTCCTCAATCCAGAATGTGATGAAGCGAGCTACTAAGCGTAACTCAACGCCGACAGGGCTCTGCGGAACCGTTGACGATAGTTCCGGCTCATGGTGAGTTCTTTTTCATCTACCAGCTTCACCATGTAGTCGCCGTGAGGCAGTGGGCGGAACTCCCGCAAACACTCCATATTGATGATTGTGCAGCGGTGAATGCGAACAAACTGCCTGGGATCCAGCTTTTGCTCCAGTTCATTCATGGTGGAGCGCATGCGGTGTATCTGTGTCCCACAATGGACCTGAACGTAGTTTGCCGCTGAGGTGAAGGAGTCGACGAGTTGCACCTTCTGAAAGAAGATACGATCGCCGTTGCGAAGAGCCAAACGCTCGAGATACTTCGGCGATTCCTGAGCTGGTATGACCGTCAGCGAGGCTCTCGCAGCGCCGGCCACGTCGATTCTGCTGCGCTCCATCTGTACCCGAAGCTTGGCCCGCTCGACAGCTTGCAGCAGTCGCTCATCGTGGAAGGGTTTTACAACGTAATCGGCAGCGTGCGCGTCAAAGGCTCGTGCGGCAAACCGTTCCAATGCGCTCATGAAGACCACGGCGGGAATCTTTTCCTGACTCGATTCCACTACTTGAAAGCCATGGACTTCTGGCAATTGGACATCTACAAACAGCATGTCGGGTGCGTACTCAGCAATTGCGGCGAGAGCCTCTTTCCCGTCGGCACATTCGCTGACGATCTCAATCGAATCGTCATCTTCGAGAAGGCGGCTTATGGCTTCGCGGGCGGAAGGCTGATCGTCGGCGATTAACGCACGGAATCTCGAGTGGGCAAACGCTGCGGCATGTATGGAGTCTGTTGCCATAACGACTTGAATACCTCACTATTGTCAATGGTTCGTGGTTGCTGGTTCGCTGCTAAGGCAGCACCCGGTACGTGGCGAAGTTGAACGGTTGTGCGGGCACCCGCGGAAGGATGTTGCGCAACCCAGGCTTGCGAATTTGATTGCGCTCTTCTTAGTTGGTCTTCATCAAGTTGCGTTGCGAGTTGAGTAAATTTTTCCTGGAATAGTGGCGGAATGGGAACGCCAGAGGCCTCTGCCGAAAGATACCAGCTATATGCGGCAGTTGCGTCGATTACGGCGGCGCAACCGATTAAGGAGCAGAGTGCAAGATTCAGGTAACTCTGTCCATTGCCCTGTTCCGCCGCTGCGGAAAACAATCTTAGGGCTTCCTGCTTATTCTGCTTGATTGCGTTTCCTTGAAAATAGATTCTTCCTAAGTTGTTCTGCGCTGCCGCGAGACCTTTGTCGGCAGCTTTCCGGTACAGCTCAACTGCCTTGGCTGGGTCGGCTTTCACTCCCTCTCCGTTTTCGTAGCAGATACCCAGCAGAAAGTTTGCTGGGGGGAAGTGGCGATGAGCTGCGCGTTTAAGCCATTTGATTCCCGTTTCGGCATGGCGCACAACCACGTCGCCCTTCAGGTAAATCACGGCAAGATCCACTTGTGAGATTTCCAGACCGGCCGTGGCGGAACGGTTCAGCAGATCCACACCGCGCTCAGGATCTTTGGGAGTTCCCCATCCGTTGAGATAAACCACTGCGAGATCATGTTGAGCAACCGGATAGCCCGATGCAGCCGCACGCTGCAGCCAGCGGATCGCTTCCGACTCGTTGCGTTCTACACCTTGGCCAATCAGATAGAGCACACCCAAATTCGTCTGTGAGTCCGGATCGCCCTGGTCGCTGGCCTTGCGGAACCAACGTGCAGCCTCCTGATAATTCACCTTACCCACTCGGCCGGAAGCATATGCTTTTGCTACCTGCACCGCTGCAGTTAGAGAGCCATTTTCGGCTTGGGTAAGCAGTTTGCTGAATTCCGGCTCCCCAATCGGCTTCGCAGCCGCTGTCGCTTCGAGATGAGATATAGATGCGACGATCGCACAGAAGATGGAAAAGCATCGCAAAGAAAATGAAGCGAAACGTGTTGGATTAAGAGTTATGCTTGACATCGCAGCACCACCTTGAAAACAAAAAGAGGCTGCCGGATCCTAGAACGAATCAGGATCGCGACAGCCTCCGATGTATTCGGTCAGCTACTTCGCTAGCTGAATTTAATCTTGTGCCTCGAAACCTCTATCAAAACGGGAATCCCATCCTGGATTTTCAGTCTCTCGATTTCTCCATGTCCCATCTGCTGGCAGTAACGCACGAACGCCAACCAAGCCGGATGCAGCGATGCTTCCGGCTCGCAATGATTTGGAGTCGATCCGTTGCGCTGCGACTCCGGCGCGTTATTGCGCTCACTCATCCAGACCCCGTCTGGTTGCCTGTTTGTACCTTTGACGCCATGCCCTGACGACGGTTAGCAGGCCGTCAATCAATTTACATTTCGTATTCCAGTGATCAATACGGCATCGGATGGCCGCCGGTTCCGTGAAGATTCAGTGTCAGCGGCAACTAGGTGGGACAAATGTTGCAGCGCATTTAAGCTTGTTCATTTCCGGACAAGGCTTGTGCGAATTCGAACACAGTTCTCGAGTTGTAACTGTGACTATGAACCCCTCCTCGAAGAAAAACTGACGAGTCGTTTCAAGCATGGATAAGACTCATCTATGCGTGTCCGTGGTACTGAGCCTGACCAGCGGGATGTTCGCGATTCACGGACATTAGCTCCCGTCCCTGTACACTTATCTGCGCAGAGGCAAGAAGCGTGGACACCGCGTACTTCGTACATCGCCTTC
>QIBC01000238.1 GCA_003225215.1 Acidobacteriota bacterium
CATCGATATCTGCACCAGTGCCTCCGATCCCCACTGCGCGAACGCCAAAAACACGCATGGAGTCCCACCTTACGATCCGCCAGGGGACTTCAACCGCTACGGGTTCCGCGTTCCGGCGATTGTGATCTCCCCGTTCACAAGACCACATTACGTGTCGCATCAGGTGACCGACTCGACCTCATGGCTGGCATTTGTCGAAAAGCGCTTTAACCTAAAGCCATTGACGGCGCGAGATGCGTACGTATCCAACATGCTGGACTTTTTCGACTTCAACGCGGCTCCATGGAAGAAGCCGCCCAGCAATCCGCCGGGGACTCCGATCGGAGCCTGCTACGACGGTTTGCCGTAACGGTGCGACATAGTAGAGACGCAGCATGCTGCGTCTCCACCATGCTGATTGTGCGTTGCAAATACTCTGGGACACGGCCAGGAGCATGGGGAAGACGCAGCATGCTGCGTCTCTACCTGGGAGAAGCACGCCCAGATTACTTCAGGCAGAGATTGCGGGATTCAGCTTTGGACGCTGCTCCTTGGGCAAGGATCCGGCGGTGGCCGCCTGCGTCTTGAGTTCCTGTTCCGTCAACGGCTTCATTTGCTGGTAGGTGTGCCACATGCGATGGATGACAGTGATTGTCGACAGTACCGCGATCACCCACAACACCGGGGCCATGCGGTTGAACAACGCGCCGATAAGCACCAGCACGATGCGCTCTGGCCGCTCGAGAAATCCAACTTTGCAGCTCGGAATCAGCGACTCTGCGCGGGCACGGGTGTAGCTGACCATCACGGAAGTGGTCATCACAATTCCCACGAGCACGACGTAGAAAAAGTGATTTGCGCGAGCGTAAAAAACCAGCAGTCCGAAGAAGAGCGCGATGTCGCTGTACCGGTCGATTACCGAGTCGAAGAATGCGCCGAAAGTTGTGACTTGATGGGTTGCCCGCGCCACACGACCATCGACCATGTCGAAGATGCCTGCCGCAAGGATCACTAATCCGGCGTAAAAGAAGAGTCGCGGCTGCCGATCGCCGCTGGCATATCCAAAAAGAACTCCGGCGATGATGTTGATCACTAGTCCCGTGAACGTCAGGATATTCGGCGAAATGCGCGTGAGCGAAAGTCCGCGCACGATGGCGTATAGAAGTTTGCCGCATGCTCGGCCGAATGCGCCGGTCCAACTCATCTAGTGTCCGCCCGAAGCGCCGTTGGTTTCGGCCTGCTCCTGATCGTGGATCGTTGCGAGCTTCAGGATTTCCAGCTCGCGTTTGCCGGTGGGAGTGACGACCTCTACGACATCGCCCACCCTCTTGCCCATAAGACTCTTGCCGATCGGCGAGGTGGTTGAAATCTTGCCATGGGTAACGTCTGACTCTTCGCTGGTGACCAGCGTGTATTCAATCTTCTCGTCTTTGGTGGTGTCAAAGACCTCGATCACAGAGCCGAACGCCACTCTGTCCAGGGGAATGTTATTCAAGTTCACCAGAGCCAGCTCGCCCATGCGTTTCTTGAGCTGGCCGAGGCGCGCGTTCACGAACTCCTGGCGCTGCTTGGCCATGTGGTACTCGGCGTTTTCACTCAGGTCGCCGAGCGCTGCCGCTTTTTTGATTTCTTTGGGAAGCTCATGGGTGAGCTCGTGCTCCAGAGCCTTGATTTCTTCCAACAGTTTCTTCTTTACGTGTTCAGGCATGGACCTCGCAGTTCCATCCGCGCCCGAGCGACACGGTGGGGGATCAGGGATTTAAGACGATCTGGGCGGTAATCACCCTCCGCACCGGGGAGGGGCGTGCGCAGTATCGACAGGTTTCGAAGCGATTATACTCCCCGGCGCCGTGGCAAAAGACAAAGTGAGCTATCCTGATTTGCTCAGCCCAAAGGACTTAACTAGGCTGTCAGAAGTTGGTATCGTGAAGGGCACAAAAACGCTGCAGCATTCGTCTGTAAGATTCTGGAAAACATTGACTTAACCGACTCTCCGCGATATTCTTAAAGAATAGCAGTACCTCGGTTCCCCCGCCCAAAGGTGCCTCAATGAACCATGATTTCCACATCGGTGACAAGGTCGTTTATCCCAACCACGGTGTCGGCATAGTAGAGCAGATCAGCAGTCGGACAATCGGCAGCATGGTGCAGAAATATTACGAGCTGCACATTAAGGCCAGCAATCTGAAGGTTACGATTCCCTTCAGCAACGTCGCCGCCGTTGGTCTTCGCCGGGTCATTAAGAGCGCCGACATCGAGCAAATCCTCGACATTCTAATCAACAGCAAGTGCGAGAATCACGCCGACTGGAAGTTCCGGTTCAAAGAAAATTCCGAAAAGATGCGGACCGGGTCGTTACTCGATGTGGCTTATGTCTTGAAAAGCCTTCTGGTATTGAATCAAACCAAGGCGCTCTCCTTCCGCGAGAAGAAGATGCTGGAACGCGCCCGCTACCTTCTGGTAAGCGAGATGGCGATGGCCAGAAACGTGGACGAAACCGAAATGGAAGCGCTCCTGAATCGCGCCTTAGCCAAAGTAAAGCTGAAATTCCCCGAAGTGACTGCCGACGCCTAGACTGGCGATTCTCTTGAAGTAAGAGCTGCCCAAAAATCGTTTCTACCGCAAGTCTTGACTTGGTATCCGCGGTGGGTACAAACCGGGCACATAGTTGACTCCGAAGAGCCAGCATGCCTTTCGGGAATCCTTCCAAAGTCAACGCGATCAAGGTCTGACTGGCTGCTTCTTCCCGTTTGCTCCTTCTCCGAGGAATCGGCCAAAGGGTTCTAGTCCAGTTATGTTGTCGCATACGATTTTGATTGCGCCTAATACTGGGACGGCAAGAATCAGACCCATAGCACCCCATATCCAGCCCCAAACGAGTAATCCAAGAGTCACAGCCAGCGGGTTTAGCTCAAGACGTCCACCCAGCACTTTGGGATAGAGCACATTCATCGAAAAGACATGCAATCCAAGAATCATCACCGCAACGATCGCGAATCCGCTGCCGTGTAGTACTCCCGCCCCTGAAGCCACGGGCGGAAGCATAGCGAGAATCAAACCCAAATAAGGAACCAAGCTTAGGAATCCGCTGAGCAGGCCTAAGAAATAGAAATAGGGCAAATGCAGAAACGCAAAGACGATCGCGCTGGCGATCGCCATAAAAATGCCGATTACGAAGTTGCCGACGATGAATCCTTTCATCATCTCGGAGATCTTTCCCAAGGTCTGATAAACGGTCAGCCGTTTTTCGGCGGGGAATAACCTTACAGTCGACTTCCTCGCATGTTCCTGCCACGTCAGCATGAAGTAAACGAGAAAAGGGATAAAGGCGACCGTAAGCAGTACTTCACCCAGGTTGGCGATGTCTGAACCGCCGATGAACGAACTAATTCCTCGCTCTGACTGGACTCTTACCGGGACCGCATTCCCATCCTCAGGTTTTTGAGGAATCACGTTCTGTGCGCTCTGCCGGATCTCCGCCGCATTCTGCTGATACTTGCGGATCACCTTCTTGATCTCGCCGGACATCTTCGGAAGCTGATGGGCAAAGTCCACGGCACGTTGGTAGAAGAAATAGCTCAAACCGTACAACAGAGCGAGAAGCAATAGAACCGCAAGAGCGGACCCCACGGTTCGAGGAATGCGGATTTTGGCAAAGCCACGAACGACAGGTTCAAGAATGAACGCGATCAGAATCGACGTAAAAATGGTTACCAGAACAAGTTTCGCAAAATAGCAGATCGCAAGAACTGCCAGCAAAGTGAGGGTGATTTGAGTGATGGTGGCTTTGCGAAGCTCCTCGTGAACCTCCTGCACACCTTCTTCCAGGTCAATCAGCTCGCCCGCCGATGGCGCGGAGCCCGCGTGATTCTGTACTGGTACGGGGCCGCGCTGCCCTTCTTGCCTCTCGCGACTTTTCCAGCCCGGCAGTGAGGGCATGCGAATCCTCCGATGCAGAGTAAGATGCCGGGCCCTCCTATAATCGCAGCATGGCTGACCGCCAAAATGCGATTCCCCATAGCTCTGGTCGCATTTTGGGCCTGGATGTTGGCGCTCGCCGGATTGGAATTGCCGTTTCTGATCCCCTTGGGATCACTGCACAGGGAGTCAGCACACTGCATCGCCGCAATCGAAGATACGATCTCGCCGAGTTACGAAAGCTGCTCGCGGAATATGAAGTTCTCGAAATCGTCGTAGGCAACCCGCTGCGCATGAGCGGGCAAGCCGGCGCCCAGGCAGAAAAGATGATCGAGTTTGCCAGGCAGCTCGAACAGGCGTTCTCGCTTCCTGTTCACTTATGGGATGAGCGCCTGAGCACGGCTGAGGCCCATCGGCTGCTCGATGAGACGGGCATTCGCGATTCCCGGCGCAAACAAGTGATCGACAAAATGGCGGCAGTGCTGATCCTGCAGTCGTTCCTGGATGCTCGGGCGGCTAATTCTCATCTCACCACGGAGACGCGGAGACACGGAGGGGAGTAAGGGATTTCCTGGTGAGATGCCGGAGCGTTCGCTATGCCCTATGTTCTGTCATCCTTCGGCCAACAATGGGCCTCAGGATGGCAGGTTTTCAGAGCAGCTGAGTATTACTTTAGCGCTACCAACTCCCTCGCCTTCGCGAGTAACTCGTTCAATTGCTGAAGAGCCTCGTCCGCTGCGTCACCGGCTTGCCTGGTTGGTGGCGCATCGGCGCTCTCGACTACTCCCAGCAAATGTGCGAGCGAGGCACTTACTCGGCGTAGGGTGATACTGGTTGGAGCTGCGGCGGCATCTTCCTCTTCCTCGCCGCGCGCCGCCCCGGCGAGCGCCAGAAGCTTGCGATCCAATTCGGGATTCGGTTGTTGTTTCAATTCGGCGCGCCGCCGATCGATTTCGTGAATTGTTTCTCCCGCTTGTTGTAAGGCGTCGTAGACGCGCTTGGCCAATGCAAACTGTTGAGCATAGTCTTGAGCGCTTGCCTTCACGCGCGGATCCGGGCCAACTTCCAGAGTCTGCTCATAACTCTGTCCTCCAACCGTAAGACGAACCCGATACGATCCCGGAACCACCAGCGGTCCCTGCGGCTGCGACTCTGTCTGCTTATTCGCGACGGCCATGGCGTATCCGCCCCCCACTGCCGCCGGCGGTGCGTAGCGCAGATCCCATACAAAACGATGCATACCGGGCTCGGCAGAGAGTATCTCCGGCTTCGGGAGCCAGTAATTGGGAAATGCTGGAGGCGTGCGCAGAGTCCGTGGCTTGTCGTTGCTGGAATAACGCCGCACTAGCTCGCCAGATTGATCGATGACATCGAGTAGGATTTCGCCCGTACTGTTCGGGCTGATCCAATAATAAATCGTGGCTCCGGCTGGAGGATTGTCACCCTGCGGCTCTTCCGGCGGCAACGGTGTGTCGTTGTTAACGCTTTTCCTGACGCGAACCGCGCCGGCAGGCTTGAATAGATGTTCAGGCTCTCTGCCGCCGACATTCGAGAGTAAACGCAACGGTGAGAGATCATCGAGTACCCAGAACGAGCGCCCGTGAGTTGCGACGATGAGATCATTGTTCTTGATGACTAAGTCGTGGATCGGTGTGGCCGGAAGATTGAGTTGAAGAGAATTCCAAATATTGCCGTCGTCCACTGAGAAGTACACGCCGCGCTCGGTGCCTGCAAAGAGGAGCCCCTTTCGTACCGGATCCTCGCGCACTGCTCGTACGTACGCATTCGCGACGGTTCCGCGAGAAAGCATATTTACAGAACCGCCAACGTTGCGCCCGACTCGATCGGGCGAACATTCATTCGGTAGCAGACAAGCGATCATCTGTTTCCAGTTCTTCCCGAAATCGTGCGTTCCGTAAATGTGCGGGGCGGTGTCATCCAGTCGATGCCGATCTACCGCAGCGTAGGCCGTCCCTGCATCAAAGTGTCCCGCGTCGATCAGGCTTATCTTGCTCCAGTCGCTCAAGCCCGGCGGCGTAACGTCATTCCACGTCTTCCCTCCATCCCGCGTCAGATGAATTATGCCGGTATCGCTGCCGGTCCAGATCACGTTGCTGTCGAGAGGTGAAGGTGCAACCGTGTAGATCGCGCCGTATCCGCGCGCCTTGGCGTCCTGAATGGTCGGTGGTCCGGATTGTGATGCTTTCGGG